>NZ_VJZE01000627.1 GCF_009377205.1 Streptomyces phyllanthi
GCCTGGAAGCGGCGTTCGGCTACAGCTGCGAGAAGCCGTAGTTCATCAGCTTCTTCACGTCCTCCGTGCGCTTGGCCGCCGAGGAGGAGGTGAGGACGGTGCCCACGATCGTCTTGCCGCTGCGGGTGGCGGCGAAGACCAGGCAGTACTTGGCCTCGGTGCCGGAGCCGGTCTTCACACCGATCGTGCCGTTCCAGCCGAGAAGGGTGTTGGTGTTCTTCCACGGCGCCATGGTGCGGGTGCTGCCGGTCTTCGTGATCGTCTTCGCCGTGTACGACGTGTCCTTCACGACCGTCTTGAACGTGGAGCTCTTCATCGCGCTGCGGGCGAGCTTCGTCAGGTCGCGCGGCGTCGAGTAGTTGGAGCCGTTGCTGATGCCGTCGAACGAGTCGAAGTGCGTCTTCGTCATGCCGAGGCTCTTGGCCATCGTGTTCATCTTGCCGATGAAGTTCTTGGTGCGGGCCGAGACCGTCGAGCCGGAACCGAACTTGTCGGCGAGGGCCATCGCGGCGTCGCAGCCGGACGGCAGCATCATCCCGTACAGCAGCTGGCGGACGGTGACCTTGTCGCCGACGATCAGACGGGCCGAGGAGGCGCCCCTGCTGACGATGTAGTCGCTGTACGCCTTCTTGATCGTGACCTTGGAGTCCAGGTTCAGGTTCGACTGCGACAGCACGACCTTGGCGGTCATGATCTTCGTGGTGGAGGCGGTGAGCCTCTTGGTGTCCGCGGCCTTGGTGAAGAGCGTCTTGCCCGTGGCGCTGTTCATCACGAACCCGCCCTTGGCGGTGATCGTGGGCGCGCCGGCAGCGTGTGCGGGGGCCATTCCGAGGGCGCCGGTGGTGAGCATCGCGCCGGTCGTGACGACTACGGCGGCGGCCCTGCGGACACGTCCGTCCCTTATGGCGGTAATCAAGTCAAGTACCCCGATTGCGTCAAATGTCTGTGGAGAGCGGCCACTTGGACGGAGGCACGAAAGGGCCGCTTCTCGTGTGACACGTAAGTAGCACAGAAGGTTGTGCGCTTCATGGGGAGGGGGTGGCGATTCCGCATGATGGACGGCTCTGACGATGTGTACGTGTTGTATCTATGCTGTCGGCATGCCTTCAGTTCCGACCGCCGCCTCAACCTCCACCGCCTCCGCCGACTCACCCGTCGTCAAGCAGCCCCCCGCCGCCGATCGTGTCTACGGGTTCGTCAAGCAGGGCGTCCTGGAGCGCCGTTACGAGGGCGGCACCCTGCTCACCGAGGGCGAGCTGGCCGAGGCGGTCGGGGTGTCCCGGACACCGGTACGGGAGGCGCTGCTGCGGCTGGAGGTCGAGGGGCTGATCAAGCTCTACCCGAAGAAGGGTGCGCTCGTTCTGCCCGTCTCCGCGCAGGAGATAGCCGACGTGGTCGAGACCCGCCAGCTCGTCGAGGAGCACGCGGTCCGCAAGGTCGTGCCGGCCTCGCCGCGGCTCATCGCCCGGCTCGAGGAACTCCTCGCCCAGCAGAAGGCGCAGGCCGCCGCCGGGGATCTCGCCGGAGCGGCCGTGACCGACCGCTGCTTCCACGCCGAGATCGTCCGCAGCGGGGGCAACGAGATCCTCTCCCGTCTCTACGACCAGCTCCGCGACCGGCAGTTGCGCATGGGCGTGGCCGTGATGCACGCCCACCCCGACCGCATCACCAAGACACTCGTCGAGCACGAGCAGATCCTCCAGGCGCTGCGCTCGGGCGACGCGGAGGCGGCCGTGAATTTCGTGCACCGGCATGTCAGCTGGTTCTCCCATCTGGCACGGGGCGAGGTGCGATGAGTTCCCGTTCGAGTGCTTCGAGCGCGGGCTCCGTCTCGCTGCCCGGAGATCCGCCCGGCGGCCGCCGCGCCGTCGCCGTCTGGGGCATCGGCGTCTCCGTGTACTTCGTCGCGGTCATCTTCCGTACGTCGCTGGGGGTCGCCGGCCTCGACGCGGCCGACCGCTTCCACGTGGGCGCCTCCGCCCTCTCCACGTTCTCGATCCTGCAGTTGCTCGTGTACGCGGGCATGCAGATACCCGTGGGCCTGCTGGTCGACCGGCTCGGCACCAAGAAGGTGCTGACGCTGGGCGTGCTGCTGTTCACGGCGGGACAGCTGGGGTTCGCCTTCTCCCCCTCCTACGGCACCGCACTGGCCTCGCGGGCGCTGCTCGGCCTCGGTGACGCGATGACGTTCATCAGCGTGCTGCGGCTCGGCGCACGCTGGTTCCCGGCCCGGCGGGGGCCGCTGATCGCCCAGCTCGCGGGGCTCGCGGGCATGGCGGGCAACCTGGTCTCCACGCTGCTGATCGCGAGGCTGCTGCACGGGGTGGGCTGGACGGCGGCGTTCGCGGGCAGCGCCGTGGCGGGTGCCCTGGTCCTCGTCCTCACCCTGCTGTTCCTGAGGGACCACCCCGAGGGCCACGAACCGGAGCCGTTCCCGCACCACGGGGCGGCGTACGTACGGCGGCAGATCGCGGCGGCCTGGCGGGAGCCGGGTACACGGCTCGGCATGTGGGTGCACTTCACCACGCAGTTCCCGGCGATGGTGTTCCTGCTGCTGTGGGGGCTGCCGTTCCTGGTCGAGGCGCAGGGGCTGACCCGGGCGTCGGCGGGCGACCTGCTCACCGTGATCGTGCTGTCCAACATGGCCGTCGGGCTGGTGTACGGGCAGATCGTGGCCCGGCGCCACGCGGCGCGGCTGCCGCTGGCTCTGGGGACGGTGGGGGCGACCGCGACGGTGTGGGCGGCCACGCTCGCGTTCGACCGCACGCCGATGTGGCTGCTGATCGCCCTGTGCGCGGTCCTCGGCGCGTGCGGCCCCGCCTCGATGCTCGGCTTCGACTTCGCCCGCCCGGCGAACCCGCCCCAGCGTCAGGGCACGGCCTCCGGTATCACCAACATGGGCGGTTTCGTCGCCTCGATGACGACACTGCTCGCGGTCGGCGTCCTCCTGGACGTCACCGGCGACGACTACCGCATCGCCTTCTCGGCCGTCTTCGTCCTCCAGGCCCTGGGCCTCACCCAGATCCTCCGCCTGCGGGGCCGTGCGGCCCGCCGGGAGCGCGAGCGCCTGGTGGCCAGCCGGGTGGAGACGGTGCACGTACCGGCCTGAGCCCGGTGCGGGCGCCGTGGGGCATGTTCTTGGCACGGTCGTGGCTTGGCCGGGCGGGCCGCCGTACGGCGCCCGCTGCGTCGCCACACCGTCAGTCGTCCACCCTGTCAGTCGTCCACACCGCCGGTCGTCTTCGCACCGCCGGTCGTCTTCGCACCGCCGGTCGCCTTCGCGCCGGCGGTCACGGTCGAAGCCTGAGCCGCCTACACCGTCACCGCGAACGACCGCAGGATCGCCGTGATCAGCTCGGAGTCGCCCTCGCCCTTGACGCGGTCGGCGACGGCGTCGGGCGTGACACGGCCGCAGGCCAGGCGCACGTACGTCTCCCAGTCGAGGGTGATGGTGGCGGCGGGGCCGAGCGCCGGTGCCGTTTCCAGGGTGCCGCGGCCCTGGATGTCGACGCGGACGGTACGGATGAACTCCACCGGTCCGTGCACGTCGAAGACGACCGCCGAACTGCGGGGGGCCTGCGCGTCCTCGGCGACGACCTTCGGCAGGACGGAGAGCAGCTCGTCGCGGACCACGAAGGCGCCCGGCGAGTCGAGGTTCCCCGGCTCCCCGAGGGCCGTGCGCAGGTCCTGCTCGTGCACCCAGATGTCGAACGCCCGGTTCCGCATGGCCTGCTCCAGGGTGAGCTCGACACCGAGCGGGCCGCGCACCTTGGTGCCCGGGTCGCGCGACTCGTTCCGCAGCTGGCGGTTGCGGCGGATGATCGTGTACTCCAGCTCGGAGGTCATCTCCGGCGCCGTGTGGTGGCGGCGGACGTCGACCTGCATCTCCATGTAGCGCTGGTGCTCGTTCTGCACGTGGTACAGGTCGCGGGGGAGCGTGTGGATGGGGCGCGGGTCGCCGAGCATCTCGCAGTCCAGACCGATGACATGGGAGACGATGTCGCGGACGGACCAGCCGGGGCAGGGCGTCCGCCGGTTCCACTCGCCCTCCACGAGCGGGTTCACCAGCTCGGATATCGCGTCAACAGAGTGGGTCCAGGCGTCGGCGTAGGGCTGGAGAGTGGGATGCAGACTCACGGAACGGGACCCCTCGGGCGTTCGGTACGGTCAGTACGTGGGCGGTGGTTTCGGTGGGGGGTGGGG
>NZ_VJZE01000628.1 GCF_009377205.1 Streptomyces phyllanthi
CACCACCCCAAAACCCTTGGGCGCCCCCGGCGGTCAGACGTACCGCTTCAGTTCCCGCCGCGCCAGCGACCTCTGGTGGACCTCGTCCGGACCGTCCGCGATCATCAGCGTGCGGGCCCCCGCGTACAGCTCGGCCAGCGGGAAGTCCTGGCTCACACCACCCGCGCCGTGCAACTGGATCGCCCGGTCGATGATGTCCACGACCGTCCGCGGCGTGGCGATCTTGATGGCCTGGATCTCGGTGTGGGCCCCCCGGTTACCGACCGTGTCCATCATCCACGCCGTCTTCAGCACCAGCAGCCGCAACTGCTCCACCGCCACCCGCGCGTCCGCGATCCAGTTGTGCACCACCCCCTGCTGGGCCAGCGCCTTCCCGAAGGCCTCACGCGCCACCGCCCGCCGGCACATCAGCTCGATCGCCCGCTCGGCCATACCGATCAGCCGCATGCAGTGGTGGATACGCCCCGGCCCGAGCCGCGCCTGGGCGATGGCGAACCCGCCGCCCTCCTCACCGATCAGGTTCGACGCCGGGACGCGCGCGCCATCGAAGACCACCTCCGCGTGGCCGCCGTGGTAGTGGTCCTCGTACCCGAACACCCGCATCGCGCGCTTCACCGTGACGCCGGGGGTGTCGCGCGGGACCAGCACCATGGACTGCTGGCGGCGGATGTCCGCGCCCTCCGGATCCGTCTTGCCCATCACGATGAAGATCCGGCAGTCCGGGTTCATGGCCCCGGAGATGTACCACTTGCGCCCGGTGATGACGTACTCGTCGGTGCCGTCGGGGGTCCGCTCGATCCGCGTCGTGATGTTCGTGGCGTCGGACGAGGCCACCTCCGGCTCGGTCATCGCGAACGCCGAGCGGATCTCGCCGGCGAGCAGCGGCTCCAGCCACTGCTTCTTCTGCCGCTCGTCACCGAACTGCGAGAGCACCTCCATGTTGCCCGTGTCGGGCGCCGCGCAGTTCAGCGCGGTCGGCGCCAGCTGCGGGGAGCGACCCGTGATTTCCGCGAGGGGCGCGTACTGGAGGTTCGTCAGCCCCGCGCCGTACTCGGAGTCGGGAAGGAAGAGGTTCCACAGGCCCTGCCTGCGGGCCTCGGCCTTCAGCTCCTCGACCACGGCCGGGGTGTCCCACGGCGAGGCGAGCAGCGCCCGCTGCTCCTCGGCGACGGGCTCCGCCGGGTAGACGTACTCGTCCATGAAGGCGAGCAGCCTGCCGCGCAGTTCCTCGGTACGGGCGTCGAATGCGAAGTCCATGGTGGATCAGCCCTTCCGGGAGCCTTCTTGGAGAGTCGTCAGGCCGTGCTCGATGAAGACGGGGACCAGCTCGCCGATCCGGTCGAAGCCGCGGCCGACCGTCTGGCCCAGCGTGTAGCGGTAGTGGATGCCCTCAAGGATCACGGCGAGCTTGAACCACGCGAACGCCGTGTACCAGGAGACCGCGGACACGTCGCGCCCCGAGCGCGCGGCGTACCGCTCGACGATCTCCGCCGGTTCCGGGTGCCCGGGGGCCACGGCGGTGGTGGAGACCGGGGACTCGGGCAGCCCCAGCGGCACGCTGTACATCGTCAGCAGGCCCAGGTCGGTCAGCGGGTCGCCGAGCGTGGACATCTCCCAGTCGAGGATCGCCCTGATCCGGTCGTCCTCCCCGAGCAGCACGTTGTCGAGCCGGTAGTCCCCGTGCACCACGGCGGGCGCGGGTGAGTGCGGCAGCTCGCGGCCCAGCGTGGCGTGCAGCTCGTCGATCCCGGCCAGCTCGCGGTTGCGCGACGCGTCCAGCTGCTTGCCCCAGCGCCGCAGCTGCCGGTCCAGGAAGCCCTCCGGGCGCCCGAAGTCCGCGAGGCCCACCTCGGCGGGGTCCACCGCGTGCAGTTCGACGAGTGTGTCGACCAGGCTCAGTACGGCGTCCCGGGTGCGCTCCGGGCCCAGTGCGGCCAGCTGCTCGGCGGTGCGGTAGGGCGTGCCCTCCATGAAGTCCATCACGTAGAAGGGCGCACCGAGCACGTCCTCGTCCTCGCACAGCAGCACGGGGCGCGGCACCGGCACGTTCGTCGGGTGCAGCGCGCTGATCACCCGGTGCTCGCGCCTCATGTCGTGCGCGGTCGCCAGTACGTGGCCCAGCGGGGGGCGCCGTACGACCCACTTCGAGGTGCCGTCCGTGACCTCGTACGTGAGGTTCGACCGTCCGCCCTCGATCAGCCGGCCGGTCAGGGGACCGCCCACCAGGCCGGGCCGCTCGGCGTCGAGCAGGCCGCGCAGCCGGTCGGGATCGAGACCGGGCGGATGGTCAGAACACATCGTCGCTCCTACGTGCGGATGAACCTCGGTGAACCGGACCCGACTATGATGCCGACCGGTCGGTATGTCGTCCAGTGGGCGCGACGAAGTGGGTGCCGGGGAACGAGCGGCCTCTCCGTCGGATCCGGCCGCTCGACGATGCCCCGGCCTCGCCTTGGGGCCACCGCTTCACGCGTGGCAGGTCATCATCTCCCCGCCGTTGACGGTGGCCATGTCGATGAAGCCCGCGAACGGGTCCACGCCCTCGCCCTCCGGCAGCCCCTCCAGCTCGGCGTACGCGCGGTGCAGGTTCGCCACCAGCCGCTCGCTCTCGCGCAGCTCGGCGAACTCCCCGAGGTCCGTCTGACGGGCGGCCTCCAGCGGGCTGAGCCCGGCCGCGCGCGACTTCTCGGCCACGTCGGCCACGAACCGGATGTACCGCTCGGCCCGGTCGAACGCCGAGGGGTCGGTGACCGGCCCGTGCCCCGGTACGACGGTCTCGGCGCCGAGCCCGCGCAGCAGCTCCAGCGCGCGCAGCGAACCGCTGAGCGAGCCCATCAGGAAGAACGGCGTCCCGCCCTCGAAGACCAGGTCCCCGGTGAACACGATCCGGCGGTGCGGCAGCCACACGAAGGAGTCGCCCACGGTGTGCGAGATGCCCGGGTGGACCACCTCGGCCTCGATGTCGCCCACGTGCAGGGTCGCACGGTCCGTGAACGTCACGTCCGCGCCCAGGATCGGGACGTCCCCGAAGTCGGTCTGCGGCCACAGCAGGTGGAGGTGCTGCCCGCTGGCCAGCGCCTCACGGCGGCAGGCGGCGTGCGAGACGAGCGTGGCCGCCGGCATGAACTGGCTGTTGCCGTAGGTGTGGTCCCCGTGGTGGTGGGTGTTGACCAGGAGCTTCGGCGCCGGGACGCCCGTGGCCTCCAGAGCGGCGGCCAGTGCCCGGGTGCGCCGTTCGGTCGCCGCGGTGTCCACGAGCAGGGTGGCCGTCCCGTCGCTCACGAAGCCCGAGTTGTTCAGGCACCACCCGCCGTCCGGTTGCACGTACGCGTACACGTCCGCGGCCAACTCGACGGTGTACGGCTCGCCTGCGGTCATGGGGACCCCCTGGGGATCGTCGCCAACTGGTGGTCAGAGCCTGCCAGCAGGTGACGATCCGCAGGCGTCCGGGGTGCCCCGGGGACGTCCATGGGGCCCGGGAGGTCGGCTCAGTGGTCGTCCCAGTGTCCCTCGTGCGCCGCGTGCCGGTGTCCGTCGTGCACGTAGTCGACATGGTCGCCGTGTTCGACCGCGGGGTGCCCGCAGCCCTCGCCGTGCGCGTGGGGGTGCCCTTCGTGCGTGACATGCCCGCCCGGCTCGCACTCGTCCCAGTGCCCGGCGTGCTCCCTGTGCAGGTGCCCGTCGTGCGCGTAGTCGACGTGGCCGTCGTGCGGCACCGCGGTGTGTCCGCAGGACGGGCCGTGGACGTGTTCGTGGGCGGAGTGTTCCTGGTGCGGGGTGGTCATGGTGCTCACCTCGGAGGTGTGTGTGGGGGAGGGGGAACCACACGGCCAGGCTAGCCGCGGGAGGTAAAAACCACCTTTTCGGTGCGCTATTTCTGGCTCATGGTCCGCCCGGCTCCCCTCCAAGGGGCGCACTCCGGGCGCCGGTGCCCGCGAGGTGTCAGAACAGGAGAGCCGCCCCGCACAGGGCGAGCGCGACCGTGCAGAGGGTGGCCGCCGTGGCATGCCGGGGGCCGAGCACCGGAGGGCGGGGCGTGGCCAAAGCGCTGATGCGGCGGTGGGCGAGGCCCAGAAAACCCAGCCAGAGGGCCGCGCACAGGGTGCAGATCAGCACGCCCGCCACCGACGGCCCTCCGTGCAGTGCGGTCTTTCCCGCGAGGACGGCGGCGACGGTGCCCGCCAGGGT
>NZ_VJZE01000629.1 GCF_009377205.1 Streptomyces phyllanthi
GTCCCCGATCCCACCCTCGCATCCGTCCCCGAGTCCACCCCCTTCACCACCGAGGAGGCGTCATGGGCATCACCGTAGGCAAACCCGACGTCGCGCCCGACAAGCCCGCGCACGTCGCGGGTGTGCGGCGCGGCAACCACCGGGGCCTGTACAAGCGCCAGCCGGGACACCGCCGCGACGACCGGTCCACGGCCCGCCGCTCCACCGGCATCAACCCCCGGCACCGGAACCCGGTCGACCCGGACATGCCGAACCTGTCTCCCGCATGACGGCGCCGCCCGCGCCGTCCGCTCCGGTGGCGCCGGTCCTGGCGTTCGCCGTCACCGGAGCCGAGGAGGAGCGCTTCGCCGCGCTGCCCACCCTCCGCTTCCGACTGGAGATCGCCAGGACCGGCGGCAGCCCGGTCGGCTCGATCGCGCTGACCACCGCCGTCCGTATCGACGTCGCCCGCCGCCGCTACGCTCGGGAGGCCCGGGTCGCGCTGGCCGAGCTGTTCGGGGCGCCGGAGCAGTGGGCGAGCAGCATGAGGCCGCTCACCTGGGCGAGGACGACCATCCACGTCCCGGCGTTCGACGACCGCACGATGGTGGAGATCCCCGTCGAATGCTCGTACGACACCGAGCTGGCCGTCACCAAGTACCTGCGCGCCGTCGGTGACGGCGACGTCCCGCTGGACTTCCTGTTCAGCGGCACCGTCTTCCACCGGGTTCCGGGCGGGCGCGGGCTCGCCGCCTCCCGGATCTCCTGGGCGGACGGCGACACCCGGTACGCCCTGCCCGCCGGGCTCTGGCACTCCCTGACCGACCGCTACCACGCGGGCAGCCCCTGGCTGCGGCTGTCCCGTGAGACCTACGACCGGCTCGACGCCTACCGCGTCCGGCACGTCCTCGGCAGCCCCGACGACGCCGTACGCGCCCTGCTCGACAGCGCCTCTCTCCACCACTCGGGGACCTTGACCTCATGACGCTCACCGATCACTCGGATCTTCCGGATCTCTCCGACCTCTCGGACGTGGAGAAGATCACGCGGACCTGCCTCTACGAGGGCTATCTGCTGTGGCCCTACCGGCGCTCCGCGCTGAAGAACACCAAACGCTGGACCTTCGGCGGCATCTTCCCCGCCGACTGCGCCGACGCGCTCGGCGAACCCGCCACCATGACCACCCGGGTGGTCCACGAGGGGCCCCTCGACGACCTCACGGTGCGGGTGCGGTTCCTCCAGGTGGTGGACCGCACGGTGACACAGGACGGCCGTCCCGTCGACGAGCTGGCCGTGGCCGGGGAGCGCCACGTCAGCTGGCAGGAGGTGACCGAACGCGAGGTGGTGCTGACCGGCGTCCCCGGCATCGCGGCGGTCGACATCCCCGAGGGCACGGACACCGAACCCCTGCCCGGGGAGACCGCCGCCCTCGTGCGCAGCTGGAGACGACTCACCGGCACGGTGGAGGTGACGGCCGAGCCTGTCGCGGACGGCGTCCACCGGCTGACCGCGCGGATCGCCAACAGCACGCCCTGTCCGGCGCCGGACCCCGGTGCCCGGCACGCCAGGGAGGCCGCCGCCGCGTACGCCTTCGTCTCCACCCACACCGTCCTGCACAGCGACCGCGGCCGCTTCGTCTCCCTCCTCGACCCGCCAACCGCGCTGCGCGACCACGCGGCCGCCTGCCGCAACGAGGGCACCTGGCCGGTGCTGGTCGGCACCGACCGGGGAGACGGCCGGGCGCACACCGTGCTCTCCTCGCCGGTCACGCTGTACGACTTCCCGCGTGTCGCGCCCGAGAGCCCGGGCGACCTGTTCGACGGAACCGAGATTGACCAGCTGCTCGTGCTGAGCGTGCTGAGCCTGACCGAGGAGGAACAGGCAGAGGCGCGCGCGAGCGATCCACGCGCGCGCGAGATCCTCGACCGCTGCGCCGGGCTCGGCATCGACGACCTGATGTCCCTGCACGGTGCCGTCCGTGAGTTCCGTCCGGCCGCGGGGGAGGGGGAGTGAACGGCGTCTCCTACCGTCCCGGCACACGGGTGAGGCTGCGGCCGTCCCGGCGGGCGGACATCATGGACCTCGCTCTCGCGGGGCGGATCGCCGAAGTCGCCGCGGTGGAGGAGGACTTCGAGGGGCAGGTGCACGTCGCCGTCGTCCTCGAAGGGGATCCGGGCCGTGACCTCGGTGCCGCGAGCCAGATCGGTCACCGGTTCTTCTTCGCCCCGGACGAGCTCGAACCGCTCGCGGGGCCCGCCGGCGAGCCGCCGTCCCACCGCCTGCTCGTGGCCGGCGTCGGCAACATCTTCATGGCCGACGACGGCTTCGGCCCCGAGGCCGCCGCCGCCCTCGCGCGCCGGCCGCTGCCCGACGGGGTCCACGTCGCCGACTTCGGTATCCGCGGGCTCGACCTCGCCTACCGCATGCTGGACGGCTACGACACCGTCCTCCTGCTGGACGCCACGCCTCACGGGCAGCGGCCGGGCACCCTCAGCGTCATCGAACCCGATCTCGCCGCGCTGCCCGCCGAGGGGGCGCCCGAGGCCCATGCGATGGACCCCGTCAAGGTTCTCGCCCTCGCCCGCCGTCTCGGCGACGGGGAACTGCCGCGCGTCCTCGTCGTGGGCTGCGAGCCCGAGGTCCGTATGACGGGCGACGAACCGGATGTCGTGGTCGGGCTCAGCGAACCGGTCCGTGAAGCCGTCGAGCGCTGCGTGCCCTTCGTCGAGTCCCTGATCGCCGAGATCCTCGCCGACGCCGCCGAGAGGAGGTGAACCCCGCCATGGAGAAAGGCATCCACATCCCCGGCAACGTGGTCAGAACCACGGTCGGAGCCGTGGCCGCCGTCCTGATCCTGCTCGCCCTGAGCGAGCTCCCGGAGGCGCGCCGCTACTTGAAACTGAAGAGCATGTGACCGGCCCGACGGCCGTCACACCACCGGGGCCCACGGGCGTCGGCGGTGTGACGGCCGTCGCGTACCTGCCCGGGTGCGTTGACGCCGGGCTCTGCCGGGGCGTCCGCCATGCCGCGAGTCGTTCGCGCGGCATCGCGTGCGCGGTGTCTTGACGTGTACTTGGCATAGTGGGTTCATGGGAGCGCTCCCATTCTTGTGCCCCCTGTTTGTTCTGATGCCTAGGTTTCTTGGCGCTCACTCTCTGGAGTCGCAGTGAGAACTACAAGAAGCACGACACGAAAGAGGCACGCAACACGCCTGCTGGCCGGCCTGGCCGCCCTTCTCGGGGTCGCCCTTCTCGGGGTGCTCTGCCCGGCCGCCGCTCAGGCCGAGGAGTCCCGTGTCCTCGCCACCGGTCTCCACATCCGTGACGGCCGCCTGCTGGAGGGCAACGGCAACGACTTCGTCATGCGGGGCGTCAACCACGCCCACACCTGGTACCCGGGCGAGACGCAGTCGCTGGCCGACGTCAAGGCGCTGGGTGCCAACACCGTCCGCGTCGTCCTCTCCGACGGCCACCGCTGGACCGAGAACAGCGCCGCCGACGTGGCGAACGTCGTGGCCCAGTGCAAGGCCAACCGGCTGATCTGCGTGCTGGAGGTGCACGACACCACCGGCTACGGCGAGGAGGCGGCGGCCGGGACCCTCGACCACGCGGCCGACTACTGGATCGGGCTGAAGGACGTCCTGGCCGGCGAGGAGAACTACATCATCGTCAACATCGGCAACGAGCCCTGGGGCAACACCAACCCGGCCGGCTGGACCGACCCCACCATCGCCGCCGTCAAGAAGCTGCGCAACGCCGGCTTCGAGCACACGATCATGGTGGACGCGCCCAACTGGGGCCAGGACTGGCAGGGCGTCATGCGCGCCAACGCCCGGTCCGTCTACGACGCCGACACCACCGGTAACCTGATCTTCTCGATCCACATGTACAGCGTCTACGACACCGCCCAGGAGATCACCGACTATCTGAACGCCTTCGTCGACGCCGGACTGCCCCTCCTCATCGGTGAGTTCGGCGGACCCGCCGACCAGTGGGGCGATCCGGACGAGGACACCATGATGGCCGCCGCCCAGCAGCTGAAGCTCGGCTACCTGGCGTGGTCCTGGAGCGGCAACACCGACCCGATCCTGGACCTGGCGACCGACTTCGACCCGAGCCGGCTCAGCTCCTGGGGGCAGCGCATCTTCAACGGCGCCAACGGCATCGCCCAGACCTCGAAGGAAGCCACCATCT
>NZ_VJZE01000062.1 GCF_009377205.1 Streptomyces phyllanthi
GGGCCGGGGCGCTGAGGGGCTGGTGCACCGCGTGGTCGGGCGGACGGTTCGTGCGGCCGCCCACCCGACCGTGGTCACCAGGTCCTCTACCGGCCCCGCAGCTCGCGGTACTTGGCGACCAGGGACTGTGTCGAGGCGTCCAGCCCCGGTACCTCCGCGCCCTCGGTGAGCGCCGGTTCGACGCGCTTGGCGAGGACCTTGCCGAGCTCGACGCCCCACTGGTCGAAGGAGTCGATGTTCCAGATCGCGCCCTGGACGAAGACCTTGTGCTCGTACAGCGCGATCAGCTGGCCGAGGACCGACGGGGTCAGCTCCTTCGCGAGGATCGTGGTCGTCGGGTGGTTGCCCTGGAACGTCTTGTGCGGCACCAGCTCCTCCGGCACCCCCTCGGCCCGTACCTCGTCCGGGGTCTTGCCGAAGGCCAGCGCCTGGGTCTGCGCGAAGAAGTTGGCCATCAGCAGATCGTGCTGGGCGACCAGGCCGGGCAGCAGGTCCGCCACCGGCTCGGCGAAGCCGATGAAGTCGGCCGGGATCAGCTTCGTGCCCTGGTGGATGAGCTGGTAGTACGCGTGCTGCCCGTTCGTCCCCGGCGTGCCCCACACCACCGGCCCGGTCTGCCAGTCCACCGGCTGTCCGTCCCGGCCCACGTACTTGCCGTTGGACTCCATGTCGAGCTGCTGCAGGTACGCCGTGAACTTCGACAGGTAGTGGCTGTACGGCAGCACCGCGTGCGACTGCGCGTCATGGAAGTTGCCGTACCAGACGCCCAGCAGACCCAGCAGCAGCGGCACGTTGGACTCGGCGGGTGCCGTGCGGAAGTGCTCGTCGACGAGCCGGAACCCGTCGAGCATCTCCAGGAACCGGTCCGGCCCGATGGCGATCATCAGGGACAGGCCGATCGCCGAGTCGTACGAGTAGCGGCCGCCGACCCAGTCCCAGAACTCGAACATGTTGGCCGTGTCGATACCGAAGTCCGACACCTTCTCGGCGTTGGTCGACAGCGCCACGAAGTGCTTGGCCACCGCCTCCTGGCCGGCCTTCAGCTCCGTGAGCAGCCAGTCGCGCGCCGAGGTGGCGTTGGTGATCGTCTCGATCGTCGTGAACGTCTTCGAGGCGATGATGAACAGCGTCTCGGCGGCGTCCAGATCCCGTACCGCCTCGTGCAGGTCGGCGCCGTCCACGTTGGACACGAAGCGGAGGGTGAGGCCGCGGTCGGTGTAGGAGCGCAGCACGTCGTACGCCATCGCCGGGCCCAGGTCGGAGCCGCCGATACCGACGTTGACGATGTTCTTGATGCGCTTGCCCGTGTGGCCGGTCCACTCGCCGGAGCGGATCCTCTCCGAGAACGCGGCCATCTTGTCGAGCACGGCGTGCACACCCGGTACGACGTTCTCCCCGTCGACCTCGATCACCGCGTCCCGCGGGGCTCGCAGGGCCGTGTGCAGCACGGCACGGTTCTCGGTGGTGTTGATCTTCTCGCCGCGGAACATGGCCTCGCGCAGCCCGAACACGCCCGTCGCGGCGGCCAGTTCCCGCAGCAGCCGCAGCGTCTCGTCGGTCACCAGGTGCTTGGAGTAGTCGACGTGCAGATCGCCGACCTGGAGCGTGTACCCGGCGCCGCGTCCCGGGTCCGCGGCGAACAGCTCGCGCAGCTGGACCTCGCCCAGCTCCTCCCGGTGCCTGGCCAGCGCCGCCCACTGGGACGTCTGGTTGAGCCTGGTACGGCCTTCTGCGTTCATGTCGGACTTCAGCCTTCTTTCCGGTCCTGCCTGCGTACCTTGCCCCGCTGCCGGTCCCAACCTAATGGAGCGCGTCGGAACACGAACTCTCGTCCCGTGGCCGGCCGGCTTCACCATCAGATACGTCCGCTCCGAGCCCGGGTATCAGCGCGGCGACGGACAGAACGAAGAAGGCCGCTGCGAGCAGGGCCGGCGTGTTGAGCCCCCAGGCCGTGGCGACGGCCCCGCCCAGCAGGGCACCCAGCGGCGCCCCGGCGACACCGAGGGTCCGGAAGGCCGAGCTGACCCGGCCGAGCATGTCGGCGGGGCTGCGCTCCTGCATGAGCGTCGTCGTGTTGACGTTCCACACCATCCCCATGAGCCCGAAGACGGCCAGGCTCGCCACCAGCGCGACGAGACTGCGCACCGAGCCCATGACCACGAGCGCCAGGATCTGCACCGCGCCGGCGAGCAGCACGCTCCGGACGCGGCCCAGCCGGGCCACGAGCCGGCCGCTCACCACTCCCCCGGCGAGGCTGCCGACCGTGTACGCGGTCAGCGCCGCCGCGTATCCCACCGTGCCCGCGCCGAGCCAGCCGGTCGCCAGGAGCACGAGTGTGGCGATGAGGGCACCCATGCCGACGTTGCACAGCGCGGTGGCCGCACACAGTCCGCGCAGGGCCGGGTCGCGGCGCAGGGTCCGCAGCCCCGCGGTGATCTCCGCGCGCAGTGTGCTGCCCGCGGGTCTGGGCGCCCGCTCGGGCGGGGTGGTCCTCAGTGATGCCACGAGGGCGGCGGCCACCAGGAAGGTCAGGGCGTCCGCGGCGAAGGGGACGGCGGCCCCGGCGGCCATGAGCAGCGGCACGACGGGCCCGGCGAGGAGGCCGCCCGCGATGCGCTGCCCGGTCATCAGACGGGCGTTGGCGCTGCCCAGGGCCTCGTGGCTCACCAGGGTGGGCAGAAGGGCCGTGGACGCGTTGTCGAAGAGCGTCTGGAGGGTCGTCAGCGCGAAGGCCAGGGCGATGAGCAGGGCGATCGAGGCGCGGTCGAGGGCCACGGCCACCGCGAAGCCCGCCATGAGCAGTCCCCGCACCGCGTCCACGGTCCACATCGCACGCCGCTGGTCCACCCGGTCGGCGACGGCTCCGCCCAGGAGCCCGAACACGATCCACGGTAAGTAGCCGCAGGCGGTGACCGACACGACGAGCAGCGGCCGGTCGGTCAGCCTCGTGGCGAGCAGCGGCAGCGCGGCCGTGCGCAGCGCGTCGCCGAAGCTGGAGACCACGGCGGCACCCCACAGCCGTGTGAACGCTCCGCTCCAGGGCGCCGTCGCCCCTTGCTCAGCCCTTGTCACGTGTCCCCCTCACGATTCGTCGATGCACAAACCGTAGGGGGGACCACTGACAATCGGTCTGAGCTGGGGAAACGCGAGCTCGGGGCTGCGGGTTGCCGGTTCACTGCGGGTCCGTCGTCGCTGGTCGCGCAGTCCCCGCGCCCCTTACACGTACGCGCCCGAACGCCCTAGATCTCGCCCCTCAGTTTGGCGAGCGCCTCGGCGAGGATGGCCTCGCCGTCCGCGTCACTGCGGCGCTCCCGTACATACGCGAGGTGCGTCTTGTACGGCTCGGTGCGCGGCGGGTCCGGCGGGTTGTCCTGGTCCTGGCCTGCCGGAAAGCCGCAGCGCGGGCAGTCCCAGGTGTCGGGAACCTGCGCGTCGCTGGCGAAGCTGGGCTGGGTCTCGTGCCCGTTGGAGCACCAGAAGGAGACGCGCAGGCGGGGGGCGGACTCGCCGCGCTCGGCCTCGCCCATCGGCCCCGCCCCGACCCGGCTTCCTCGGATCGCGTTGCCACTTGCCACGGTCGTAACTCCCTGCGTGATGGTGCCGCGAAGCGAGTCGGCGTGACGCTTCGCTGCGAGCGCCTCAGTCTACGTAAGGCCCAACGCGCGTCCAGTGATTGGAGTTACACCCCGCCCCCCAGACACAAGCCCCATGATAGGCCGCGCTGTTGGGCGCGTACCGCGCATGGGGCTTTACGTGCGTATTGGTGCGTCTGTGACGCTATGCGATAGCGGCTCGGTGCGGTCGGTCAGTTGTTGACCTTCATCAGGATGCCGAGCACGACGATGCACGCGAACCACAGCAGACCGACCACCACGGTGATCCGGTCGAGGTTGCGCTCGGCGACCGAGGAGCCGCCGACGGACGACTGCATGCCGCCACCGAACATGTCGGAGAGGCCGCCGCCCTTCCCCTTGTGCATCAGCACCAGCAGCATCAGCAGCAGGCTGAAGACGATCAGGGCGATCGAGAACCCCATAACCACGGCTGGACCAACTTCCTCGGACTGATAGGACTGATATCGACGACGGGGGCCGGGCGGCATGGTCCATCATGCCTGTCCGGCCCCCGCAAGGGTACGACGTATCGCCGCTACGGCCTACTCACTGGTCACGGAAGCGCACGATCTTGACGAACTCGTCGGCGTCCAGCGACGCACCGCCGACCAGGGCGCCGTCGATGTCGGCCTGGGCCATGATCTCCGCGACGTTGCCGGCCTTCACGGAGCCGCCGTACTGGATGCGGATCTGGTCGGCGACGTCCTGCGAGTACAGCTCGGCGAGCTTGCCGCGGATGGCCGCGCAGACCTCCTGGGCGTCCTCGGCGCCGCAGACCTTGCCGGTGCCGATGGCCCAGACGGGCTCGTACGCGATCACGATGCTCTCGGCCTGCTCGGCCAGGAGGTCCTTGAGACCGCCCTCGACCTGGGCGAGCGTGTGCGTGACGTGGTTGCCCGCCTCGCGGACCTCCAGTTCCTCGCCGACGCACAGGATCGGGGTGAGGCCGTGCTTGTAGGCGGCCTTGACCTTGGCGTTGCAGAGCTCGTCGGTCTCGTTGTGGTACTGCCGGCGCTCGGAGTGGCCGACGGCCACATACGTGCACTTGAGCTTGGCCAGCATCGCGCCGGAGATCTCGCCGGTGTAGGCGCCGCCGTCGTGGGCCGAGATGTCCTGGGCGCCGTACCTGATCCTGAGCTTGTCGCCGTCGACCAGGGTCTGCACGGAGCGCAGATCGGTGAAGGGCGGGAGGACGGCGACCTCGGTGGCCTCGTAGTCCTTGTCCGCGAGGGCGAAGGCGAGCTTCTGGACGTGGGCGATGGCCTCGAGGTGGTTGAGGTTCATCTTCCAGTTGCCCGCCATCAGCGGCATGCGGCCTTTTTCGGGAGCGGTCATTGAGGGTCAGTCCTCCAGTGCTGCAAGTCCGGGGAGCGTCTTGCCCTCGAGGTATTCGAGGGAGGCGCCGCCGCCGGTCGAGATGTGGCCGAATGCGGACTCGTCGAAGCCCAGGATGCGCACGGCCGCGGCGGAGTCTCCGCCGCCGACGACCGTGAAGGCCTTGGAGTCGACGAGTGCCTGGGCGACCGCCTTGGTGCCCTCGGCGAAATCGGGGTGCTCGAAGACGCCCATCGGGCCGTTCCAGAAGACGGTGGCGGCGTCGGCGATCTTCGAGGCGTAGAGCTCGCGGGTCTGCGGACCGATGTCGAGACCCATCTGGTCGGCCGGGATGGCGTCCGCGGCGACGGCTGTGGGGTTGGCCGGAGCCTTCGTCTTCAGGTCCGGGAACGCGGGGGCGACGAGCGCGTCGACGGGCAGGACCAGTTCGACGCCGGTCTTCTCCGCGCGCTCCAGGTACTCGGTGACGGCCGCGATCTGGTCCTCCTGGAGGAGGGACGCGCCGATCTCGTACCCCTTGGCCTTGAGGAAGGTGTACGCCATACCGCCGCCGATCAGGATGCGGTCGGCCTTGCCGAGCAGCTGGTCGATGACGGCGAGCTTGTCGGAGACCTTGGCGCCGCCGAGGGCGACCACGTAGGGGCGCTGGACCTCATCGGTGAGCTTCTTGAGGACGGCGACCTCGGCTGCGATCAGATGGCCCGCGGCGTGCGGCAGGCGGGCCGGGAGGTCGTACACGGAGGCGTGCTTACGGTGCACGGCGCCGAAGCCGTCGCTCACGTAGAGGTCGGCCAGGGCGGCGAGCTGGTCGGCGAAGGCGCCGCGCTCGGCGTCGTCCTTGGAGGTCTCGCCGGGGTTGAAGCGCAGGTTCTCGATGACGGCGACCCGGCCGTCGGCGAGGCCGGCGACGGTGGACGTGGCGGACTCACCGACCGTGTCGGTCGCGAACTCCACGTCGGCGCCGAGGAGTTCACCGAGGCGGGCGGCGGCAGGGGCGAGCGAGAAGGCCGGGTCCGGGGCGCCCTTGGGACGGCCGAGGTGCGAGGCGACGACGACACGCGCACCCGCCGCGGCGAGCGCCTCGACGGTGGGCACGACGGCGCGGATACGGCCGTCGTCGGTGATGATGGTGCCATCGAGCGGCACGTTGAGATCGGCACGGACGAAGACCCGCTTGCCCGCGACACCTTCGGCGAGGAGTTCGCCGATCGTCTTCATAGAGTGACTCCTGGGTAGGGCTCTGAGTTTATTTCCCGCGAACACATCAGCCATCGATTGAGGAACCACGACGGCGAGCACCAGGTCCGCGAGAGCGGCGCCGGTTTAGGCGCAAAAAGGCGGGCCCGGTCAGCGCGGCGTTGCGCTGCCCGAGCCCTGCCTCACATCGAGTTGCCTGCTCCGGGACTCAGAGCCGCTCGCCCACGAAGACCGTGAGGTCGACGAGGCGGTTGGAGTAGCCCCACTCGTTGTCGTACCAGCCGACGATCTTGACCTGCTTGCCCTGGACCATGGTCAGGGAGGAGTCGAAGGTGCAGGAGGCGGGCCAGTTGACGATGTCCGAGGAGACGATCTGGTCCTCGGTGTACTCGAGGATGCCCTTCAGCTGACCCTCGGCGGCCTTCTGGAAGGCGGTGTTGATCTCGTCCTTGGTGACCTCGCGGTCGAGCTCGATGACGAGGTCGGTGACCGAGCCGGTCGGGACCGGGACGCGCATGGCGATGCCGTCCAGCTTGCCCTTGAGCTGCGGCAGGACGAGAGCGGTGGCCTTGGCGGCACCGGTGGTGGTCGGGATGATGTTCTCGGCGGCGGCACGGGCGCGGCGCAGGTCCTTGTGCGGGAAGTCCAGGATGCGCTGGTCGTTCGTGTACGCGTGCACCGTCGTCATCAGGCCCTTGACGATGCCGAAGTTCTCGTCGAGGACCTTCGCCATCGGCGCCACGCAGTTGGTGGTGCAGGAGGCGTTGGAGATGACGTGGTGGTTCGCCGGGTCGTACTTGTCCTGGTTGACGCCCATCACGATGGTGATGTCCTCGTCCTTGGCCGGAGCCGAGATGAGGACCTTCTTGGCGCCGCCGGCGATGTGCTTCTCGGCGTCGGCCTTCTTCGTGAAGATGCCGGTCGACTCGATGACGATGTCGACGCCCAGCTCGCCCCAGGGGATGTCGGCGGGGTTGCGCTCGGAGAGGACCTTGATCGTCTTGCCGTCGACGGTGATGGTGTCCTCGGTGTGGGACACCTCGGCCTTCAGACGGCCGAGGATGGTGTCGTACTTCAGCAGGTGAGCGGTGGTCGCGGTGTCACCCAGGTCGTTGACAGCCACGATCTCGATGTCTGCACCCTGCTCCAGCAGCGCGCGGAAGTAGTTACGACCGATGCGGCCAAAGCCGTTGATGCCTACGCGGATCGTCACGAACCGATCTCCTCGTTGGTACGCCGGTTACGAGACCGGCGAGCTGTATGGGATGTCCCCGACCGCATACGACCCTACCTCCCTGAGGCGGCGGGAGTGACATCCAGCACGCCCCATACACGGCAGGGCGGCCCGTACCAGCCAGTAGGGTACGGACCGCCCAGGTAGTGCACACCGATTACCTGATATCGGACGCCGGCCCGGTGCCGGTGTCCGCCGGCGTCAGCCCTTCAGCGCGACCAGCGCCCTGCGCAGCAGAGCCGTGCGGTCGGCGGCCGCGGTGACGTGTTCCAGGCCGAAGCCCAGCAGCACCGTGTCGCCGGTGGTGACCGCTCCGTACGTCTTGAAGAGCTCGCCGGACAGGCCCCAGTCCTTGATGACGGCCGGGCTGCCCGCGGGCGGGCCCGGAGTGCTCCAGGCACCCAGGGACGTCTCGAAGCCCTCGGCCTGGCCGGCCGTGCCGCCGATGACGACGGAGGCGTTGTCGGCGAGGACGCCGTGACCCCCGGAGCCGGGGTCGGTGATGTAGCTCAGCGCGACCTCGACCGTCTTCCCGGCGTACGCGGAGAGGTCGAACTCGACCTGCTGCCAGCCGCTCGAAGCCCCGGTGAAGCTGTTCCAGGACCCGCTGGTGCCGGTGGCCGTGCAGCCGTTGTCGCCCAGGGCCAGATACCGCTTCAGGGCCGGGTGGGCCTGGATGAAGTACCCCGCCTCGCACTCGGTGGGCACGGCGGTGCCGGTGGCGCCGCCCGCCTCCGGGAGCGTGGTCCAGTCGTCGGCCCCCGCGGTGTGGGCTTCCAGCACGGCGTGGTCGTAGCCCTCCTCCGTGTCCCACAGGAGCTGGGTCCGCAGGGCCGGCTTGTCGGCCGCGCTCACGGAGGTGAGGTCGATGGTGCGGGTGAGGCGGTTCCAGGCGTAGTCGGTGTGGGTGACGGCCGCCATGGAGGAACCCGCGTACGGGCCGTACGGGTTGACGGTGCCGGGGTATCCGCCCGCCCCCGCGCTCTCGAACTGCGGGAACGTCTCGACGGGCAGGGTCTCCGAGGTGACGCCGAACGACCCGGCGGCGTTCAGCGGGTTGCCGGGCGCGTCGCCGAGCGGGGCGGTGACGCCCTGGAGCCTGCCGGTGCCGTCGAAGGCGGTGACGGCCGGGGTCGTCGTCCGGGTGTAGGCGCCGAGGTAGTACTGGCTGAAGTCGTTCGACAGGGTGCCCCCGCCGAGGTCGACGGAGCCGCCGGCCGTCTCGCCCGCCTCGATCAGCTTGCCGCCCTCGTTGAGGAAGGCGCGCAGTTCGAGCTGAGTGGCGTTGCCCGGGCGTACGGCACCCGTGTAGTGGACGACCGTCCTGAAGTGGTCGAGCACGCCGAGCGCGTCGGGCGCGCCCTGGGTGGCGACGTCCCAGACGACCGCCTTCCTGCCGTTGGCCTTCAGCGCGTCCACGTAGGTCTGCGCCTGGGTCTGGGCCGCGCCCTCCTCGGCGACGACGAGCGTGTCCGCCTTGGGCCGCTCGGCGATCGTGTACGTGAAGCGCGGGCTGGAGGTGCGTTTGCCGGCCTTCGTCCTGCCGGTGAACCAGACCTCGACCTTGTCGCCCGGTTCGCCGTGCCGCACCTTGGCCCGGTACTCGTCGAAGTACAGGTTGTCCTCACCGCCGAACGTCTCTCCGCCCTTCCAGCGGCTGAGCGCCCGGTCGTGCGTACGGCCGCCGTTGACGCGGTACTTGAGCTCCTTGTCGCGCACGGACTTCCGTGCGACGACGGAGACCTCCTGGTCGGCGCCGCGCGAGTACGACGTGGTGAAGCCGGCCGGGGTGAAGTCGGGGGCGTCGACGCCGACCGAGGACTTCGGCCGGTCGGGCTTCGCGGCGGACTCGGCGACGGAGAGCGCGAACGGGACGTTCTTCGCGAACTCCTGCTGGATCAGCTTCTCGTCGTCCGGGAAGGTGAAGACCGACGCGCAGTCCCTGGGCTGCCAGGCGTCGTCCGGGTCGACGTTGGACGCCGTCTCGCAGGTCGACATCTCCGGGGTGAACATCAACGTGCCGTTGACGTTGGCCGCGTGGCCGTCCGCCTCGCCGTTGGTGGTGTACAGCTCGGAGGAGAGCTGCGGGTGGTAGCCCGGGACCGCGGGGTTCTCGGGCGTGCCGGCGAGGGACTTGTAGAGCACGTCGTCGGGGGTGGGGGTGGCCACCTGCCAGCCGACTCCGTAGAGGATCAGTTCGGCGGCCGAGTGGTAGTTGATGCCGTACTCGAAGCCGATGCGCTTCTCGAAGCGGTCGAGGGCCCTGGTCTCGGGCTCGGAGTTCGGGCCGGCGCCGCGGTAGGTCTGGCTGGTGGGGAACGGGGAGGAACCCTCGTCGTCGTAGCCCCACTTGTAGGCGAAGTTGCGGTTGAGGTCGACACCGTCGCCGATGGCGATCCGGCCGTCGCCGTTGTTGTCGCGCATGTTCTTGCGCCACTGGCGGTCGCCGTCGGCCTTGTGTGTGAAGTCGTAGCCGTCCGGGTTGGCGGAGAGCACGAACCACAGCTCGGTCGAGTCGACGATCTTCTTGACGCGCTTGTCCGTCTTGTAGTTGTCCAGGTAGTGGTGCATCAGGCGCCGGGTCATCTCCGGCGTGATCCACTCGCGCGCGTGCTGGTTGGACAGGTACAGGACGGAGGGCTTGGCGCCGTCCTTGGTCTTCTTGGCGTTCCTGGTCAGTTTGAGCGCGAGGATGTCCTGTCCCTGGAGGGACTTGCCGATGGAGACCACCTTGGTCAGGGACGGGTGCTCCTGGCCCGTCCGGATGATCTCCTCCTTGAGGTTGCCGGCTCCGCTGTAGGGCCGGTAGACCCCGTCCCCGGCGGCGGCCACGCGCGCGCGTGCCTTCGCCGAGATCGTGTGCTCCCTGAGGTCGACGCCCTTCTGCTCCAGCTCTTCGGCCTGCTTGTCGGTGAGGTAGACCTCGACGGTGGCCGTGCCCTTGTCGGGCGCCCGTTCGCCGAGTTCGTGGCTGTCCTGGCCGGCTGCCAGCAGCAGGGGTATCTGCTGCTTGGTGACCTCGGCCCGGAACACCTTGACCTCGTTCTGATCGGGAGAACCTGCGTCCTCCGCGGCCTGCGCCACGGGAGCGAGTCCCGCGCCGCCCAGCAGGAGTGCGCCAACAGCGAGGATCGGTCTCGCCTTACGTCTCATGAGCCCCCCTTGCAATGGTTCGCCCCAGCAGCGAACGTATGCCAGGCTCATGACAGATCATGATCCAGTCAAGGGCGCCTCGGGGAAACGGCGGCAGAGTCCGGAAGAACGCGGAACGCCGGCGCCGACAGCCCCAAGTGGGCGTCGGCACCGGCGTGTTGATCGCCCGGCCCGTCCGACGGGACGTCAGCCCGCCAGGTTGTCGGCCATCTCCTCCGTGAGGTTGGACTCTGTGCCCGGGATGCCGAGGTCGGTGGCGCGCTTGTCGGCCATGGCGAGCAACCGGCGGATACGGCCCGCGACGGCGTCCTTGGTCAGCGGCGGGTCGGCGAGGGCGCCCAGCTCCTCCAGCGAGGCCTGCTTGTGCTCCATGCGCAGACGGCCGGCTGCCGCGAGATGCTCGGGCACCTCCTCGCCGAGGATCTCCAGAGCGCGCTGGACCCGGGCACCGGCGGCCACGGCGGCGCGGGCCGAGCGGCGCAGGTTGGCGTCGTCGAAGTTGGCGAGCCGGTTCGCCGTGGCGCGGACCTCTCGGCGCATCCGCCGCTCCTCCCAGGCCAGCACGGACTCGTGCGCGCCGAGCCGGGTGAGCAGGGCGCCGATCGCGTCGCCGTCCCGGACGACGACCCGGTCCACGCCCCGTACCTCGCGGGCCTTCGCGGCGATCGACAGCCGGCGGGCGGCGCCGACCAGGGCGAGCGCGGCCTCCGGACCCGGGCAGGTCACCTCCAGGGAGGAGGACCGGCCGGGCTCGGTGAGCGAGCCGTGTGCGAGGAACGCCCCGCGCCACGCCGCCTCCGCGTCACAGGTGGCCCCCGAGACCACCTGCGGCGGCAGGCCCCGGATCGGGCGGCCGCGGCCGTCGACGAGTCCGGTCTGGCGGGCCAGCTGGTCGCCGCCCGCGACCACGCGGACCACATAACGGGAGCCGCGGCGCAGACCGCCGGGCGCCATCACGATCAGCTCGGAGCTGTGGCCGAAGATCTCCAGGATGTCGCGCTTGAGCCGGCGCGCGGCCATCGCCGTGTCCAGCTCCGCCTCGATCACGATGCGCCCGCTCACCAGGTGCAGCCCGCCCGCGAACCGAAGGATCGCCGAGACCTCCGCCTTTCTGCAGCAGGTCCGGGTGACGGGTAGCCGGGAGATCTCGTCCTTCACCGCTGCCGTCATCGCCATGGGCCGATCCTTCCATGCATCCGAAAAATACGGTCGTACGCGGCTGCCAACAGCTCCGGGTCGTGCCGCGGGGATCCGTCGGTCCGGGCCACCGGCGCCAGCTCGACCGCGGCGCCGAACCGCTGGGCGGCGTCGGTGAGCGACGCGCGGTCGGGTACGGCGGCCGTGTCGGCCAGCACCACGTCCAGGGCGAGTTTAGGGGCGTGTCGTGCCAAAACCTCCAAATGACGCTGCGGGGAGAAGCCGTCGGTTTCTCCGGGCTGCGGCGCGAGGTTGAGGGACAGCACCCGGCGCGCCTTCGTCTCCGTGAGGGCGTCGAGCAGCTCGGGCACCAGCAGGTGCGGGATGACCGAGGAGAACCAGGAGCCGGGGCCGAGCACCACCCAGTCCGCGTCGAGGACCGCCTCGACGGCTTCGGGGACGGCGGGCGGGTCGTGCGGCACGAGGTGCACGGACTGCACCTCGCCGGGCGTGAGCGCGACGGTCGCCTGCCCCCGTACGGTGCCGACGTCGTCCGGGCGGTCCGGGTCGTGCCCCTTGACCAGCGCCTGGAGCTCCAGGGGTACGGCGGACATGGGCAGCACCCGGCCCTGGGCGCCCAGGAGCCTGCCGACCAGGTCGAGGGCCTGGACATGGTCGCCGAGCTGCTCCCACAGGGCGACGATCAGCAGGTTGCCGACCGCGTGCTCGTGCAGCTCGCCCTTGCTCTGGAAGCGGTGCTGGATGACACGGGCCCAGGTCTGGCCCCAGTCGTCGTCGCCGCACAGCGCGGCCAGCGCCTTGCGCAGGTCGCCGGGCGGGAGCACGCCCAGCTCGTCGCGCAGGCGCCCGCTGGAGCCGCCGTCGTCGGCCACGGTGACGACGGCCGTGAGATCGCCGGTGATCCGGCGCAGGGCGGCGAGCGAGGCGGACAGACCCATGCCGCCGCCGAGCGCGACGACCTTCGGCTGGGCTCCGCGACGGCGCACCCGGGCGCCGCGGGCCACGGCGGGTCTGTCCCCGCGCCCGTCCGGCGTCGTCCGGCGCAGCCTGCTCAGCCGCAGAGCGGCGCGTCCCGTCATTCGCGGCCCATGTCGCGGTGTACGACCACGGTCTCGACGCCCTGGGAGGCGAGGCGGGCGGCGAGCTTCTCGGAGGTGGCGACCGAGCGGTGCTTGCCGCCGGTGCAGCCGACCGCGACGGTCACGTACCGCTTGCCCTCGCGGCGGTAGCCGGCGGCGATGAGCTGCAGCAGCTCCGCGTAGCGGTCGAGGAACTCCTTGGCGCCGGGCTGGTTGAAGACGTAGTTGGAGACCTCCTCGTTGAGCCCGGTGTAGGGGCGCAGCTCGGGGACCCAGTGGGGGTTCGGCAGGAAACGCATGTCCACGACCAGGTCGGCGTCGACCGGAAGGCCGTACTTGAAGCCGAAGGACATGACGGTGGCCCGCAGCTCGGGCTCCTCCTCGCCGGCGAACTGGGCGTCCATCTTGGCGCGCAGTTCGTGCACGTTCAGGCTGGAGGTGTCGATCACCAGGTCGGCGTCGCCGCGCAGCTCGCGCAGCAGCTCGCGCTCGGCGTCGATGCCGTCGACGATGCGGCCGTCGCCCTGGAGGGGGTGCGGGCGGCGCACGGACTCGAAGCGGCGCACCAGGGCCTCGTCGGAGGACTCCAGGAAGACGATCCGCCGCGTGACGCTCTTCGCCTCCAGATCGGCGAGGGACTCGCGGAGGTTGTCGAAGAAGCGGCGGCCGCGCACGTCGACGACGACCGCGATCCTCGCGACGTTGCCCTGGGAGCGGGCGCCGAGCTCCACCATGGTGGGGATCAGCGCGGGCGGCAGGTTGTCCACGACGAACCAGCCGAGGTCCTCCAGGCACTTGGCGGCCGTCGAGCGGCCGGCTCCGGACATGCCGGAGATGATGACCAGCTCGGGGATGGCCGCCTCGGGGACCCCGGGGGCCGTTTCGATGCCCGTACTCACGTGTGCTCCGTCTTCCTGTGGCGCCGGGTGCTGCGAGGCATGCTCGCCCGCGTCCTTGTGGGCTTCCTCGCGCCGTGCTGTGTGCGTGTCGCGCCCTTCTTCCGGGCGCGTGTCGTGCTCGGTCATCTCTCCTGCCCCCGCCGTTCGTCAAGGGCGCCCGCGGACACGGGCTCCCCCGAGGGGCCCGCCGTCGTACCGGGTACCCCGTGTGCCGCGTCTGCCGTGTCCGCCGCGTCTTCTTCGTATTCCATGATCTCTCCGGTCGCCGTGTTCACGGCGGGTGCGGCCGGGGCCGCCCGGGCCAGGGCCGCGGCGATCGTCTCGGCCGTCTTGCGGCCTATGCCGGGGACCTCGCAGATCTGGTCGATCGTCGCGGAGCGCAGTTTCCTCACCGAGCCGAAGTGCCTGATCACCGCCTGCCTGCGGGTGTCGCCGAGGCCGGGTACGTCGTCCAGGGGGCTCGACCGGAAACGCTTGGCGCGCTTGGTGCGCTGATAGGTGATCGCGAAGCGGTGCGCCTCGTCGCGGACGCGCTGGAGCAGGTACAGGCCCTCGCTGGTGCGGGGCAGGACGACGGGGTCGCCCTCGTCGGGCAGCCAGACCTCCTCCAGGCGCTTGGCGAGCCCGCATACGGCGATGTCGTCGATGCCGAGCTCGTCGAGGGCCCTGCGGGCGGCGGCGACCTGGGGCTGCCCGCCGTCGACGACGACGAGCTGGGGCGGGTAGGCGAAGCGCTTGGGGCGACCGTCGTCGTCCTTGTGCCGCTCGGTGCCGGTGAGGGGCTCGCCGTCGCCGGGCTCCTCGCCGTCGGTCCATTCGCCGGTCTTCTCCTTCTCGGCGAGGTACCGCCGGAAGCGGCGCGTGATCACCTCGTGCATGGAGCGGACGTCGTCCTGCCCCTCGAAGCCTTTGATCTGGAAGCGCCGGTACTCGCTCTTGCGGGCCAGCCCGTCCTCGAAGACGACCATGGAGGCCACCACGTCCTCACCCTGGAGGTGCGAGATGTCGTAGCACTCGATCCGCAGGGGCGCGCTGTCGAGGTCGAGGGCCTCGGCGATCTCCTCCAGGGCGCGCGAGCGGGTGGTCAGGTCGGAGGCCCGCTTGGTCTTGTGGAGCACGAGCGCCTGCTGGGCGTTGCGCTGCACGGTCTCCATGAGGGCCTTCTTGTCGCCGCGCTGCGGGATGCGCAGGGACACGTTGGAGCCGCGGCGGTCGGTGAGCCACTGCTGGACGGGGTCCACGGGGTCGGGCAGGGCGGGGACCAGCACCTCCTTGGGGACGGCGTCGCCGGTCTCCTCGCCGTAGAGCTGCTGAAGGGCATGCTCGACGAGGTCGCCGGTGGTGACGGCCTCCACCTTGTCGGTCACCCAGCCGCGCTGGCCGCGCACGCGTCCGCCGCGCACGTGGAAGATCTGCACGGCCGCCTCCAGCTCGTCCTCGGCGACCGCCATCAGGTCCGCGTCGGTCGCGTCGGCGAGCACGACCGCGTTCTTCTCCATGGCCTTCTTCAGGGCCTCGATGTCGTCGCGCAGACGGGCGGCCCGCTCGTACTCCATCTCGTCGGCCGCCGCCGTCATCTGCTTCTCCAGGCGGCGCAGGTACGTGCCCGTGCGGCCGGCCATGAAATCGCAGAAGTCGTCGGCCAGTTCGCGGTGGTCCTCGGCGGAGATCCGCTCGACGCAGGGTGCCGAGCACTTGCCGATGTAGCCCAGCAGGCAGGGGCGTCCGGTCCGGGTGGCGTTCTTGAACACGCCGGCCGAGCAGGTGCGCACGGGGAAGACGCGCAGCAGCAGGTCGACGGTGTCGCGGATCGCCCACGCGTGCGCGTACGGCCCGAAGTAGCGCACGCCCTTCTTCTTGTGACCGCGCATCACCTGGACGCGGGGGTACTGCTCGTTCATCGTCACCGCGAGGTACGGGTAGCTCTTGTCGTCGCGGTACTTGACGTTGAAGCGGGGGTCGAACTCCTTGATCCAGGAGTACTCCAGCTGGAGCGCCTCCACCTCCGTGGACACCACCGTCCACTCCACGGAGGCAGCCGTGGTGACCATGGTGCGGGTGCGCGGGTGGAGGCCCGCCAGGTCCTGGAAGTAGTTCGCCAGGCGCTGGCGCAGGCTCTTCGCCTTCCCGACGTAGATCACCCGGCGGTGCTCGTCACGGAACTTGTAGACCCCGGGGGAGTCCGGGATCTGTCCCGGCTCGGGGCGGTAGCTGGAGGGGTCGGCCATGTCCACACCCTACTGGCGGGGACCGACATCGCGGCGGCCCTGTGGACAGAGCCCGCGGCCGGGGTGGCTGCGGTGTTCACCCGCCGTGCTGGCCCGACTCCAGGAAGGTCAGGACGGCCAGGACGCGACGGTGGTCGTCGGTGTCCTCCGGCAGCCGCAGCTTGCCCAGGATGCTGCGCACATGCTTCTCGACGGTGCCCTCGGTCACCCACAGACGGCGTGCGATACCGGCGTTGGACCTGCCCTCGGCCATGAGGGCGAGGACCTCGCGCTCGCGGTTGCTGAGGATGCCGAGGGGGTCGTCCCGGCGCTGCGCGGTGACCAGTTCCTGCACCAGGGAGGGGTCGACCACCGAGCCGCCCCTGAGGATCCGCTCCAGTGTCTCGATGAACTCCTCGACCACCGTGACCCGGCTCTTGAGCAGGTAGCCGATGCGGCGGCCGCCCGCCAGCAGCTCCAGGGCGTCCTCGACCTCGGCGTACGCCGACAGCACGAGGATCCCCAGGCCGGGGTGGCGGTCGCGGATGGCGCGGGCCGCCTTCAGGCCCTCGGTTGACTGGGTCGGCGGCATCCTGATGTCGATGATCGCCAGGTCCGGCCGCTTGTTCTCGACCAGCTCGAGCAGGTGGACGGCGTCACCGGCCTGACCCACCACCTCGTATCCGACCCGCTCGCACAGGCTGGCCAGTCCCTCCCGCAGCAGGACGTCGTCGTCGGCGAGAACGACCCTCCCTAGCGGGGACTGCTGTTCCGCGTTCATGTCCGGTGCCCCTGTCCGCTCTGCGCGTCCGGTGCGGTGTGCCGGCAACAGCCTGCCGGAAGGAGGCCTTTCCGGCTAGCAGGAAACGGAGTTGGTGGGTGGCTGTGACGACAGAGGAACGTTTCGGCGGGATTCTCGAACCAGTGCAGAGGCAAGGATCCGCCGCCCCGGTCGAGGGGCGGCGGGCACACCGGGCGAAGGGCTGCGGAACATGCGGCGGACACGGATCGAGAAGCCACGGCGGGCGGCCCGTCCGCGCCGGCGGACGGACGACTCCCTCCCGCTGAGCGCCCTCCTGGACCCCCGGGACCCCGACATCCTCCGCGCCAAGCGCCTCCAGCGGGCGCAGCGGGACGGCGGGTACGCCCGCCCCTAGAGCCGGACGGTTGCCCTGCCGTCCGCCCCGGCCGCCCGGACCGTACGCACGTCACCGAGTCCAAGACTCCCCCGTTGATTGGACCCCGCGTACGCTCCGGGCGGCTTGTTGTCGCCGTGCGCCTCGGGAAGGGCGCCTACGTACAGGGCGCCCACAGGGTGCCGCGCCCCGCTCCCCCTGGAGGCGCTCACTCGTCGGCGGGACGCTCCCGTACCGGAATCCGCGCCGTCAGGGTCGTGCCGCCGCCCTGCGGGCTGGTGACGGTCAGCCGGCCCCCTGCCGCCTCGACCCGGTCGATCAGCCCGATCAGGCCGGACCCCTTGCCCGGCTCCACTCCCCCGACGCCGTCGTCGCGGATGGTCAGCTCCAGAACGTCGTCCCGGTCCTCGGCCTCGACGGTCACCACGGTCGCGCGCGCGTGCTTGACGGCGTTGGTGAGGCACTCGGAGGCCACGTAGTACGCGGCCACCTCCAGGTGCTCCGGGAGGCGGGGCGCGGAGAGCCGGAGGTCGAGCTCCACGGGGACCGCGGAACGGCGGGCCAGGGCACGCAGGGCGGGGCCGAGGCCGCCCCGGGAGAGGATGGCCGGATGGATACCGCGGGCCACCCGGAGCAGGTCCTGGAAGGCTCCGTCGAGGCCTTGGCCCACGTGGGCGAGCTGCCCGGCGAGTTCGCCCGATCGGTCCTCGACCATCGACTCGGCCAGCCGCAGGTCAAGCTGGAGGGAGACCAGGCGCTGCTGGACCCCGTCGTGCAGATCGCGTTCGATACGGCGCCGGGAGGCGTCCCCGGCGGCCACCACGCGCGCGCGTGACGCCGTGAGCTGGGCACGGCTGTCGGCGTTGGCGATGGCCGTGGCGATGAGTTCGGTGAAGTCGGCGAGGCGCGACTCCGTGTCGCCGGGCAGCGGCTCCAGCAGCGAGGCCGCGACGACGGCACCCCAGCGCCGGCCGTCGACGACGATGGGCGCGGCCGCGGAGCGTCCCGCACGGACCGCCTGCTGGGTCCAGGCGTCCTCACCCGCCGCCTCCCGGTCCTTGTCCACCGTCTCGCGCGAGATCCCGAGGACCGTGAAATAGCCGTCGGACTCGTACCGCAGCACGGCCACGGCCGTGCCCAGCAGGTCCGCCACCTCCTCCGCGACCTTCGCGAAGACCTGGGACGGCGGAACCCCGCCCGCCACCGCGGTGGCGACCCGGCGCAGCGCGGCCTGTTCGCGGGCGGCCCGGCGGCTCTCGGTGACGTCGCGCGCAGCGGCGTAGATGAGGCCCTCCTCGGGGACCGGCCAGGCGCTCCACTCGAGCCGGCACTCGGTGCCGTCGTTGCGTATGTAGCGGTTCTCGAACTCCTCCACCGGGTCCCCGTTCGCCAGCCGCTCGAAGGCGGCACGCACGCGTGCCCGGTCGTCCTCGTGGATGAACTCGACGATCGGCTTGGACAGCAGCACCTGGCTCGGGTATCCCAGGGTCCGCTCGAAGGCGGGGTTCACACGCTCGAAGTAGCCCTTGAAGCCGCAGATGCAGAGCAGGTCCAGGGAGAGGTTGAAGATGCTCTCCAGTTCCTGCTCGGCCTTCCTGCGCCGCCCGTGCGCCGCCGCGAAGGACGCCATCGTGTCGTTCATGCCGCCCAGGAGCTGCGCCCAGGTGCCGGCGAACGAGGCGACGTCGGCGCGGTGTCCGAACCGGCCCGCGTCGATCGCGCTGTTCATGGCGCGGATCTCGGCGGCGAGCCGCTCGGTGGTCACCCGCAGATCGCGGAAGGTGTCGGCCACGTCACCGAGTTCGTCACGTCCCGCGTAGCGGATGTCGTACGACAGATCGCCGTCCGACAGTGCCCGGGCACCTGTGGACACCTCGCCCAGGGGCCGGGTGATGGAGCGGCGCAGGGCCAGGGCCAGGGCGGTGACGGCGGCCAGGACGGCCAGGGAGCCGATGAGGTTCCGCGTCCCTCCCGACTCCGCGGTGGCGAGGTCCTGGTCGGCCGTGTCGGCGAGTTCGCGGGCGGCCCGGTCCTGGATGCCGCGCAGGGCCTCGATACGCGCCCCGGAGACGGCGAGCCAGCGGTCGTACGAGGGCCAGGCGGCCTTCCCGTCCGGTGCGGCGAGCGCGTCGCGCACCTCGCGGACGGCCCGCCCCGGGGCACGGAGCAACGCGGTGTAGAGCTCGTCCGCCAGCTCCTCCGAGGTGTTGTGCTCGAAGGCGTCCAGCTGGGCCTCCTCCAGCGCGTGCCAGCGGCCCGCGGCGGTGGGCCGCCGGTGGGCGGGCGTGTCGAGGAGGATGGCGAGTTCGGCGCGTTCGCGTTCGGCGGCCTCGATGGCGCCCAGGAGGGCGATATGGGCGTCGGCGGCACGGCCGGCGTCCCGGGTGGGCCGGCCGGACTCCAGGTCGGCGACGGTGCGGAGGAGGGCGGTCTCGATGGTCCCGTACGTCTCCATCACCCGCTGAGGGCCGAGCGAGCCGGTGTCCGTCTGGACGCGCGCGGCGTGCAGTTGGCGGCTCATGGCGGTGAGCCGGCCGGTGACGTCGAGCCGGTCCGTGACGTCGGCGCGCCCCGACCAGGAGTCGGCGCGGTGGGAGGCCCGTTCCAGGGCACGGTCGGTGGCGGTCTGGGCGGCGGACCGTTCCTTCAGGGTGTCCGGTCCGGGGCGCAGCCGGGCCAGAACGGCGGCTGTCCGCTCCCGGGCAACGGCGTCGGTGACCGCGGTGGTCGCGAACGACACCCTGGTCACCGTCCGGAAGTCGCGCAGGGTCCGCGCCTCGCGCCAATGGCTCACGGCACCGAAGAGGGTGTAGAGCAGCAGCCCGGTCACCGGCAGCAGCACCAGCAGCATCAGCTTGGAGCCGACGCGCAGGCGGCCGAGTAACGGCGACCGGCCGGGGCAGGGGGCGGAGCTCGCGTTGGGCGCTCGGCGCCCTGTGATGGCGCGGAGTACCGCGAGGGAGCGTATGCCGTCTGGTGCGCGCCGCATGGCCGGTCCTCAGCGCCCTGTGTGCCGGCAGTACCGGTGGTATCGGTGGTATCGGTGGTTCGTGCCGAGGGCCACCGAGTCCTTGTTCACGTCAGCGCGTCCCACGTATCCCAGGTATCGCACGTATCCCACGTATTCACCTTCGCCCTGCCATCGGCCGGCTCTGGCGAGCGGTCGGCTCCTGGCCTCCCGTGGCCCCTGGGTGCTCCGTCGGCCGCGGGGCGCGTGGTGCGGTCGAGTGGCCTCCGGTGCCCCTGCTCGCGCGGCTTCTTCAGGATGCCGGTGAACTCGGTGGCCGTCCATGCGTTCGGCGTGCCGCGCGGAACCAGGACGCGCGCACCGTCCGCCGCGCGGGCTCCACGCCCTCTCGCCGTTCAGAACCTGCTCTCCGGGTAGCCGTTGTGGGCCGCCAGGTCCTTGTCGATGTCCTTCGCCGCCTGGTCCAGCGTCTTCTTCACGGGGTCCCCGTCGATGACGATCCGCGCGAAGGCACGTGAGAAGGCCGCGGTGATCGCCGGATAGGCGGGCGTCTGCGGCCGTGGCCGGGCGACGCCGTCCCGCAGTTGCTCGATGAACAGCCGCTCGGTGCCGTCCTCCCCGTACGTCGGCGAGCGCTTCACCGCGCTGTACGTTGCCGGGACCGCGCCGTTGGCCTCGCTCATCCGGAGGACCTGTGCCGGTCGCAGCAGAAAGGCGAGAAACCGCCAGACCGCGTCGCCGTCGGCGGCGCCCGAGGTGATGCCCCACTGCCAGGAGCCCATCCCCGTGACGGTGCCCCTGCCGAAGTCGGGCAGCGGCACGATCGCCACGTCGCCGGGATGCGCCTTGGTGTACTCGCCGTATCTCCAGTGCCCCATCCAGGAGATGGGGCTGCGGCCCTCGACGAACGCCCGGTCGTCCTTGCCCGGGTCGACGAGCCCCTCCTTGGCCCAGTTCTGCACGGTGGTGAGCGCCTTGACGGACTGCGGGCCGTTGACGAAGCCGTCCGCCGTGCGGAAGTCGGGGTCGATGAGGTCACCGCCCGCCGACCAGACCGCCGGGGCGAAGGCGTAGGTGTTCCACTCCCCGCCGTCCGACGCGTAGTGGAGCCACAGGTCGAGCGGTGTCTCGTAGCCCTCCTCGCGCAGCTTGTGGAGGATGTCCGTCAGTTCGGCGGCCGTCCAGGCGTCCCCCGGGCCCTTGGGGATGCGGACGCCCGCCCGTTCGAGCACCGACGGCCGTACGTACAGGCCGAGTCCGGAGTCGAAGGTGCCGACGCCCCACAACCGCCCCGCGTACATGCCCTGTTGGCGGATCGACGGAAGCAGGTCGTCCAGGACCTTCTCGGGCACACAGGAGTCGATCGGCTTGAGCTTGCCGGACCACGCGTAGCTGTAGAGCCGCGGGCCGTCGAAGTCGAGCAGGTCCGGAAGGTCGCCGCTCGCCGCCGCCGAGAGCACGAGATCGTTGTACGACGGGTTCGAGGGGAGGGCGACCAGCTCGACCTTCACCTGCTTCTGCGCCTTGTTGAACTCCTTGACCTGGCTGCGCAGGGTGCGGACCTCACCGCTGCGCCCCGTATGGGACCAGACCGTGATGCGTTCGGTGCCCTGGATCCTGCCGTCGCAGGTCGTGTCGTCCCCCGGCTTCTTCCCCTCACCGGAGCCGTCGTCGCCGTCCCCGCCGCGGCACCCGGCCAGCAGCAGCGCGGTCCCCAGCAGCCCCGAAACGAGGGCGCGACGGAGCCGGCGTGTCCCCGGGTCGCCGTGCGGTGCTCTCATCACGCACCCCCACTCGCCCGGACGGGTCGGCCTCGTCCGGAGCAGCGTCATGCTACCGCCGGTGATGCACGGCCGCCCGGGTGAAGGCCCATCGCTTCGTTCGGCACGGGACTTCAGCACATTCCCCTGGTTCTTCCAGCTAGCCGGAAGTCCGGAGCCCCGACACTTTCCCGCTAGCTGGAAGGCGCGGGGGGCCGAACGGTTGACACCCTGTCTGCATGTCCATGCGCTGTCTGCTCGTCGATGACAGCGCCCGGTTCCTGGAGGCGGCGCGCACCCTGCTGGAGCGCGAGGGGGTCACCGTCGTCGGCGTCGCCTCGACGGGCGCGCAGGCGCTGGCGCAGGCCGCGGAACTGGCCCCGGACGTCGTCCTGCTGGACCTCGACCTCGCGGGCGAGAGCGGCTTCGACCTCGCCTCGCATCTGGCCCGCGCCGTCTCCTCGGTCATCATCCTCATCTCGACGCACACCCTGGACGACTTCCAGGAGCTCGTCGCCGCCAGTCCCGCCCGCGGTTTCCTGCACAAATCGTCGCTGTCGGCACGCGCGATAAGGGACCTGCTGCGGCAGGAACCGGGGTCGCCGACGGCGTGACGGCCGAGCGGGCTGTTGCGCGTCAGGTGTTGTCGGGGCATGGTCAACACGCTTCAATGCGGGATGGCCCAAAGGCCGTGAACAGCCCGCATACAGGCGAGACGTTCCGGCGCAACGGGCCGCGGGCGCCATCCGGTGCCTCCGCCCGGCCCACGCGATGGGCCTGACCAGCCCTCGCGCACCTGGACAGAAAGGCCCCTGCATGCGGCACGGCACAGAGCACGCGGACGTCGCCACGGCGGAGGCGGCCCTCGCCGCGGCGGAACTGGAGACGGCCCTGCGGGGCGGCCCGTTCCACGTCGCCCTGCGTGCCGCGATCGCCGCGCGCGGGCTGCCCCTGCAGCGCGTCCAGCACCATCTGTCGCGATACGGGGTCAGGGTCGGCGTGACGAGCCTCAGCTACTGGCAGCAGGGTGCCCGGCGCCCGCAGCGCCCCGAGTCCCTGCGGGCGGTACGCGCCCTGGAGGAGATCCTCCATCTTCCGGACGAGTCGCTGATCCGCCTGCTCGCCGAGACCGACGAACGCCCGGCCCCGGAACGCCCCGCGAGCCGCTCCTACCGCTCCCTGGTGGAGGCGTCGGGCGTACTGGAGCGGCTCCTGACGGAGTTGGAGGCGACGCTCGACGGCGGGCTGCACACCATCGGCCACCACGAGCGGGTACGGATCGGCGCGCACCGCGAACTGCTGACCCGGGAGTCCCAGCACATAGTGCGGGCGCACAAGGACGGTGTGGACCGCTATGTGGCCGTCCACCACGGTGACCCGGGGTGCTCGCCGGAGCACATGACCGTCCGGGCCATGGAGAACTGCCGTACCGGGCGCGTGCGGTGGCACCACGAGACAGGGGTGCTCGTCGCGGAGCTGCTCTTCGACATCCGGCTGCGCGCGGGGGACACCTTCCTCTTCCGGTACCGCGTCGAGGACGGCACGGCCGGGGTGTCCAGCGAGTACGTCCGCGGGTTCGGCTTCGCGGGCGGACAGTACGCGCTCCAGGTCCGCTTCCACGGGCAGGCCCTGCCGACGCGCTGTCACCGCTTCACCCAGCACACGGCGGCGGCCCCCCGCACCGGCCGTCAGGAGCTGCCCCTGAGCCGTCGGCACCGCTCGGTCCACCTGGTCGAGCCCCGTGTCCGCTCCGGGATCCTCGGTATCGGCTGGGACTGGGAGTGAGCAGACCCTTCTGACGTGGCGCAGCTCGCGTGGCGGTGGAGTCGCGCCGGGGACGTAAAGGCTTGCGCCATCGCTCACACCTGAGACGCAAACGTTTGCGCCATCGCTCACACTTGAGACGTAAACGATTGCGCAAGCGTTTACGTGTGGCTTCCGATGCGGTACGTTCCCGCCCAGCAGCTCACATGCCTGAAGGGGACCGCCTTGGCCACGATGGTCGACGTCGCGCAGCACGCGGGGGTGTCCGTGGCGACCGTCTCGCACGTGCTGAACAACACGCGCGCGGTACGGCCGCGGACCCGCCAACTGGTCCTCGACGCCATCGACGCGCTCGGCTACACGCCCAACACGCTGGCCCGTTCCCTGGTCACCTCCCGGACGCGGTCCATCGGGCTCGCGGTGTCGGCCGTCAGCAACCCGTACTTCACGGAGATCCTCCAGGGCGTCGAGGCGGGCGCGCTGGAGCACGGCTACAGCCTGCTGATCGCCGATCCGCACGACGACCCGGCGCATGAGCGGAAGATCGTCCAGCTTCTGCACGAACGGCGCGTGGACGGCATGATCGTCGCCCCTTCGGCCCGGCCCGACGGCCTCCTGGGCTACCTCGGCCGGCATGCCGTACCCACCGTGTTCCTGGACCGCCTGGTCGACACCGCCGAGAACGACACGTTCCGCTTCGACCAGGTCTGCACCGAGAACAGCGAACCCATGGCGGGGCTGGTCACGCATCTCGCCGGACTCGGCCACCGGCGCATCGGACTGGTCGCGGGCCTGCCCGGCCTCAGTACCACCGAGGAGCGGATCACCGGCTACCGGCTGGGCCTCTCGGCCGCCGGGCTCCCCCACGACGAGGAGCTCGTGGCGCACGGCGACTCCGACGCGGAGGCGGCCCGGCGCGCCACCCATGGCCTGCTCACCCGTTCGAACCCGCCGACGGCTCTCGTCACCGGCAACAACGCCATGACCATAGGCGCCCTGCGCGCCATGGGCGAGCTGCGCGTCTCCGTACCGGACGACATGGCGCTGTGCTGCTTCGACGACTTCGCGTGGGCCGACCTGTTCCGTCCCCGGCTCACCGCGATCGCCCAGCCCAGCAAGGAGATCGGGGCGCAGGCCGTGCGGCTGCTCCTGGACCGGCTGGCCTCGCCGGAGCACCCCACCCGTACCGTCCGGCTTCCCTGCGCGTTCGTCCACCGCAGCTCCTGCGGCTGCCCGGAGAGCCACGAGGGTGCCGGGGATACCGGAAGCGCCGGAAGCGCCGCAAGTCAGGAAAGTTCCGAGAAAGGATCCGTCTCGTGATCGTCGTCGCCGGTGAGGCCCTGATCGACCTGGTACCGCAGGGCGCGGGCGCCCTCATGGACCTGCGGCCCGCACGCGGCGGCGGCCCGTACAACACGGCGGTCGCCCTGGGCCGCCTCGGCTCGCCCACGGCCTTCTGCTCCCGTGTCTCGTACGACGCCTTCGGCGAGGCCCTGCTGGACGGGCTGCGCGCGGCTGGCGTCGACGTGGCCTCCGTGCAGCGCGGCCCTGAGCCCACGACCCTCGCCGTCGCCTCCATCGGTGAGGGCGGCTCGGCCTCGTACTCCTTCTACGTCGAGGGCACCGCCGACCGCCTGTTCGAGGCCCCTTCCCATCTGCCCGCCGAAACGCGGGCGGTGTCCTTCGGCACCTGCTCGCTCGTCCTGGAGCCCGGGGCGAGCGCGTACGAGGAGCTGATGCGAACCGCCGCCGCCCAGGGGGTGTTCACCGCGCTCGACCCGAACATCCGGGCGGGGCTCATCCCTGACGCGGACGCCTACCGGGCCCGGTTCAAGAGCTGGCTGCCGTCGGTGTCGCTGCTGAAGCTCTCGGAGGAGGACGCCCTGTGGCTCGGCGGCACCCCGCACGAGTGGCTGGCCTCCGGCCCCTCGGCCGTCGTGGTCACCCACGGCGGCGACGGGCTGACGGTCTTCACCCGCGACGGCGCCGTGCACGCGGTACCGGGCGAACGGGTCGACGTCGTGGACACCATCGGTGCCGGCGACACGGTGAACGCGGCACTGCTGCACGGTCTGTCCGCATGGGACGCCCTGTCCCCGGAGGCGCTCGCGGGGCTGGGAGCCGACGGCTGGACACGACTGCTGCGGTTCGCGGCGCGCGCGGCGGCGATCACCTGCTCCCGGGCCGGCGCGGAACCGCCGTATGCCGCGGAACTGAGCGATCTGTGTCCGTGACCGCGCCAGGCCGCCGGCCGCTGACGGCTGACGGCTGACGGCTGACGGCTGACGGCTGACGGCTGACGGCGTGCAGGGGTCCCAGGGGTCCGGCCGTTCAACCGGTCGAGCGCCGTGGCGGCGGTGTCGTCGACGGGAAGACGAAGGACCATACGGTGGCCGCCGTCCGGCAGGCGAGGGTCTCCTGCGCGAGGCACAGGTGCCCGGCCTCGGGGTGGGGTGACGAAATCCGTTCCGGCACGGCGGGCATCGCCGGCACGGCGGCGGGCCCTCGGTGAAGAGGGCACGCGGTGACGGTCAGCCCGTCAGCGATGGTGGTGGCACGGGGATCGTGCGGTCTCCGACTGGTCCAGCACGGCCCGCACGCCGGGCCGGGCCGTGCGTGTCGGTGCAACGGGCGGCGCCCCGCGGGGAGTTCCCGCAGGGCGCCGCACCGTCTGAACTTGTCGGGACTCGTCGCCCTCGCTCGCGGCTCAGGCCTTGCGGGCCCGCGTCGTCTTCTTCGCGGCGGCGGTCTTCTGCGCGGCGGTCGTCTTCTTCACGGCGGCCGTCTTCCTGGTGGCCGCCGCGGCCTTCTTGGTCGCCGTGTTGTTGGCGGTCCTGACCGTCGCCGTCTTCCTGGCCGTCGTCGCCGCGGCGACCGCCTTCTTGGTGGCGGCCTTGCGCGGCGCCCTCACCTGGGCGGCGTCGCTGACGCGCTCGGCGCCCAGGATCTCCCGCAGGAACTTGCCGGTGTGGCTGGTCGGCACCCCGGCGACCTGCTCGGGCGTGCCCTCGGCGATGACGAGGCCACCGCCGCTGCCGCCCTCGGGGCCCATGTCGACGATCCAGTCGGCGGTCTTGATGACATCGAGGTTGTGCTCGATGACGATGACCGTGTTGCCCTTGTCGACCAGGCCGGACAGCACCGTGATGAGCTTGCTGATGTCCTCGAAGTGCAGACCGGTGGTCGGCTCGTCGAGCACGTACACCGTGCGCCCGGTGGACCGCTTCTGCAGCTCGCTCGCCAGCTTGACGCGCTGAGCCTCACCGCCGGACAGCGTCGGCGCGGGCTGACCGAGCCGGACATAGCCGAGGCCGACGTCGTTGAGCGTCCTCAGGTGGCGGGCGATCGCGGGCACGGCCTCGAAGAAGCCGAGGGCCTCCTCGATCGGCATGTCCAGGACCTCGGAGATCGACTTGCCCTTGTAGTGGACGTCCAGGGTCTCCCGGTTGTAGCGCGCCCCGTGGCAGACCTCGCAGGGGACGTACACGTCCGGCAGGAAGTTCATCTCGATCTTGATCGTGCCGTCGCCGGAGCAGTTCTCGCAGCGGCCGCCCTTGACGTTGAACGAGAAGCGGCCGGGCAGGTAGCCCCGCACCTTCGCCTCGGTCGTCTCGGCGAACAGCTTGCGCACGTGGTCGAAGACCCCGGTGTACGTCGCCGGGTTGGACCGCGGGGTGCGGCCGATGGGCGACTGGTCGACGTGGACGACCTTGTCGACGAGGTCGTCGCCGTCCACGCGCGTGTGCCGCCCCGGCACGGTCCTCGCGCCGTTCAGCTCGCGAGCCAGGTGCGTGTACAGGATGTCGTTGACCAGTGTCGACTTACCGGAGCCGGACACGCCCGTGACGGCCGTGAGCACGCCCAGCGGGAAGGACACGTCGATGTCCTGGAGGTTGTTCTCCCGGGCGCCGTGCACGGTGAGTCTGCGGCCCGGGTCGACCGGGCGGCGGATGTCCGGGAGGGCGATCTCCTTCTTGCCCGCCAGATACTGGCCGGTCATCGACTCGGCGTTGGCCAGCAGCTCCTTCAGGGGACCGCTGTGGACGACCTTGCCGCCGTGCTCGCCGGCGCCGGGGCCGATGTCGACGACCCAGTCGGCGGTCTTGATGGTGTCCTCGTCGTGCTCGACGACGATGAGCGTGTTCCCCATATCACGCAGCCGGACCAGGGTCTCGATCAGGCGGTGGTTGTCGCGCTGGTGCAGACCGATGGAGGGCTCGTCGAGGACGTAGAGGACGCCGACGAGTCCGGAGCCGATCTGGGTGGCCAGACGGATGCGCTGGGCCTCACCGCCGGAGAGGGTGCCTGCCGCGCGGTTCAGCGAGAGGTAGTCCAGGCCGACGTCGACCAGGAACCGCAGCCGCTCGTTGACCTCCTTGAGCACCCGCTCGGCGATCTTCTTGTCGCGCGCGTTGAGCTTCAGCTCGCCCAGGAAGTCCGCGCAGTCGCTGATCGACATCGCCGAGACCTCGGCGATCGACTTCTCCATGATCGTGACCGCGAGGACGATCGGCTTCAGACGCGTGCCGTCACAGGTGGGGCAGGGCACCTCGCGCATATAGCCCTCGAAGCGCTCGCGGCTCGCGTCGCTCTCGGCCTCGCTGTGCCGGCGCTTCACGAAGGGGACGGCGCCCTCGAAGGCCGTGGTGTACACGCGCTCGCGCCCGTACCGGTTGCGGTAGCGGACCTCGATCTGCGTCTTGTGGCCGTACAGGAGGGCCTTCTTCGCGCGCTGCGGCAGTCCGGCGAAGGGGATGTCGGTACGGAAGCCGAGCGCGTCCGCGAGGGCTCCGATGAGGCGGCCGAAGTAGTCCTTGGTGTGCCCGTGCGACCAGGGGTGGATGGCGCCCTCGTCGAGGGACTTCTCCTCGTCCGGGACGATCAGCTCGGGGTCGACCTCCATGCGCGTCCCGATGCCGGTGCAGTCCGGGCAGGCGCCGAAGGGCGAGTTGAACGAGAAGGAGCGGGGCTCCAGCTCCTCGAAGGACAGGTCGTCGTACGGGCAGTACAGGTGCTCCGAGTACATGCGCTCGCGCTCGGGGTCGTCCTCGGGGAGGTCGACGAAGTCGAGCACGACCATGCCGCCCGAGAGGCCGAGGGCGGTCTCCACGGAGTCGGTGAGGCGGCGCTTGGCGGAGTCCTTCACGGTGAGGCGGTCGACGACCACCTCGATGGTGTGCTTCTCCTGCTTCTTCAGGGTCGGCGGGTCGGTGAGCTGAACGGTCGTGCCGTCCACGCGCGCGCGGGAGTAGCCCTTGGTCTGGAGGTCCGCGAAGAGGTCGACGAACTCCCCCTTGCGCTCGCGCACCAGCGGCGACAGCACCTGGAAGCGGCTCCCCTCCGGCAGCTCCAGGACCCTGTCGACGATGGCCTGCGGCGACTGGCGCGAGATCGGGCGGCGGCACTCGGGACAGTGCGGCTTGCCGATGCGCGCGAAGAGCAGGCGCAGGTAGTCGTAGACCTCGGTGATGGTGCCGACCGTCGAGCGCGGGTTGCGCGAGGTCGACTTCTGGTCGATGGAGACCGCCGGGGAGAGGCCCTCGATGAAGTCGACGTCCGGCTTGTCCATCTGGCCGAGGAACTGCCGGGCGTACGAGGACAGCGACTCCACGTACCGGCGCTGCCCCTCGGCGAAGATGGTGTCGAAGGCCAGCGAGGACTTGCCCGACCCCGACAGGCCCGTGAAGACGATGAGCGAGTCGCGCGGCAGGTCGAGCGAGACATTCTTCAGATTGTGCTCGCGCGCGCCACGGACGATGAGACGGTCGGCCACGCCGGTCCGCACCTTTCTTGAGTGAAGTGACAGGGGCGGGGCCCCCGCTCTTCACAGCCTAGGGGGAGCCACTGACAGCGCCGGTCCTGTTTCCCCGTTCCACAACAATCCCGGGCTCTCCAGCATGCCCGACGCCGCACCCGACCATATAGCACGTGCATTCGATTTGGCGGCCAGATCCACCTCCTTCACCCGAAGGTGTGGCGGAGCTAGGGTCGGCGTCATGATGGATCACGCGCGCGACCTGGCATCTGTACGTGACGCGACCGAGCGGCTCCTCACCGCAGCCGCGAAACTGGACAACGCCGCCGTCGCCGAGCCGTCACGGCTGCCCGGCTGGACCCGCGGCCATGTCCTCGCCCACCTCGCCCGCAACGCGGACGCGCTCGTGAACGTCCTCCAGGGACGCCCCATGTACGTCTCCGGGGACGCCCGGGAGGCCGACATCGAGCGGGACGCCCCACGCCCCTTGGACGTCCAGCTCGCCGACGTGCGCGAGAGCGCAAACCGCTTCCAGGACGCCGCCTCGGTCCCCGCGGACTGGTCCCGCACCGTCGAGCTCCGGGGCGGGGTCACGGACTCCGCGTCCCGGGTGCCGTTCCGGCGCTGGATCGAGGTGGAGATCCACCACGTGGACCTCGGTATCGGGTACGAGCTGGAGGACCTGCCTGAGGAGTTCACGGAGCGGGAGATCGACTTCCTGGCCGAGCGCTTCGGGCGACATCCGAAAGTCCCCTCGACCGGCCTGGTCACCAGTGAGGGCCGGATCTGGACCACCGGAGGCGGCGCCGAGGGCGGCCCGATCGGCGTCCGGGGCACGGCTGCGGACCTGCTGGGCTGGCTGGCGGGGCGCCGTGACGGGTCCACGCTGGCCGTCGAGGGCGGCCGGCTCCCGGCACTGCCCCCGCTGTAGGGCGCCGGCACGGCCGCGGGAGGGGCCGGAGCCGCGATGACGGCCTGCTCTCCGTCCGCCCACCGCTCTAGACTGATCGCCATGACGTACAGCGGAGCGGTGAAGGTCGGCGGCCCGGCGGACGTGCACGAGTTGCCGGACCTGATGATCTCCAAGGTCGCGGTGGGCCCGATGGACAACAACGCGTACCTGCTGCGCTGCCGGGCCACCGACGAGCAGTTGCTGATCGACGCCGCGAACGACACCGGCACGCTGCTCACGCTGATCGGCGCCGACGGGATCGCGTCCGTCGTCACCACGCATCAGCACGGCGACCACTGGCAGGCGCTCGCCGAGGTCGTGGCGGCCACGGGCGCGCGTACCTACGCGGGCCGGGACGACGCCGACGGCATCCCGGTGCCGACCGACGTCCCGGTCGACGACGGCGACACGATCCGGGTGGGGCGCGTCGAGTTGACCGCGCGCCATCTGGTGGGCCACACGCCGGGTTCGATCGCGCTCGTCTACGACGACCCGCACGGGCACCCGCATGTGTTCACGGGGGACTGCCTGTTCCCCGGAGGTGTGGGCAACACACGTAAGGATCCGAAGGCGTTCGCCAGTCTGATCCACGATGTCGAGACGAAGATCTTCGACGCGCTCCCGGACGAGACCTGGGTCTACCCGGGCCACGGCAACGACACGACGCTCGGCGCGGAGCGTCCGCATCTGCCGGAGTGGCACGCACGGGGCTGGTGACATCCCACGCAGGGCGGCCGGTGAGATCCCGCACGCGGGCGGCCGGTGAAACCCCGTGCACGGAGCGGCGGTTGGCGAGTCACCCGGCGTGCGGCGCGGAGCGCGCGCCGTTACGCGCCCCGTGTGAACCGAGCACACGCGTTGGTGCCCCGCGCGCGCTCCCGGCGCGGTCAATGGCGCAGTCCACTGGAAGCAGAGCCGCACGGGAAGACGGCTCCTGTGCGGTTTGGGCCGCCGGGGCTCGCCGCAGCAGGAATCTCGCCCATGTTGGCTCTGATCAACGGATGGAGCCGATCGGAAGCCAGGTCAAACTCTCCGTGCCCCTGAACCCAGAGGTACCCGCCGGTAGCAACGTCC
>NZ_VJZE01000630.1 GCF_009377205.1 Streptomyces phyllanthi
GTCCCGGAGGGCTCCTCGGGCGGTTCCCCGGCTGGTTCCCCGGCGGAGGGGGCGGTCGCTGCGGACAAGGCGTGTGACTCCCGTGCGTGGGGGCGCGGTGCGGCGAACCGCCCGCTGGAGGCGGACGGTCCGCATCATCATGCCGTCGTACGGGGTGGGAGACGGCCCCTGGGGACACCGGATGTGGGATGCCTCACGAGCATCACGGGCAACAGGTGAACGTACGCAACAAAACACCTCAAGACCTGCTCAAGGGGCTTATCGGGGACCTGCCGAGGGCTTATCGAGGGCTTAACGAGGGTCTGCCGACGGCTTGCGGGGGCCTGTCGGCGTGGCTTGCCGAGGGGCGAGTTCGTACTCCGTCACGGTCTCCAGCCGGGCCCCGCCCTGCCGGGAGGACCGGGCCTGGTCGAGCCGCAGCCGGGCCGAACGGCCGCGCAGGGTCAGGGTCATCAGCTGGTTGCCGAACCAGGGGCCGCCCGTCCTGCGCCAGTCGATGGAGGGGCGCCCCAGACGCCCGTGCCGCTCGAACCAGCGGCCCAGGGCGCGCCCCACGCCGCTCCAGCCGAAGCGGAAGCCGAGCCTTATCGACAGCGGTATCGAGTTGTGCACGGGCGAGCAGGTCAGCTGGAGCACCCGCGCGTCAGGACCGCTCCCCGCGGGCCAGGAGGGTTCCGCGACGTACGCGTGGTGCACGTCCCCGGAGAGCACGCACACGGTCGCCGGCGCCCCCTCGCCCGATCCCGCCTCGGCGATCAGCTCCGCCAGCGCCTCGAACGACGACGGGAACGCCGCCCAGTGCTCCAGGTCCGCCCGCCGCCGCAGATCCTCGCCGAACCGCGCCCAGCGCTCCCCGCGCTCGCCGCGGCACAGGGCGGAGTCCCAGGTCTCGGCGCTGTGTACGAGGTGGGGGAGCAGCCACGGCAGCGAGGTGCCGAGGAGGAGGTGGTCGTAGGAGCCGGGGGTGTCCAGCACCTGCTCGCGCAGCCACCCGGCCTCGCCCGCGTTCAGCATCGAGCGCTTGTCCTCGTCGAGGACACGGGCCGCCCGGGTGTCGATCATGAGCACCCGGACGCGCCCGAAGTCCCGCCGGTAGCTCCAGCGCACCGAGGCCGGGTCCTGGTCGGCCCGCGCGGCGTACGCGCGCACCGGGTCCGTGCCGTCCGGGGTGGCGCGCACCGCGGCGTACAGCGGGTCGGCGGCCAGCTCGGCCGGTGACAGGTTGCCGAGGTGCTGGTGAACCCAGTACGACATCAGCCCGCTCAGCAGCCGCTCGCGCCACCAGGGCGTGGCCCGCATGTCGGCCAGCCAGGAGCCGCTGGTGTTCCAGTCGTCGACGATGTCGTGGTCGTCGAAGATCATGCAGCTGGGCACGGTGGACAGTAGCCAGCGCACCTCCGGGTCGAGCCAGGACTCGTAGTAGAGGCGGGTGTACTCCTCGTAGTCCGCGACCTGGTCGCCCGGAGGGTCGGCGAGGTCGCGGCGGGCGGCGAGCCAGCGGCGGGTGGCGTCGGACGTCTCGTCCGCGTACACCTGGTCGCCCAGCAGCAGGAGCACATCGGGCCGCTCGGCCCCGGAGTCGGCGGCGATACGGGCGGCCAGCGTGTCCAGGGCGTCCGGGCCCACCGGGTCGTGCTCCTCGGCGGGCGGGGCGGCCCACCGGCAGGAGCCGAAGGCGACCCGGACGACGTCCTCGTCCGGGGTGCGGATCTCGGAGGCGGGGAAGGGCGAGTCGGGCAGCGGCCACACCCGGGCACCGTCGAGGAGGACCTCGTACGCCGTCGCCGTACCCGGGGTGAGTCCGGTCACCGGGACCAGCGCGTAGTGGTGGCCCGCCACCTGGAAGGTACGGACCTCGCCCCCCGCCCCGTCGGCGCAGCGCACCTCTGCGGTGCACGGACGGCTCGCCTCGACCCACACGGTCGCGGACGAGCCGTCCACGTATCGCAGCAGTGGTCCCAGCCGCAGCCCCGCCATCGGCGTTCACCCGCCCTTTTCTCCGGTCGGCGCGCCTCGTCGGCTCACCCTCCTCCGTCGACCCGTACGGTACGGAACGGCAGAGGTGAACGGGGAGGTTCCGCCGATTGCGGTTCGGTTGCGCGACGGGGCGGGGCCCGTGCCGATCGGTCGGAGGCGTGGGCCGGTCCCACCTCGGGGCCGTCGCTCAGGTGACCGGATGCGGATGTGGATGCGGATGTGGATGCCGAACGGCCGCGCCGGGCTCTCGGGTCCTGGCGCGGCCGGGTGGTGGTTCATCCGTGGTGGTGCGTGTGGGGAGGCCCGGGCGTCGCCCGCGTGGGCGTGATGGGGGTCGGCGTCGCGGGTGAAGGGGGGTGTCCCGGGCCTCACCGGGGGAGAGAAACGGTTCAGCAGCTGGCCAGGTAGCTGGTCAGGGCGCTCTTCTCGGCCGAGTCGACCGACAGGTCGTAGTAGTACTTCACCTGGACCCAGGCGCGGACGTACGTGCAGCGGTAGGCCGTGCGCGACGGCATCCAGGTGGCCGGGTCCTGGTCGCCCTTGGACTGGTTGACGTTGTCCGTGACGGCGATGAGCTGCGGGCGGGTCAGGTCGTTGGCGAACTGCTGGCGCAGGGAGCTGCTCCAGCTGTCGGCGCCGGAGTCCCAGGCCTCGGCCAGCGGGATGAGGTGGTCGATGTCCAGGTCGGAGGCGGCGGTCCAGGTGGCGCCGTCGTACGGGGAGTACCAGCTGCCGCTGGTGGCGGCGCAGGTGGAGCTGGTGACGACGTTCGTGCCGTCGCGCTTGAGGACCGTCTCGCGGGTGTTGCAGGCCCCGCTGATGGTGATCCAGTGGTTGAACAGGTCGCGGTCGTAGCCGGTGCGGTCCTCGGTCGCCACGGTCAGGGTGGCGAGGTAGGAGCGGGCGGTTGCTGCGCTGACCGGGGTGGGGAGCGCGGCGGAGGCGCTCGGGCTGTTGAAAAGTCCCGCCATGGCTATGAGGCCCGTGACGGCAGCGAGTATGCTGAGCCGTCGACGCGCGTAGACCTTGCGCATGCGAACTCCTGTGTGGGTGGGGACTGTTGGTGTGCGAGCAACGGAACTCTCGCGGTGCTTCGTTTCCGTGGGGTAAGCGTCTGGTGAGAAGTTAATGACGTGCCCATGACACGACAAGACCTCTGGGTGTGCAGGTTCCTGGCGGTTTCGTGAGGGACGGCCCTGACGTGCGCTTTCGCCGTCCCCTCCGGTTGTTCCCCCGGCCGTTCGTCCGGACCGTCGGGGACGGGGCTCACGGAGGGCTTGGGTGCGGGAGGGCCGGCGCGCGGGAGCGGCGGAGGGCCGGGGCACGGGACCCGTGGACGGCGCGTGGCCGTCCCGTACGATGGGTGGCGCAGAAGGGGAGTAGCTCTTCGCCGGACCGTCGACATACTGCTCAGCTCGCCTGAGCCGGCGCCCGGAGGCAGGCCTCGTGCTCGTGACGAGGCCGGTCAGCGAGACCTTCGGCAAGCAGTGCACTGTCCGTGCCGTCCCGGTGCGGGCGTCCGTCCGTGCCCGTGGGTGCGGGATCCGTGTGTGCTGCCGTGCCGAGGTGTCGTGTCAGCGGACGGTCTTTCTCGGTGGGGCGGCCCCGACCGATTGAGAGATCGTGATCAGCTTCAGTGTCCTGGCACTCGTCTTCGGTGTCGTCTTCCTCTCCGAACTCCCGGACAAGACCGCGCTCGCGGGGCTCGTCCTGGGGGCGCGCTATCGCGCCTCGTACGTGTTCGCCGGTGTGGCCGCCGCCTTCGCCGTCCATGTCGCGCTGGCCGTCGCGGCGGGGAGCGTCCTGACGCTCCTGCCGGGACGCATCGTGTCCGCGCTGACCGGTGTGCTGTTCCTCGGTGGTGCGGCCGTGCTGCTGCTCAAGAAGGACGAGGACGAGGAGCAGGTCCGCAGGCCCGAGAACCAGGGGTTCTGGAAGGTCTCGGGGGCGGGTTTCACGCTCGTCCTGGTCGCCGAGTTCGGTGATCTCACGCAGATCATGACCGCCAACCTCGCGGCACGGTACGACGAGCCGCTCTCCGTGGGGCTGGGGGCGGTGCTCGCGTTGTGGACGGTGGCCGGGCTCGGCGTCATGGGCGGTAGGGCGCTGATGAGGCGGGTGCCGTTGCGGCTGATCACCAAGGTCGCGGCGATGGTGATGCTGGGGCTGGGGATATGGAGCCTGTACGAGGCGG
>NZ_VJZE01000631.1 GCF_009377205.1 Streptomyces phyllanthi
CGCCGGCCCGCCCCCTCCCGCACCGCCGTGCCTCCGCGCCCCGTCGGCTCCGGCTCGGCGTCGCGGCCCTCGGTGCGGTCGCCGGCCTGGTCACGGCGCCCTCGGCCGCGTATGCCGGGAGTGGCACGCCCGGGCCGGCGTTCCCGTTCGCCCCGGAAGACCGGCTGACCGTCACGGTGCAGGCCGCGGGCGCCGCCGACGGGACGTACGAGCTGGAATGCCACCCGTACGGCGGCAACCATCCGGATGCGCGCGACGCCTGCGCCCAGCTGGACCGGAGCACGACCTGGGACCGGAGTCCGTTCGCACCCGTTCATCCCGACACCGTGTGCACGATGCAGTACGGCGGCCGGGCCACCGCCCATGTCACCGGCATCTGGGCCGGCCGCCCCGTCGACGCCCACTTCAACCGGCGCAACGGCTGTGAGATCGCCCGCTGGGACTCTCTCGTCCCCCTGCTGCCCCGCATCCGCCCACAGAAGTGAGCCGCACGACCGCAGGGACCGCCTTGGGCGCCTTGGGCGCCTTGGGCGCCTTGGGGCGTCACGCATTCGCACGCAAGTGCGATCAGCCACCCCGCTCCCACGGCTCCCTGGAGCGAAACACACGGTCACAGGTCCGTCGCGCATCCGCATAAAGATCCACATGCGACCTCCCTCTCATCCGGCGTCGCGAGCGCAACCGGTGCCCGTAGACTCCCTCGCGTGACACGCTGCGGGCCGGTTGGCAAGATGGCCCACGCGGTCGGCAAGGTGCGGTAACAGGGAGGAAGCGTCTCGTGAGCAGCAGGCCATCCCGAGGCGCTGCTCGCCTCGCAGCCATACTCGACGCGCTCCCCGATGCGTTGGTGCTGGTCAACGCCAATGGGACGGTCGTCAACGCGAACACCATCGCCCTGGAGGCCTTCGAGACTCCGGGTACCGCGCTGGTGGGTCGCGGTCTGCTCGATCTGCTGCCCGAGTTCGACTCCCGGCTCATCCCCGGGTCCATGCGGCGACCCGACTCCACCGACCCGCACGGACGCACCAAGCCGACCCGCATGATCGCGCGGAGGACCGACGGGAGCGAGTTCCCGGTCGAGGTCACCAGCGCGAATCTGGAGAACGGCCAGCAGGCGTACGACGGCTACGGCTACACCGGTGACGAGCTCCTCATGCTCGTCGTGCGCGACCTGTCCGGCACGGTGGACACCGAAGCGGAACTCGCGCGTTCGCAGCGCCAGACCGAGATGATCCTGCGGGCCGCATCCGAGGGTGTGGTGGGGACGGACACGGACGGGCGCATCGTGCTCGTCAACCCGGCCGCCGCTCAGATACTGGGCTTCAGGGCCAGTGATCTCGGTGGGCGTGAGCTGCACACCCTCCTGCTGCACTCCCGCGAGGACGGCTCCCCCTTCCCGTACGCCGAGTCGCCCCTCGCCGACACGCTGCGCTCCGGGCGCAAGCACCGGGTCCGCGGCCAGGTGCTCTGGTCGAAGAGCGGCGACAAGGTACCGGTCGATCTGACGACCGCGCCCGTGCGCGACGGGGATCAGCTCGTCGGCGCCGTCATGACCTTCACCGACCGGCGGCCGTACGACGCGCTCGCCGAGGAGAAGGAGAGCGAGACCGCGAAGCACGCGGAAGAGCTGGAGAAGATCTCCCAGGCCCATGCCGAGGAGCTCGAGAAGCTGCGCACGGAGCACACCACCGAGCTCGACGAACTGCGTGAACGGCATTCGGAGGAACTCGCCGCGGGCGACGAGCGGTACGCGGCGCTCGGCGAGCGCGAGAAGGACCGGTACGAGGCGCTCGCCGCGCGGCACGAGCAGCTCCTCGCCGTGCTCGGGCACTCCCTGCGCGGTCCGCTCGACCAGCTCCGCGGCGAACTCGGAAAGCTCGCCGCGGACGACGCCGGCCAGCTCTGGCCCGAGGCCAACCAGGTCCTCCACCATCTGTCCGCCGGCTACTCACGCATCACCACCCTCATCGACAACGTCCTCGGCTACCAGCTCCTCGACTCCGGCGACGACGATCTCGTACGGACGACGGTGATGCTCGACGCGGTCGTCGCGGCCGGTGTCGACGGGGCCGTCGAGCTGATCGGGCCGGGTCGGGTGCAGTTCGCCGTGCACGCGCCGCCCATCGAGGCCGAGGTGGACCAGCGGCGGCTCGCGACCGCGCTCGCGCATCTCATCGCGGACGTGGCCGGGGTCGACGCGACGGGCAACTCGCCCGTCTCGGCCGGCGGCTACATGGACAACACGGTGGTCGTGGCCGCCGCACAGCGCGGTGAGGTCGTACGCATCGAGGTGCGCGGGCCGTACGCCGGGGGAGACGCGGTTCACCAGCCGATCGTGCGCGGGATCGTACGGGCGCACGGTGGTGTGCTGCAGACGCACGAGGTGCCGGGGATGAGCGGCAGCGCGTACGTGCTGGAGGTGCCGCTGGGCGGCGGAGCCGGGGCAGTTCCGGTTCAGCCGCAGCCCCAGGCCGAGACCGCTCCGGCCGCCGAAGGGGGCGGTGCCGAGCTCGCGCTGCCCGATCAGGCTCCGGGGAACCGCTCCCGGCGCGGGCGACGGCGGGCTCAGCGGTCGTCGGTGGACGCGTTCCTGGAGAGCGAGGAGGCCGAGGGCGAGGCCGTCGCGGCCGTCGCGCCCACCGGGCGGCGCCGGCGGCGTGCCGAGTCCGCGGAGGGTGAGGTCGGCGAGGTCGGCGAAGCCGGTGAGGCCGCGCAGACTCCGGCGCCGGATGAGGCGGGCGACGCAGGCGAAGCGGTCGGCGCCGGGGCGGGTGCCTCTGTTGCCGGTGGCGCTGCCGGTGCGGGCTCCGTCGGTACGGGGCGACGGCGTGGGCGGCCCAGTCCCGTGGAGGACGGCTCGCAGGGGGTCTCCGAAGGCGCGGTCGTCACGGCGGCCGAACACGCCGCGGGGGCCGCGGCTATGGGACTGGGGGAGACGGTGCCGCCGCAGGGCGTGCCCGCGCCTGGTGGGCGGCGTGCGCGGCGGAACCCCGAACAGCACGCGCTGCCGCCGGCTCTGCCCGCGGCCCTGCCCGCCGCACAGAGCGCCCCGGACGTCTCCGGGGCGGGCGCTGACGCGGGCCAGCCGCAGCCGACCGGGCGTCGCCGCCGGGCCCTGGCCAACGCGGAGGAGCGTGCCGCGGCCCAGGAGTCGGCGAGCCGCACCGTTTTCGCACTGCCTCCCGCCGAGGCCGACCGAACGCCCGACCCCGACTCGGCGCAGGGCGGCCCTGCTGGCCCCGGAGGAGCCATGGTTCCTGCCGGCCAGGGTCCTGCGGCCGGTGCGGATACGGGGCAGGGCGCCGTCGCCGGGCCCGGTACGACAGGGCAGGCCGCTGTCGCCGGGCCCGGTACGACAGGGCAGGGCGCCGTCGCCGGGCCCGGTGCCGGTCAGGTCGATGGCGGGCGGCATGACACGGCGCTGCACGATCCGGCCGACGACCACACACCGCCGCAGCCGCACCCCCTGCCCGCGCCGACGGGGCGCCGCCGGGCCCGCCGGGCTCCGGAGCAGGGTGAGGCGGCACCGTCGCCCGCGCAGGCCGTGCCCGCGCCTACGACACCTGCGGGTCCCGAGCAGGCCGTGCCCCCGCAAGGAGTTCCGGCCGCGGTCGGGGCCGGGCAGCCCGTCGCCGCGTACGGGGTGACCGTGCCGGCCCAGCAGCTCCTGCCCGCACAGGGAGTCGCGGCAGCCGCGCAGCCCGTATCACCCCAGGGGATCCCGGGTACGGCTCAACCCGTGCCCGTCCAGGGCCAGGCGGTCCCCGGTGCCCCCCAGCCCGTACCCGCGCAGGGAACGCCGGGCGTCGCCGCGCCCGTACCCCCGCAGGGCGTTCCGGGTGTGGCCGCCCCTGCCCAGCCGGTGCCCCCGCAGGGCGTCCCCGGCCAGGCCACTCCGGGGCAGCAGTCCGCGCCCGCGCAGGCCACGCCCACGGGCACCGTCCCGGCACTGGGCACCGCCGTGCCCGCAGGTGCGCCGACCGCTCCCGCCAACGCACAGCCGCAGCCCCAGCCCGCCGCGGGCCCCGCCACGCAGACCTGGCCTGCCACTCAGGACGCCCCGGACCCGGGGGCCCCGGCCCAGCCGGGCCCTCAGCCGTGGCCAGGTGCCAACGACACCACCGGCACCGGTGCCCTCGCACAAGCCGCCGACCCGGCACAGGC
>NZ_VJZE01000632.1 GCF_009377205.1 Streptomyces phyllanthi
CCCCCGCGGCCCCACCGAAACGCCCGCGCGAACACCCTGCGGACCCGGCGAAGCCCCTGGACACCCCTCGAAGGGCGGAATCGCCCCTCAGCAGGGCGGATTTCCTTGTGAAGAACTTCACGAAGTTTCTCGGCCCTGGGTCACCGCGAGGGCCGCGAGGGCCCTTTCGCCGCGCTCGTACGATACCCAGGCCGCTCACTCGATGGCTGCTGACCAGTAGGGCACGCCTGCGGTGATCACCCGCAACGGCGTGCCTGTAGCGGCCTCATCACCCTCGTCGTCAAGGCCGGCGACCGACGCGACGTCCACCGCAGCAGCTGAGCAGCGGGCCGCCGGAGCCCGAAGGCTCCGGGCCCAGCCCGTGGAGAGTCACGCGTCCTCGCCCGCGACGGACCACGCGATCCCGTCGAGGATGTCGTGCTCGCTCACCACGACCTCCTTCGCGCCGGTCCGGTCCATGATCGCGAGCAGGACCAGGGCGCCCGCGGCGATCACGTCGACGCGGCCCGGGTGCATGGAGGGGACCGCCGCGCGTTCGGCGTGGGTCGAGTGCAGGAGCCAGTGCGTGATCTCGCGGACCTTGTCGTGCGTGATCCGGGAGTGGTGGATGGCCGTCGAGTCGTACTCGGGGAGGTCCTGCGCCATCGCCGACAGCGTCGTCACGGATCCGGCCAGCCCGACCAGCGTGCGCGCCTCCCGCAGCGGGACCGTCTGTTCGGCGAGGTCGAGGGCCGCCTCGATGTCGGCGCGCATCGCCGCGATCTGCTCCTCGGTGGGCGGGTCGGTGACCACTCCGTCCCGTACGAGGTGCCGCTCCGTCATACGGACACAGCCGACGTCCACCGAGCGTGCCGCGCGCGCGTGGTCGTCGCCGACGACGAACTCGGTCGAGCCGCCGCCGATGTCCACCACCAGGAAGGGACGGTGCAGGTCCTCCCGCCCCGTCAGCTCCTTGGTCGCGCCGGTGAAGGAGAACTCCGCCTCCTGGTCGCCGGAGATGACCTCGGGCTCGACGCCCAGGATGTCCAGCACCCCGCTCACGAACTCGTCCCGGTTCTCCGCGTCGCGGGACGCGGACGTCGCGACGAAGCGCAGCCGGTCCGCGCCGTGCTCCTTGATGATCTCCGCGTACTCCCGGCACGCGGCGAAGGTCCGCTCCAACGCCTCGGGGGCGAGCCGGCCGGTGCGGTCGACGCCCTGGCCGAGGCGCACGATCGTCATACGGCGGTCCAGGTCGACCAGTTCGCCGGTGGGGCCCGCGCCGGAGGCGCTATGGGACACAGTGGCGTCGGCGACGAGCAGACGGATGGAGTTGGTGCCGCAGTCGATGGCGGCGACGCGGGTCACTTCTGATCGTCCTCGGGCTCGACGGGCGTGGAGGCGAAGTAGCCGGCCTCGGCTCCCTCGCCCGTGTACTCGACCTGCGTTCCGGCGCCGGACGTCGGCCCCCCGGGCACGACACACGCGCCCTTGCGCCACCACTCCGGCAGCATGGCGATCGCCTCGTCCCCCAGCGGATTGACCCCCGGGCCCGCGGCCAGCGAGTGCGCCACCAGCACATGCAGGCACTTCACCCGGTCCGGCATGCCGCCGGCGCTCGGAAAGCCCTTCAGCTCCTCGATCTCGTCCCGCCGCCGGATGTAGTCCTCGTGCGCGGAGCGATACGCGGCCGCCAGCACCGGGTCCTCCGCCAGCCGCTCCGTCATCTCCTTCATCACGCCGTTGGCCTCCAGCGTCCCGATCGCCGAGGCGGCCTTGGGACACGTCAGGTAGTACAGCGTCGGGAAAGGCGTGCCGTCCGGCAGCCGCGGCGCCGTCTCGACCACGTCCGGCTGCCCGCACGGGCACCGGTGGGCGATCGCGCGCAACCCGCGCGGCGGGCGCCCGAGCTGCTGTTTGAAAGCCTCGACGTCCGCGTCGGTGGGCTCGGTGCGCGGTGTGGGCGGCGGGGGAGTTTCCATACGTGTCTTTCTCATCCGGCTCGTCGAGCCCGTACCACTCGTACGCTCGTCGAGCTCATCGAAGTCCTACCGGCGGGCGGCGTCGGCCTTGTCGATTCCGTCCCAGACATTGGCGTACCAGGGACGGTCGGCCGCCCCCTGCGTCGTACGCGACTGCTTCACCGCGTCCGGGTCGATCACGATGTAGCCGGTCTCACCGGGCATCACATAGTGCAGCCGCTCCCTGATCCGCTGCTCGGCGTACGCGTCGTCCTGCCAGCGTGCCTTGAGGTCGCGCAGTCGCTCGACCCGCTCGCGGGCCTCCTCCCGCTGCTGCTCCAGCTCGGCGATCTCGGCGCGCTGGGAGACGTACTGCCTTATCGGGTACGCCAGCGCCGCGACCAGCGAGCACAGGACGAGCGCGAGCAGCGCGGCCCGCCCGGTCAGCCGGGAGCGCCGGGCCTGGCGCCTGGTCTGGGAGCGGTAGACACGGGCCGCCGTCTGCTCGCCGAGCAACCGCAGCCTGGTCGCGGTGGAGAAACGGTCCCGGTCCTTGACGGCCATCTGGCTCTCCGCCTCCCCTTGCCCGCGTGCGGTCGTCCTACGTGCGTACGTCCCCGCACACGGTACGGGACCGAGTGCGGGGACGTATGTGCGACTGGCTGGACCCGGGCCCGGTACGGGCCCTGGCCCTGCTCCGCGGGGGTCAGCCCTTGAAGCGCGGGAAGGCGCTGCGGCCCGCGTACACCGCGGCGTCGTCGAGGATCTCCTCGATACGCAGCAGCTGGTTGTACTTGGCGACGCGGTCCGAGCGGGCCGGGGCGCCGGTCTTGATCTGACCGCAGTTCACGGCGACGGCGAGGTCGGCGATGGTGACGTCCTCGGTCTCGCCGGAGCGGTGGGACATCATGCACTTGAAGCCGTTGCGCTGGGCCATCTCGACGGCGTCCAGGGTCTCGGTCAGCGAACCGATCTGGTTCACCTTGACCAGCAGGGCGTTGGCCGCGCCCTCCTCGATACCGCGGGCGAGACGCTCGGGGTTGGTGACGAACAGGTCGTCGCCGACGATCTGGACCTTGTCACCGAGCTTGGCGGTGATGGTCTTCCAGCCCTCCCAGTCGTCCTCGAACAGCGGGTCCTCGATGGAGACGAGCGGGTACGCCTCCACCAGCTCCGCGTAGTACTCCGTCATCTCGGCGGCCGAGCGCTCCTTGCCCTCGAAGACGTAAGAGCCGTCCTTGTAGAACTCGGACGCGGCGACGTCGAGCGCGAGGGCGATCTGCTCGCCGGGGGTGTAGCCGGCCTCCTTGACCGCTTCCAGGATGAGGTCGAGGGCCTCGCGGTTGGAGCCGAGGTTCGGGGCGAAGCCGCCCTCGTCGCCGAGGCCGGTGGCCAGGCCCTTGCTCTTCAGGACCTTCTTGAGGGTGTGGTAGACCTCGGCGCCCCAGCGCAGGGCCTCGGAGAAGGTCTCCGCGCCGATCGGGGCGATCATGAACTCCTGGATGTCCACGTTGGAGTCGGCGTGCGAGCCGCCGTTCAGGATGTTCATCATCGGCACCGGCAGCAGGTGCGCGTTCGGGCCGCCCAGGTAGCGGAAGAGGGGGAGGTCGGAGGCCTCGGAGGCGGCGTGGGCTACGGCGAGGGAGACGCCGAGGATGGCGTTGGCGCCGAGGGAGCCCTTGTTGTCGGTGGCGTCCAGGTCGAACATCGCCTGGTCGATCAGGCGCTGCTCGGTGGCGTCGTAGCCGACGAGCTCCGGGCCGATCTGCTCGATGACGGCGAGGACGGCCTTCTCCACGCCCTTGCCGAGGTAGCGGTTCGAGTCGCCGTCGCGGAGCTCGATGGCCTCGAAGGCGCCCGTGGAGGCGCCGGACGGGACGGCGGCACGACCGGTGCTGCCGTCGTCGAGGCCGACCTCGACCTCGACCGTGGGGTTGCCTCGGGAGTCGAGGATTTCCCGGGCTACGACGACGTCGATGGACGGCACGAGCATCTCCTTCTGGGATGTGACGCGGTTATGAGGGCAGTGGGCCCTGCGGGATGAGCCTAACCGTCTCCGGTGGATCGGCCAGCCTGTCACCCACCCCGTGGACCAAACCGAGAGTAAATTGTTCCCGAACTCAACAAAAAGCCCCGGCAAGTCCCACGAAGCCCTGCCCAAGCCCCACCAAGGCACAGAAAAAACCCCGCCCCGGTGCGTACGGGGGAACACGCACCGGGGC
>NZ_VJZE01000633.1 GCF_009377205.1 Streptomyces phyllanthi
TCTGGCAGCGCTCCTGGCTCACCGGAGACGTCCTGGACGGCCAGCTCGCCTACTGGCGGGACAAACTCGCGGGCGCACCGGTGCTGGACCTGCCCACCGACCGGCCGCGTCCCCCGGTGCGGTCCAGCGAGGGCGCGGCGACACACTTCACCGTGCCCGCTCCGGTGGCGTCCGGGCTGCGCGAGGTCGCCCGGCGCAGCGGCGCGACGATGTTCATGACCTTGCTGGCGGGCGTCGGCGTCGTGCTGGGCCGGTATGCGGGCCTGGACGACGTCGTGGTCGGCTCACCGGCGGCCAACCGGACACGTCCCGAGACCGAGGACCTGATCGGCTTCTTCGTCAACACCCTGGTGCTGCGCACCGACCTGTCGGGAGACCCGTCCTTCACCGACCTGGTCGGCCGGGTACGGGAGACCGCGCTGGACGCCTACGCCCACCAGGACCTGCCCTTCGAGCAGCTCGTCGACGCCCTGGTCACCGAAAGAGACCGCTCCCGCACACCGCTCTTCCAGGTCTTCTTCAACTATCTGCGGGACGAAGGCGACGGCGCGGCGGCTGGAGACGGCCCCGACGACGCGCAGGCGTCGCCCCGGACGGTGAAGTTCGACCTGACGGTGAACCTGGTGGACGCCGGCACGGGGCTGGCCGGATCGATCGAGTACAGCGCGGCGCTGTTCGACCGGGAAACGGCCGAACGGATGGTCGGCCACCTGATCACCACACTGGGCGCGGTGGCGGAGGACCCGGACAGGAGGCTGTCTCGGCTGCCGGTCCTGACCTCCGCCGAGCGGAACCTGATGCTGGCGACCTGGAACGACACCACGACGTCCTTGCCCGCGGTCGGCGGGGTGCACGAGCTGGTGGCGGCCCAGGCGGCCGCACGGCCCGACGCCGTCGCGGTGGTGGCCGGCGGGACCACGCTGACCTACGCCGCGCTGGAGGAACGTGCCGGCCGGCTCGCCGACCGGCTTCGGGCGCTGGGCGCCGGTGCCGAGTCCGTCGTCGGCCTGTGCCTCGAACGTGGCCTGGACACGGTCGTCGCGATACTGGCGGTCTGGAAGGCGGGCGCCGCCTACCTGCCGCTGGACCCCGACTACCCCACGGAGCGGCTGGCGTTCGTCCTGGCCGACAGCGGAGTCCATGTACTGGCCGGCCACCGCGCCGTGGCCGGCGGCCTCTCCGCGGACACCCGGATCTGGCTGGACGACCCTGCCGAAGCCGTCGACCCGGCCGGGCCACCGGAGCCGGAGACGGAGTCGGCCGCAGGCCGCCTCGCCTACGTGATCTACACCTCCGGGTCGACCGGGACCCCGAAGGGAGTACAGGTCACACAGCACAACCTGGTGAACTTCCTGACTTCCATGGCGGAACGCCCCGGCCTCACCTCCGCCGACGTGCTGCTGGCCGTCACCACACTGGGATTCGACATCGCCGGCCTCGAACTGCTGCTTCCGCTGACCGTCGGTGCCCAGGTCGTCGTGGCGGATCGGGACACGGTCCGCTCCCCCCGGCTACTGGCGGGAGAGATCGGCAGGAGCGGCGCCACCGTCATGCAGGCCACCCCGTCGACCTGGCAGATGCTGGTCGCCGACGGCTGGAGCGGGGCGGCTCGCCTCCGCGCCCTGTGCGGCGGTGAAGCACTTCCCGCCGAACTGGCCAGGGCGATCCAGGCACGCACCGCCGACGTGTGGAACATGTACGGCCCCACGGAGACCACGATCTGGTCCACCTGCCGGCCCCTGACGGAAGACGGGCCGGTCACCCTCGGGTCGCCGGTCGCCAACACCCGCGTCCACGTGCTGGACCGGCGGCTCGGCCCGGTGCCCGTCGGGGTGGCCGGTGAGCTGTTCATCGGCGGCGCCGGAGTGACCCGTGGCTACGCCGGGCGTCCGCCGCTGACGGCGGAGCGGTTCGTCGCCGACCCGTTCGCGGCGGACGGGTCGCGGCTGTACCGGACCGGTGACGTCGTCCGCCGGCGGGCGGGCGGGGAGCTGGAGTTCCTCGGCCGTGCCGACGACCAGGTCAAGGTGCGCGGGTTCCGGGTCGAGCCGGGCGAGGTGACGGCGGCGCTGGCGGCGCATCCCCGGATACGGTCGGCCGCGGTCGCCGCCTGGGGTGAGGCCGGGGACCGGCTGGCCGCCTACCTGGTCCCGGCGGACCACGACGAGGGCATCCCCACGGCGGGAGACCTCCGCGCCTTCCTGCGGCGGAGCCTGCCGGAGTACATGGTGCCGTCGGTGTTCACCGAGCTGGCCGCCCTGCCGCTGACCCCCAACGGGAAACTGGACCGGGCCGCGCTGCCCGCCCCCGACACCGCCCGTCCCGAGCTGGGCGCCCTCGTGGCGCCGACCGGGGCGACCGAGGAACTCCTGGCCGGGATCTGGGCACAGCTGCTCGGCGCCGACCAGGTCGGCGCACTGGACGGCTTCTTCGAACTGGGCGGGCACTCCCTGCTGGCCACCCGGGTGATCTCCCGGATCCGGGAGGTGTTCGGCGCAGAGGTGGCCCTGGCCGCGCTGTTCGAGCACCCCACCCTGCGGGCGCTGGCGGCCGTCGTCGACCAGACCCGGCCGGGGTCGGCCGCCCCGCCGATCACGCCGGTGGCCCGGGACCGCGCCCTGCCGTTGTCGTTCGCCCAGCAGCGCCTGTGGTTCCTGAACCAGCTCGAACCCGCGTCGGCCGAGTACAACCTGCCGTCGCTGATCCCGATGGCCGGCCCGGTGGACCTGGCCGCGCTGGGTGCGGCGTTGACGGCCGTAGCCGCGCGTCATGAGGTGCTGCGGACCCGGCTGGTGGCTGGCCCGGACGGGGTGGCGTACCAGGTGATCGACCCGCCGGGGCCGGTGCCGCTGCCGGTGGCGGACGTGTCCGGCGTCGCCGATCCACTGGGTGCGGCAAGACGTCTGGTGGCGGTCGACGCGGCGGCGCCGTTCGACCTGGCGGCCGGACCACTCCTGCGGGCCTGCCTGATCCGGACGGCCGGCACCATGCAGCTGCTGGCGCTGACCATCCACCATGTGGCCTTCGACGACTGGTCGGACCGGATCCTGCGACGCGATCTGTCCTCGCTGTACGCGGCGTTCCGGGCCGGGGAGCCCGATCCGCTGCCGCCCCTGCCGGTGCAGTACGCCGACTTCGCGGTGTGGCAGCGGGCCTGGCTGGCCGACGAGGTACAGGACCGGCAGCTGGCCTACTGGCGGGAACGGCTGGCGGCCCTGCCCGTCCTGGAGCTTCCCCTGGACCGGCCGCGTCCGCCGCTGCGCTCCTCGGCGGGGGCGGCGATGCGGTTCAGCGTGCCCGGCGAGGTCGTGCGGGGGCTGCACGAAGTGACCCGTGAGGGCGGCGCGACGATGTACATGACCCTCCTGGCCGCGTTCAGCGTCCTGCTGGGCCGGTACAGCGGTCAGGACGACATCGTGGTGGGCACACCGGTGGCGGGCCGGAACCGGGCCGAGACCGAGGACCTGATCGGGTTCTTCGTCAACACACTCGTCATGCGCACCGACCTGTCGGACGACCCGACGTTCGCCGAGCTGGTGGGCCGGGTGCGCGAGACGGCGCTGGGTGCCTACGCCCATCAGGACCTGCCGTTCGAGCAGCTGGTGGACGCGCTGGTCACCGACCGGGACCGGTCGCGCACTCCGCTGTTCCAGGTGCTGTTCGACTACTACCGGCAGGACACCGGCGAGGGGAGCGGTTCAGCGGAAACCGTCCAGGCGGGTGTGACCGCCAAGTTCGACCTGCGTCTGGTCGTGGTCGAAGACGATGACGGCCTTACGGCCACGATCGAGTACGGAGTCGCGTTGTTCGACTCGGTGACGATCGAGCGGTTGGCGGGGCATCTGCGGATGCTGCTGGCACGGATCGCGGAGGGCGCGAGCCGCCCGATATCCGAGTTGTCCGTGCTGTCGGCGGTGGAGCACGCCGACCTGCTGGGGCTGGGGTCGGGTGCCGCACGGCCGGCGTCCGCGACGGGCGGAGTGCCCGGCCTGGTGGTCGAGCAGGCGTCTTCCGCTGGGGACGCGGTCGCGGTCGTGTGCGGCGAGGCGCATCTGACCTACGCGGATCTGGTGGGGCGGGCGTCGCAGTTGGCACGTCACCTGCGCGGCCTGGGGGTGGGCCCGGAGTCGGTGG
>NZ_VJZE01000634.1 GCF_009377205.1 Streptomyces phyllanthi
GCGGGGAGGGGGAGCGTACGGGGATGACGCCACGCGACTACGTCGTCCACCTCGCTCTCCCCCAAGCTCCCTGCTCGAGCGAAGCCGATGAGTTCCGCACCCGGTTCCGTCATGAACCGGCCGCGGCCCGCCGGGCCGGCGGCGCCCTCACCATGCCCGTCGTGGACGCCGACGCGCCGCGCCCCTGGGCGGCCACGCTCCACATCCCGCATACGTACGACGGCACGGCCCGCTCCCGTCGCGCACTCGCCGGCGACGACCCCCGCGTCATCGACTTCGGTATCTCCCGCGCCGCCGAGTTCGCCGTGTCCGACGCGCTGAACCGGACCGGCCGTGTGATGGGGACGCCGCGCCTCATGTCCCCGAGCAGTTGCCGTCCCCGCAGGACGTGGGCCCCCGGCCGCGGACAGGGGAGTCGTCGCCCTTCACGGCGCCGAAGGGCATCCGTACGCCCTGAAGACCGCCCCAGAAAACGATCAGGGCCAGGCGGAGGAATCATCCTCTGACCTGGCCCTGAGCCGTATGGAGCGGGCGACGGGAATCGAACCCGCGTAGCTAGTTTGGAAGACTAGTGCTCTACCATTGAGCTACGCCCGCGTAGGCCGCGCCGCAGGTCAGGTGACCACGGCACAGGAGGCATCGTAGCGGGTCGTACGCCCTCGCCGCACACCCGGTTTCCGTCAGCACCGGCGCACGGCCGTCGCTCGTGGAATGCGGCAGCCGCACTGCCTGTGGGCATGTACCCTACGTGTCGCACACCAGACGGGGTGTGGCGCAGCTTGGTAGCGCGTCCGCTTTGGGAGCGGAAGGCCGTGGGTTCAAATCCCGCCACCCCGACCACCAGCCCGAATCCACCACGGGCGGTCCGGAGCCCCGGGCTCTCCTTTTGGGGGCGTGTAGCGCCTGCGGTTACTATGCAAACTGCGCGCCCGTGTGTCTGCACCGTTACGTCTCTCAAGGGCCCGCTAATCAGCTGAGGCTCTGCCCGGTCGTCCGATTTGGCAGCGGTGCGCAGCAGAACCCCCAAGAAGTCAGCCACAAGGAGACCGAACCGTGAAGAGCGCCGTCGAGACCCTGAACCCGACCCGGGTTCGGCTCACTGTTGAGGTGCCCTTCGAGGAGCTCAAGGACAGCCTCGACGCGGCGTACAAGAAGATCAACCAGCAGGTCACGGTGAAGGGCTTCCGCAAGGGCAAGATCCCGGCCCGGGTCATCGACCAGCGGTTCGGTCGTGGCGCCGTGCTGGAGGAGGCCGTCAACGACGCGCTTCCGAAGTTCTACACCGAGGCCGTCAACGAGGCCGAGCTGAACGTCCTCGGCCAGCCCGAGGTCGACATCACGGAGCTGAAGGACAACGAGCTGCTGTCCTTCACCGCCGAGGTCGACATCCGCCCGACCATCGAGATCCCGGACTACTCCGGTATCGAGGTCGAGGTCGACGCCGTCGAGGTGACCGACGAGGACATCGACAAGGCGGTCGAGCAGCTGCGCGAGCGCTTCGCCTCGACGTCCCCGGTCGAGCGCGCCGCCGAGGACGGCGACGTGGTCACCATCGACCTGGAGGCCAAGGTCGACGGCGAGGTGCTGGAGGACGGCGTTGCCGAGGGTGTCTCCTACACCATCGGCTCCGGCGAGCTGCTCGACGGCATCGACGACGCCGTCAAGGGCCTGGAGACCGGTGGCGAGGCCACCTTCACCTCCGAGCTCAAGGGCGGCTCGGCGGCGGGCAGGGAGGCCGAGGTGACCGTCAAGGTCACGCAGGTCGCCGCCCGTGAGCTTCCGGAGCTGGACGACGAGTTCGCGCAGCTCGCGTCCGAGTTCGACACGCTCGAGGAGCTGAAGGCGGACAGCCGTACGCGCCTGGAGAACACGAAGCAGTACGACCAGGCCACGCAGGCCCAGGAGCGTGTCCTGGAGAAGCTGCTGGAGCTGGTTGAGGTGCCCGTTCCCGAGAAGCTGCTCGAGGACGAGATCAACACCCGCAAGCACAACCTCGAGCACCACCAGCTCGGTCAGATGGGCCTCACCCTCGACAAGTACCTGGAGATCCAGGGCAAGTCGGCGGAGGAGTTCGACACCGAGACCCGTGAGGCCGCGGTCAAGGGCATCAAGACCCAGTTCGTGCTCGACGAGCTCGTCAAGCAGGAGAAGCTGAACGTCAACCAGGAGGAGCTGACGGAGCACCTGATGCGCCGCGCCGCCTCCTCGGGCATGTCCCCCGACCAGTTCGCCCAGGCGGTCGTCGAGGGCGGCCAGGTCCCGCTCCTCGTCGGCGAGGTCGCCCGCGGCAAGGCCCTGGCCCTGGTCGTCGAGGCCGCCACGGTGAAGGACACCAACGGCGAGGTCGTCGACCTGGACGACGAGGACGAGGACGAGGCGACGGCGGAAGCCACCGAGACGGCCGAGGCCGCGGAGGCCGCCGCCGAGGACAAGCCGGAGGCCTGACCTCCTCGGCACCCGTAGCACACCCCTGACGGGCCCCGAGACCGCGCCTGCGGCTCTCGGGGCCCGTCGGCGTCCGTACGTCCGTACACCCGGACGCCGACGGGTGCGCCGCGCCATGACCGCCTTGGGCCCGCCGCGCCACGTCGTGACGCGACGTGGCGCGGTGCGCCGTGGCAGCCGGTGCGTCGTGGTAGCGGTGGGTTGTGGTGGCGGTGCGTTGTCCTGCGGGCGCGTTGTGATAGCGGCGTGCCGCGGTGCGGTGCGTCGTGATAGCGGTGCGCTGTGGGGGTGTGCATTGTGACGGCGGTGCGTGTGGTAGCGGCGCGTCATCGCGCCGGGCGCGCCCACGCTCTCAGGGGCGCGGGGAACTGCGCGACAAGCCACGACGAGACCAGCGGCCGAGACCAGCGGCCGAGACCAGCGGCCGACCACCGACAGGAACCCGGCAGACGAGACCGCACCGGGGTTCGGGGCGGAGCCCCGTGACGGTGCCTGCCGGAAACGGGGCGACCCACAACCACGGCACCCCCGAGACCCGGCCAACCCCGCGGAGCACATGCGCTGACAGCGAACAGTTCCCTCTGCGGGATTCCCCGGAGGGACCCGCGCGTTAGGGTCCATGAATACGAGGGCAGGGGAGTCCCCGGAGCCGCCCGACAGGGGCGCACACGGAGTCCCAGGCCCCAGCAGAAGACGTGAGACGGCCCGGCGCCGTCGTAAGACGAGCAGGTGGATACGTGACGAATCTGATGCCCTCCGCCGCTGAGCCTTCCATCGGTGGTGGCCTCGGCGACCAGGTCTACAACCGGCTGCTCGGCGAGCGGATCATCTTCCTCGGCCAGCCGGTCGACGACGACATCGCGAACAAGATCACCGCACAGCTGCTGCTCCTTGCCGCCGACCCCGACAAGGACATCAACCTGTACATCAACAGCCCCGGCGGCTCGATCACGGCCGGTATGGCGATCTACGACACCATGCAGTTCATCAAGAACGACGTGGTGACCATCGCCATGGGCCTCGCCGCCTCCATGGGCCAGTTCCTGCTCAGCGCGGGCACGCCGGGCAAGCGCTTCGCGCTGCCGAACGCCGAGATCCTGATCCACCAGCCCTCCGCCGGCCTGGCCGGCTCGGCCTCCGACATCAAGATCCACGCCGAGCGGCTGCTGCACACCAAGAAGCGCATGGCCGAGCTCACGGCCCACCACACCGGCCAGTCCGTCGAGCAGATCACCCGCGACTCCGACCGCGACCGCTGGTTCGACGCCTACGAGGCCAAGGACTACGGCCTCATCGACGACGTCATCACCCACGCCGCCAGCCTGCCGGGCGGCGGCGGCACCGGGGCGGCGTAGCGGCGCACGCCCGGCGCGAGCCGGAGTCGGCGCACACCGGCGCACGGCACCGTGCAGTTGCACGGGCCGTGCGGTTCGTGCGGCCGTACGACGGAACCGGGCCCACGCGACCACGTACGACAGCGGCAGCGACGGATCGGGACGCTTCCGACACCGGGACCGGCGGTCATCACGACCGGCGGTCACGGGGGAGGGCGATCACCGACGCGTCGAGATCATCGCGAGCACGTACGAGTATGGAAGCGAGGGGCCGCGACCCCGTACGAAGGCGCGCAGCCGACGCACCGAGACTCCGGAAGACCCCGGCGACCCCCGCCAAGCCCCAGAGC
>NZ_VJZE01000635.1 GCF_009377205.1 Streptomyces phyllanthi
GGCCCTCCCTGTCCGGGTCCTCGCCGACCGCGATCAGCAGTTCCCGTACGGCGTTCTCGGCGCGCTTCTCGTCGAACTCGCCGATCGTGCCCTCGCCGTCCAGCATCACGGGGTCGGTCATCTGGTGCCTCGTTCCTGTGCCTTCGGCGCGTACGGATCACGCGCCTCACGTACGGGCATACGAAATGCCGCGCCCCCAGGCTAGAACCTGGGGGACACGGCATTCATTCCGGGCCCGAAAGGTGGACGGACGAGCCGGGTGTCAGCTCTCCGGGCGCTCCTCCGGGGTGGCCTCCTTCGCCGGGACGGACTCCGCGGTGCCGGCGATCGCGGGCGTCGCGCCGTTCACCCCGTTCGTCAGCGCGAGCTCCTTCGGGGAGAGCACCGGCGGGCGGGTGGAGGGCGTACGGCGGGAGGAGCCGGTCCACGCGGGGCGCGGCGGGCGCTTGACGATGGGGGCGAAGACCTCGGCGATCTCCTCCTTGCCCAGCGTCTCCTTCTCGAGCAGCGCGAGCACCAGGTTGTCGAGGACGTCGCGGTTCTCGACCAGGATCTCCCAGGCCTCGTTGTGCGCGGTCTCGATGAGCTTCTTGACCTCTTCGTCGACGAGCGCGGCGACCTCTTCCGAGTAGTCGCGCTGGTGAGCCATCTCACGTCCGAGGAACGGCTCGGTGTTGTCGCCGCCGAACTTGATCGCGCCGAGACGCTCGGTCATGCCGTACTGCGTGACCATCGCGCGGGCGGTGGCCGTGGCCTTCTCGATGTCGTTCGCGGCGCCGGTCGTCGGGTCGTGGAAGACGAGCTCCTCGGCCGCGCGGCCGCCCAGCATGTACGCCAGCTGGTCCAGCATCTCGTTGCGCGTGGTCGAGTACTTGTCCTCGTCCGGGAGCACCATCGTGTAGCCGAGGGCACGGCCTCTCGACAGGATCGTGATCTTGTGGACCGGGTCGGAGTTCGGGGAGGCCGCCGCGACCAGGGCGTGTCCGCCCTCGTGGTACGCGGTGATCTTCTTCTCCTTGTCCGACATGATCCGGGTCCGCTTCTGCGGGCCGGCCACGACGCGGTCGATGGCCTCGTCCAGCATCTGGTTGTCGATCAGCTTCCGGTCGCTGCGGGCCGTGAGGAGCGCGGCCTCGTTCAACACGTTGGACAGATCGGCACCCGTGAAGCCGGGCGTGCGGCGGGCGACCGCCGACAGGTCGACGTCCGGGGCGACCGGCTTGCCCTTCTGGTGGACCTTGAGGATCTCCAGACGGCCCTGCATGTCCGGGCGGTCGACCGCGATCTGGCGGTCGAAGCGGCCGGGGCGCAGGAGGGCCGGGTCGAGGATGTCGGGCCGGTTGGTGGCGGCGATCAGGATGACGCCGCCCTTCACGTCGAAGCCGTCCATCTCGACGAGCAGCTGGTTCAGGGTCTGCTCGCGCTCGTCGTGACCGCCGCCGAGGCCGGCGCCGCGGTGGCGGCCGACCGCGTCGATCTCGTCGACGAAGACGATCGCCGGGGCGTTCGCCTTGGCCTGCTCGAACAGGTCACGGACTCGGGAGGCACCGACACCGACGAACATCTCGACGAAGTCGGAACCGGAGATCGAGTAGAAGGGGACGCCGGCCTCGCCCGCGACGGCGCGCGCGAGCAGCGTCTTACCGGTTCCGGGCGGGCCGTACAGCAGCACACCCTTGGGGATCTTGGCTCCGACCGCCTGGAACTTGGCGGGCTCCTGGAGGAACTCCTTGATCTCGTGGAGCTCCTCGACCGCCTCGTCCGAGCCCGCGACGTCCGCGAACGTCGTCTTCGGGGTGTCCTTGGTGATGAGCTTCGCCTTGGACTTGCCGAAGTTCATGACCCGCGAGCCGCCGCCCTGCATCTGGTTCATCAGGAACAGGAAGACAACCACGATGAGAACGAAGGGGAGCAGGGAGAGCAGGATCCCGACGAACGGGTTCTGCTTGGACGGCGAAACGGTGTAGCCGTCCTCGATCTGCTTGTCCTGGAACTTCTGCTGGAGCGTGGTGGCCAGTGCCACACCCTGGTCGCCGATGTAGCTCGCCTGGATCTTCGAGCTGCCCTCGACCTTTGTGCCGTCCTTGAGCTCGACCTTGATGATCTGCTCGTCGCCGGTGGTGAGCTTGGCCGACTGGACCTTGTTGTCATTGATCGCCTGGACAACCTGGCCCGTGTCCACCGTCTTGTAGCCGCCGGACGAGCCGACGACCTGCATCAACACGACCACGGCGAGGACGGCCAGCACGATCCACATGACCGGCCCACGGAAGTATCGCTTCACGTCCATCCATACGGAGCGGTGTCGCCCCGTCCCTCCTGCCATAGTGAGTTTGCTAAAAGACTGTTCTTCGGACGGTACCCCAGCATTGTCACCCGAAGCCGCGCGGGCGGCTGACAATCCCGTCTCTGCATGCTCCAACGGTGCGGGGTCCGCCGAGGTTCCCGAGCGCCCTACGAGGCTGGTCCGTCCTCATGACGGGGGCGTATCAGCCGCCGTAGACGTGAGGGGCGAGCGTACCCACGAATGGCAGGTTGCGGTACTTCTCGGCGTAGTCGAGGCCATATCCCACGACGAACTCGTTGGGAATGTCGAAGCCGACCCACTGCACGTCGATCGCGACCTTGGCCGCCTCCGGCTTGCGCAGCAGCGTGCACACCTTGAGGGAGGCGGGCTCACGGGAGCCGAGGTTGGAGATCAGCCAGGACAGGGTCAGGCCGGAGTCGATGATGTCCTCGACGATGAGGACGTGCCGGCCCTTGATGTCGGTGTCGAGGTCCTTGAGGATCCGCACCACACCGGACGACTGGGTGCCCGCGCCGTAGGAGGACACCGCCATCCAGTCCATGGTGACGGGGGTGGACAGTGCCCGGGCGAGGTCCGCCATGACCATCACGGCGCCCTTGAGGACACCGACGATCAGCAGGTCCTTGCCCGCGTACTCCGCATCGATCTTCGCGGCCAGCTCGGCCAGCTTCGCGTCGATCTCTTCCTTGGTGATGAGTACCTGCTGGAGGTCGGCACCCATGTCTTTCGCGTCCACCCGCATCACTTTCGTCGTCCCGCACTCTGGCCCGTTCACCTTCGGGGCGCCGGCGCTGCGCGCCCCTTCGGCTCACTCGCGCGGCCGTTCCGGCCGCCCATGCCCCGGTGAGGGGGTTCGGGGCCCGTGGGAGGGGCCCCGCCGGGGGTCCGGTGTCAGCCTTGCCGGATCACCAGTCTGCCACCCTGCCGCCGGACGACGACTCGGCCCGGGAGATTGATGGCTCCCTGACCGCGCCAGCCGGTGATCAGCCGGTCGAGCTCCTCGACGTGACGGGCGAAGAGCGAGCCGGCCGGGGCGCCGGCCTCGATGGCGGCCCGGCGCAGGACGCGACGGCGTACGGCGGGGGGCAGGCCGTACAGCTTGGCGCACTCCAGATGGCCCGAGGGGTCGCGTACGGAGGCCTCCGCCTGGAGGGCCCAGGCGTCGAGCGCGTCGGCGTCGTCGCGGGACAGCCGGGCGGTGCGGGCCAGGGCCTCCACGACGCCCTTGCCGAGCGCCTTCTCCAGCGCGGGCAGGCCCTCGTGGCGCAGCCGGGAGCGGGTGTAGGCGGGGTCGGTGTTGTGGGGGTCGTCCCAGACGGGGAGGGACTGGACCATGCAGGCCTTGCGGGCGGTCTGCCGGTCGATCTGAAGGAAGGGACGGCGATAACGGCCGCCGGCCCCCGAGACCGCGGCCATTCCGGACAGGGAGCGGATGCCGGAGCCTCGGGCGAGGCCCAGCAGAACCGTCTCGGCCTGGTCGTCACGGGTATGGCCGAGCAGGATCGCGGCGGCGCCGTGGCGTTCGGCCGCGGCGTCCAGGGCGGCGTAGCGGGCGTCACGGGCGGCGGCCTCGGGGCCACCCTCGCGGCCTACGGTGACGGCGACGGACTCCACGGGGTCCAGGCCGAGTTCCCCCAGGCGCAGGACGACTTCCTCGGCGCGCAGGTCGGAGCCGGACTGCAGACCGTGATCGATGGTGACTCCGCCGGCACGGACGCCGAGTCTGGGGGCCTCGAAGGCGAGGGCGGAGGCGAGCGCCATGGAGTCGGCGCCGCCGGAGCACGCCACGAGGACGAGCGGTGGGGCCGGGGGCGGCTC
>NZ_VJZE01000636.1 GCF_009377205.1 Streptomyces phyllanthi
CCGCCCTCCCGCCCGAAGGAACCCGAGGAACGATGACCACTGTCGAAGAGCCGGCCCGTTCGGGCGGGCGGCTGCGTGACGCGGCCCGCACGAGGGCCGAGATCCTCGACGTGGCGACCAAGGAGTTCGCCCGGGCCGGGTACGCCGGGGCGCGTGTCGACGAGATCGCGGCCCGCACCCGCACCACGAAGCGGATGATCTACTACTACTTCGGCGGCAAGGAGCAGCTGTTCACGGCCGTCCTGGAGCGCGCGTACTCGGTGATCCGGCAGGCCGAGCAGGAGCTGGACGTCGAGCACCTGGACCCGGTCGCGGCGATCCGCAGGCTGGCCGAGCTGACCTTCGACCACCACGAGGAGCACCCCGACTTCATCCGCCTGGTGAGCATCGAGAACATCCACGAGGCGGAGCACATCGCGGCCTCCGAGGAGCTCGCGAGGATCGGCTCGCCCGCGCTGGACGTCATCAGCCGCATCCTGGAGTCGGGCCGGAAGTCGGGCCTGTTCACCGCCGACGTGGACGCCGTGGACCTGCACGCGATGATCAGCTCGTTCTGCTTCTTCCGGGTCGCCAACCGGCACACCTTCGGCGCCCTCTTCGGCCGTGACCTGGTGGCCGCGGACCAGCGCGAGCACTACCGGGCCATGCTCGGCGACATGGTCATCGCCTATCTGACCGCGGACCGCACCGCGGACTGAACCACCCCGTCCGACAGGCCGCGCCACCTCCGCAGGCCCCGGCCCTTCGAAGCCCTCCCGCGAAGCCCTCCGCGAAGTCCTCTCAGCGCGACCCCTTGACACCCGGGAAACGCGGGCGCAACATCACTGGCCATCCGCTACTAACTATCCAGTGGGTTAATTAGCCGGGTAGCACCCGGCGCGGCCGACCCGTCCACCCCCCAGGGATCCGGCACTTCTCCCCCTCCGCTCACTCCACCTACGTTGGAGTCCCCTCGAAGGAGCACGCCGTGTCGTCTGTCCCCGCCGCACCGCTCGACGCGCCACCCGGCCAGCCGAAGAAAGCCGCCACGGCCGCGTGGATCGGCAGCGCCCTGGAGTACTACGACTTCTTCATCTACGGCAGCGCCGCCGCCCTGATCTTCCCGGCGGTCTTCTTCGACGAGTCGGACCCGGCCACGGCGACCCTGCTGTCGCTGGCCACGTTCGGCGTCGCGTACGCGGCACGGCCGGTCGGCGCGCTCTTCCTCGGACACTTCGGGGACCGGCTCGGCCGCAAGAAGATCATGGTCTTCACCCTGATCCTGATGGGTCTGTCGACGTTCCTCATCGGCTGCCTGCCCACGCGTGACCAGGTCGGCACGCTCGCCCCCGTCCTCCTCGTGATCTGCCGTGTCCTGCAGGGCATCTCGGCGGCCGGCGAGCAGGCCAGCGCCAACTCGATGACCCTGGAGCACGCGCCACCGGGGCGCCGGGGATTCTTCACCAGCTTCACCCTCAGCGGTACCCAGGGCGGGCAGCTGCTCGCCACCCTGGTCTTCATCCCGGTCGCCGCGCTCCCCGAGGACCAGTTGCTGTCATGGGGCTGGCGCATCCCGTTCTGGCTGAGCATCGCGGTGGCCGTCGTCGGGTACGTCATCCGGCGCACCCTGGAAGAGACCCCGGCCTTCACCCAGCAGCAGGCGAAGTCCGAGGGCGTGGCCAAGCTGCCGCTCGCCGAGCTGCTGCGCACGCACTGGGCGGACGTGCTGCGGGTCATCGCGGGCGCGCTGGTCGCGTCGGTCTCCACGATCTTCACCGTGTGGGCGCTGGCGTACGGCACGAGCGAGTCGGTCGGGCTGTCGCGTTCCTCGATGCTGTGGGTGGGCGCACTCGCCAATCTCGTCGCGCTCGGCACGATCCCGGCGTGGGCCGTCCTGTCCGACCGCATCGGGCGCCGCCCGGTGTTCCTGATCGGTGCGGCGGGCAGCGCGGCCATGATGTTCGTCTACCTGTGGGCGATCTCCACGGGCTCCTACCCGCTGGTCCTGCTCCTCGGCATCCTCACCTTCGGGGTCGTCTACTCGGCCGCGAACGGCATCTGGCCCTCCTTCTACGGCGAGATGTTCCCCACCCGGGTCCGCCTGTCGGGTATGGCGATCGGCACGCAGATCGGCTTCGCGATCGCCGGTTTCGCCGTGACCTTCGCCGCGCAGATCGCCGGCCCGGACGGTGACGACTGGTTCTCCGTGGCCCTCTTCACCGCGGCCCTGTGCGTGCCCCCGGTCCTCGCCGCCCTCACAGCCCGCGAGACCCACAGGATCCCGACGGAACTCCTCGGCGAACGCGCGCCGGACGAGAACGCGGACCGGGAACGGGTCGCAGCCTGACCTCCTGCGCCTCTGCCACGACCCGGACATCCGTGCCGGACGCTGTGGTCCATCCCGGGTCGGCGTCTTCCTCGCCCCGTCGATCGTGTGGTCGGCGGGGCGAAGCGCTGTGAAGTGACGGGCACGCAGCCGCAGTCCGCAGGGCGGGTGCTGGTGAGCGGAGCGGTGTGTCTTGTACCGGCTTCCACGTCATGGCCCACGACGTGCCCTCGCAGCTGCCCTGGAACCAGGGCGAGAACCCGTTCTTCGTCTCCGTACGCGGTGGCGACGCCGAGGAGGTCAGCGCTTGGGGACCCCGTACGCGCGCTCCACCCGGAGCCGCAGCACGAGTCGCCCGTCCCGGACCATGGCCGCGCGGTAGTCGTCCCAGTCGGGGTGCTCGCCGCTGACGTCCCGGTAGAGGCGGATCAGTTCCTCGACCGTCTCGTCGTACGGGTCCCCGGCGACGGGCGTCAGGTCCGCCACGCCTTCCACGACCGTGTACGCCCAGCGGTCGTCGCTGGTCACGTGGTACGACACCCGGGGGTCCCGGCGCATGTTGCGGGTCTTGGCGCGCGAGTCCGTGATCGACACGCGCACGGTCCGCTCGTCCGGGTAGTACGCGTGGTTGACGTTCGAGAGCTGGGGGCGGCCGTCGGCCTTGAGGGTCACCAGTACTCCGCCGTCGCGCTCGGAGAGCAGTCCGAGCAGTGCGTTGCGCTCGTCCCGCGCGGTGTCGGGCACGCCGTCGGGTTCCTTCGGGTCCTGGGTCATGCCCTGATCAACGGAGCGGACCTCGCGGGAATTCCGAGTAGACAGTGTCTACCCAGGCTTGGTAGACACTGTCTATGGCATCTGCGAGTGAACGGGACGGCAGGCTGCGCTCCCGTCTGATCGAGGTCGGGGTCGATCTGGTGACCGCGGAGGGCGTCCAGGCGCTGTCCCTCCGCGAGATCGCCCGTCGTGCGGGCGTGTCGCACGGGGCGCCCCGCCGCTACTTCCCCACCCATCTGGAGCTGCTGTCCGCCATCGCGCGCCGGGGCTTCGAGGACCTGGCCTCCCGGGGCGCGGTCGCGATCGGCGACGGCACGGCGAGCCCCCGGGAGCAGCTGGCGACGCTGGGGCGCGTGTATCTGGACTTCGCGCTCACCCACCGGGGCATGCACGAGCTGATGTTCCGCCACGACCTGCTGGAGAGCAACACGCTGGGCCTGCGGGACACGAGTCTGCCGATCTTCGCCCTGCTGACGGACCTGGTCGGCCGTGCCCGCCCCGACGCCGACGCCCGCCTCGTCGCGGGCTCGTTCCTCGCCAACCTGTACGGCATCGCCCAGCTGTGGTCCTGGGGCAGCCTCCAGCTCACCACGGGCGCCGACGACGTCGTACCCCTCCTGCGCACCGCGCTCGACGCACACCTCGGGCCCGAGGGACCGGAGGAACCGGAGGAACCGGAGGGATACGAAGGATGACGGCTACGAGATCCGGGGGTGGTGCCGTCACGGCCACCACGGGCGGCGCGGTCCCGGCCGCGCGCCGTCGTCTCATCCTCACCGGCAGCGTGCTCGGGGCCGTGATCGTCGCCCTCGACGGAACCGTGCTCACGATCGCCCAGCCCACGCTCCAGCGCGACCTCGGCGCCTCCTTCACCCAGGTGCAGTGGACCAGCACCGGCTACCTCATCGCGGTGGCGAGTCTGCTGGTCTTCGCGGGACGGCTCGGTGACCGGTACGGCCACCACCGGTTGTTCGCCGTCGGGATGCTGGGCTTCGGGGCGGCGTCGGCGGGTATCGGATGCGCGTCCGGGGTGGGCTGGGT
>NZ_VJZE01000637.1 GCF_009377205.1 Streptomyces phyllanthi
CGCCAGGACGATGTGCGAGGCGACCCGGGCGGCGGGGGACGCGCGGGCGGAGGGCCGGGCACGCACGACCCTCACCGACGTGCTGCTGGTCTCCGGCCGCATCCAGCAGGCGGAGGAGCAGGCACGGCTCGCCATGGAGCTCGCGAGCTCCGTGCAGGACGCGACCGCCGTGAGCTGGACTGCCAACAGCCTCGGGCTCCTCTGCCTGCACCAGGGCCGGTACGCGGAGAGCAAGCCCTTCTTCGAGCAGGCCATCGAGGGCTGCCAGGCCGCGGGCAACCGCCCGGTCGAGGCGACCGCTCTGGGCAACCTCTCCCGGGCCCACCTGGGCATGGGCAGCATCGAGAAGGCCGTGGAGATCGCGCGGCGCGGTCTCGCCGTGCACAGCGAGATCGGCCGGACGGTACGCCTCGCCAACGGTCACTTCGCCCTGGGTGTCGCGCTGACCCGGGCGGACCGTCACTCTGAGGCTCTCAGCCAGTTCTCCGACGCCCTGCGCATCTTCAGCGACCACAGGCAGCGGCTCTGGGAAGGGGCCACCAACTTCCGTGTCGCCGAGGTGCACCTGGCCGCCCGGCGTCCGGCGCAGGCTGCCAAGCACGCCGAGCAGGCTCTCGCTCTGGGCTGCATCGGCGGCGACAGGACCCGGGGCAACGTCCTGGTGCTCCTGGGGCACGCGCTCGCGGCACTGGGCCAGGCGGACCGGGCCAGGGCGTGCTGGCGCGACGCGCTCAGCCTCCACGAACAGAACAACGCACCCGAGGCGGACGAGGTCCGAGCGCTGCTCTCAGCGCCCAGCGCGGCCTGAGAGCGGACGTTCAGCATTCGTTTATCTCCACCCGGCACTCTCGATACCAGTCACACCGTCGCGTCGGGGGGCAGGCGGGGTGACCGGGAGCGCAGTTGATGTGCGCCTCCGACGCCCGTCCAGCAGCCCTCGGGGGAGCTTCTGGACGGGCGTTCCTCACTCGTCACCACTGCAGAGGAACTCAAGCTCATGAGCGACAACGAGAAGGACCAGGACGTCACTTCGCAGGACCAGCCCACGACGGACGAGACCGTCAGCGCGCTCGAGAACGCCATGCCCACGCCGCCGGCGCCGGGCCCGGACTCCATCAGGACGATGGAGAACGCCATGCCCAGCGAACCCGCCGACATCAGGACGATGGAGAACGCGATGCCGGCGCCTCCCGCCCTGGACCTGGACGGCAAGTAGACCTTCATCCCGACGGGGATCGGCCGCGGTGGCGCGGAGGGGGAGCCACCGCGGCCGAGGCGTGTCCGGGAACAGGACCTGGCCGTTGTACGGCGGGAACCGTTCGGTCGCGTACTTGCGGCCGAGCAGCCCGGTGTCCCGTAGCAGACCGATCGCCTTCTCGACCACGTCGCGCGTGACCGGCTCGACGACGATCCGGGACATCACCCTTGGTTGCCATAGCGCTGTTCACCCCCTCCCCTCGACTCGTACCCGCACTCGCACCACACCGTCTTGCCCGCCGCTCCCTGCTCCACGCCCCAGCGCAGCGCCACGGCGTCCAGCAGGGCGAGCCCCCGGCCGGTCTCGTCGTCGGCCGTAGCGTGCAGGACGACGGGGAAGGCATGCGGACCGGAGTCGGTCACCTCGACCACAATCCGGCCGACCCGGCCGACCTGGTCAGCCCGTTCAGCCCGTTCAGCCCGTTCAGCCCGCCGCGAGACTCGGACCCGCACAGGAGTGCCCTCTCCCACATGCCGGATCACGTTGCCGACCAGCTCGGAGACACACAGCTGGACGTCGGGGCAGGGAACGCCCAGGCACCGGCTCACGGTTCGCCGCAGCTCCGGCACCGCCTCGGGGACGGCCGCGAGGTCCAGATCAAGCAGCACTGTGACTGCAGCCTGGCGCTCGCTCGGGTTCAGGTCGAGGGTCATGTGCGGGCACACCTTCCGTGCTCTGTGTGACGAACCCGTCACACACTGGCGTCAGGCGGCGTACCGTGAAAGGGATTTCGGCTCCCGGGCGTGAACCGTGGAACCAGGTACGGCAGCAGCGGAACGGCGGCAGGACATGGTGCGGCGCAAGGACATCGACGGCTCGGAGAGCGTCCCCTCCTTCTACGGCAAGGAACTGCGGTGGCAGCGGGAGGAAGCCGGGCTCACACTCCAGCAGTTGGTGGAGGGAAGCTTCTACGGGCTGAGCCACCTCAGCGAGATCGAGCGCGGGGAGCGCCGTATGCCCCGCGACCTCGCGGAGCACGTCGACCGGATCCTGAAGACCAACGGGTTCTTCGCGCGCCGCTGCGAGGACGTCCGCAAGGCCCGCGGCAAGGGGCACGCGAGGTACTTCGAGAGGGTCCTGGAGGCGGAGCGTCAGGCGGAGAGCATCGAGGAGTGGTGCCCCACCCTCTTCCCCGGACTCCTCCAGACCGAACCGTACGTCCGCGCTGTCATCAGGGCCACGCACCCGCTGGAAGCACAGGAGAAGACGGACGAGAAGGTGCACGCCCGCCTCGCCAGGGCCCGCCTCTTCGACGACGACGCGACGACCCCGGAGTACTGGGTGATCCTCCATGAGTCGCTGTTGCGGCTCCCCATCATCCCTCCGGCACAGATGGCCGAACAGCTCGACCGCGTGGCGGAGTTGGCCCGGCGGCCACGGATCACTCCGCAAGTACTTCCGTGGAATTGCGGGGCGCACCCCCTGATGCTGGGCACCGTCACGGTCATGGCGTTCCCCGATGCCCCACCCCTCGTGTACACGGAGTCCCCGTACAGCGCCTCCACCATCGACGATCCGACCCTCGTGAAGCAGTACCGCAAGGCATACGATCGGCTCAGGGCCGCCGCCCTGTCACCGGAGGCGTCCCTCGCCCTGATCGAGGAAGCGGCAGAGGACTACCGAAATGGCAAGCAGCGAGTCTGACTTGAGCACCGCGCGCTGGAGGAAGAGCAGCTACAGCAACGGCGACGGCGGCAACTGCGTAGAGGTCGCCGCCCTCCCCGGGACCGTCCCCGTCCGCGACTCCAAGACCGCCCACCACGGCGGCCCCGTCCTCCTCTTCCGGACCCCGGCCTGGACCGCCTTCCTGGCAGAGGTCAAGCAGGGGCGTACGACCTGAGTGGTCGACACGCCTCTCACACGGTCATGACCGTCACGTCGTACTGCGGGATCACGTAGACACCGGGCTCCGTATCGAGAAGGTCCTTGATCTCGCTGGACAGCTCGAGTCGTCCAGCCACCACAGCACCGCGTGCGTGCCGAGTAGCTCAGCGCGTCCTGAAGTCCGGGCGGCGGGTGGAGAACAGTTCCGCCTGCCGCCCGGCGGGCAGATTGCCGAGCGCCACCAGGTGCGCGGCGTGCGCGAGCGCCTGGGCCCGCGTCGCCTCCTGCGCGGCCCAGCACGCCCGTACCGTGCCCTGCACCGCCTCAGCCGGATACGAGGCGATGACGGCCGCACAGCGCACCGCGGCCGCGAGCGCCTCGCCGGCCGGGGTCACCTCGGACACCAGACCCACCTCGTACGCCCGCCGCGCCGACACCCGCTCCGCCGTCCCCATCAGCGCCATCCGCGCCACCTCCCCGAACGGCATGCGCTGCGCGAGGTAGATCGACTCGTACGCGCTGACCATCCCGTACGTTGTGTGCGGATCGAAGAACGTCGCCGTCTCGTCCGCCACGACGAACTCCGCCTCACCGATCAGATAGAAGGCCCCACCGCAGGCCATCCCGTTGACGGCGACGACGACCGGTTTCCAGAGGTCGTTCGCCTTCGGCCCGATCGCGAGGAGCGGATCGTCCACCATGTACGGCGAACCCGGCTGCGGCACCTCGGCGTTCCGGTCGAGCCCCGTACAGAAGGCCCGCTCACCCGCACCCGTGACGACCACGGCCCGCACCGTGTCGTCGTGCCTGAACTCACGCCAGGCGGACGTCAGTTGACCGGCCGTCTCCAGATCGATGGCGTTCAGGCGCTCCGGGCGGTCGAGCGTGAGGACGGCGACCCCGGTGTCCTTGTCGACGACCGTCCGCAGACCGCCAGTACCCCTATCCGTGTTCATCCCCGCTCCAGTACCCACTGAGGCACCCCACCCCCGTCGAACACCGCCCGCAC
>NZ_VJZE01000638.1 GCF_009377205.1 Streptomyces phyllanthi
GTGCGGGGGGACGCCCGGAGAGCGGGGCACGCCTGGAGGTGCAGGCGGAACTGGAAGTTCACGTACATGAGCGAGATTCACCGACGTGCCCGAGCCGGTGGGAGTACAGGGTTGTCGGCAGGACGGTCCCCGGTCAATGGTCCAGACCGATAAGGTCGAAGCGGCGCATCCCTTTCCGGCCAACCTGTGATTCGACCCACGGGCTCACAGGAATGCGACGGGGTATGTGATCGTTGACGATGGGATTACCACCGACGACTGAAGGATCGAGAGCTCGTGAGCAAGGTTCCCCCGATCATCCTGAACAACGGCGTCGAAATGCCCCAGTTGGGCTTCGGCGTCTGGCAGGTGCCGGACGACGAGGCCGAGACGGCCGTCTCGACGGCGCTGGAGGCCGGGTACCGCAGCATCGACACAGCGGCGATCTACGGCAACGAGGAGGGCACCGGCAAGGCGATCAACGCCTCGGGCATCCCCCGCCAGGACCTCTTCGTCACCACCAAGCTCTGGAACAGCGAGCAGGGGTACGACTCCACGCTGCGTGCCTTCGACGCGTCGCTGGAGAAGCTCGGCCTGGAGTTCGTGGATCTCTACCTGATCCACTGGCCGCTGCCCGCCAAGGGCACGTTCGTCGAGACGTACAAGGCCTTCGAGAAGCTGCACGCGGACGGCCGCGCCCGGGCCATCGGTGTCTCCAACTTCAATCCGGAGCACCTGGAGCAGCTGATCGACGCCACCTCCGTCATCCCGGCGGTCAACCAGATCGAGCTGCACCCGCACCTCCAGCAGCAGGCGGCCCGCGAGTACCACGCGCAGCAGGGCATCGCCACCGAGGCCTGGTCGCCGCTCGGCCAGGGCAAGGGCCTTCTGGAGGTCCCGGCGCTCGTCGCCATCTCCCAGAAGCACGGCCGCACCCCGGCCCAGATCGTCCTGCGCTGGCATCTCCAGCTGGGCAACGTCGTGATCCCCAAGTCCGTGACCCCGTCGCGGATCAAGGAGAACATCGAGGTGTTCGACTTCTCCCTCGACGCCGAGGACATGGCCGCCATCAGCGCCCTCGAGGAAGGCCGCCGTCTGGGCCCGGACCCGGCGACGTTCAACATGGCCTGACACCGGCGCACGCGCCTTCAGCGGTGCCGTTGCCCCCTGCTCGGGGGCGGCGGCGCCGCTTTTCCGTCCGACCGACGGTGTCGTCGTCGACGGTCAGCAGGGGGCCGACGCCCTCGATGCCCGTTCTCAGGCCACGAGGGGCGCCTCCGCCACATGGAGCGTGTGCGCCGCCAGGACGAAGACGTCGGGCCGGTGGTACAGACTCGCCTTGTCGTCGGGGTCGAGGAGCTGGTCGACGGTCGCCCGGTCGGACGCGTCGAGGTGTTCTCCGAGCGTGTCGCGGTAGTGCTGGAACGCGGTCACGGCGAACGCGCGGGCCTCTTCGGGCAGCGGGGCGGGCAGGTCGAGCAGGAAGGTGCGGCTGGTGGCGCCGCGCAGACCGACCGTGGTGAGCAGTCCCGGCCAGTCCTCGATCTCCTCGACGGCCCCGGGGATCTCGGCCCGCATCGCGGTGAACCGCTCGGCCTCGACGGCGCCGATACGGGCCTGGAGACCGGGCCGGCCGATACCGATGTCGCGGGGCAGATAGCGGGCGGGGAGGCCGCCTTCCAGCAGCGCGACGGTGCCGCCGGGCGCCAGTCGCCCGGCGAAGGCCGCGAGGGCCGCCCGCTGGTCGGCGAGGTGGTGCAGGCTCCTGCTCGCCCAGAGCAGATCGACCGGGTAGTCCAGGTCGCCCAGTACGTCCGGGAGTTCACCCTCCAGCGTGCTGAAGCGGTCGGCGATCCCGAGGCGCTCGGCGCGGTCGCGGGCGCGTTCGAGGAGGGGGCCGGAGCCGTCGACGGCGACGACGCGCGCGCCGGGGAACGAGGCTGCCAGTACAGCGGCCACGACTCCGGGACCGCTGCCCGCGTCGACGACGAGCCCCGGATGGGGCTGCCGCTTGCTCAGCCAGGCCGCGGCCCGCGCGTACAGGGGTGAGAACAGTTCCGCCTCCGCCTCCAGCATCGGAGCCATGACGGACCAGTCCCGTTCGGCGTCGTGATCATGGTGGTGACCGTGGTGACCGTGGTGGCAGTCGTGGTGGCGATCGTGGTGGTTTCCCATGGTGATGACCCTCTCGCTCGGATGCCCGCCAGCGTGCGCCGACGCACCGATCAACGGCAATTCTCGTTGCCGTATCGGCAAATCCGGGCGAGAGGGCCATGTGCTCACGTGCCCGAGGGCTCAGGCCCCGGGCACGTGTCCGCTCACAGCGCCGGGTACGCGTTCCTCATGAGCTCCTGGAACTGCGCCGAGAACCAGTGCCCGGACAGCGGGGAGTTCGGCAGGGCGCCCGACATGCTGTTGCCGTTGCGCGGGTTGCCCGTGTACGTCGGGTCGCACATCCGGTCGAAGCCCTTGCCCTCGTCGTTGTCGATGGCCTGGCTCGAACCGTCGGACTCCCCCGGGGGCTTCATCCACACGTAGGCGTCGATCCCGGCCGCGGGCGCGGCCTGCGGGCGCTCACCCAGACCCGCTCCGGACTGGTTGCACCAGTTGCCGATGTGGATACGGCGGTCGTAGCGCCCGCCGTTGACGTACGTGTCCACGCTGGTCGTCGCGCCCGGTCCGGTGGGCCGTGCGGAGCCGCCCCAGCCGTTGCGGGAGGTGTCGATCAGCATGCCGATGTTCGCGTTGAAGCCGACCGAGACCAGCTGGTTGCGGAAGGCCTGGGCGAAGGACTGCTCGTCGACGTAGCGGTTCCAGTCGACCCACTTCGACTCGCGCACCGACTTGCCGGCCACGTTGTCGTTGATGGTGAAGTTGTTCTCCTTCAGCGCGCTGTAGTTCGCCGTGTTGGTGATGAAGCCGTGGACGTCGTTGACGGTGGCGCCCTCGGCGGTCGCCGCCTCCTTGAAGGTGTTGGCGGAGGCGCCGAAGTTGTCGTCCCAGCCGATCCAGCCGTGGTGGCCGGCGTCGACGTAGTTGTAGACGTTCGCCACGTCACCGAGCTTGTTGAGCGCGTAGCCGACACCCTTGACGTAGTTGCCGTTGGCCTTCATGACGTCGCACTGCGGGGTGGCCGTCGGGCGGCTGCCGGTGTTGGTGACGAGGTTGGGCAGCGAGTCGATCTCGACGGTGGTGACGATCCGCAGCGCGGCGTACTTCGGGTCGGCGAGGATGGCGGCGATCGGGTCGATGTACTGCGTCTTGTACTTGTCGATCTCCGTCGGGCCGAGCTCGCCGTTGGACGCGAGGGCCGCGCAGTCGCGTCCGGGCAGGTTGTAGATGACCAGCTGGACGACGAGCTCGTCGGAGCCCTTCTGCCGCAGCGCCTCGTCGAGGTGGGCGCGCAGGCCCATGCCGCCGTTCACGCCGTTGATGGCGGCGATCCGGTCGAGCCAGACACCCGTGGGCTGGCCGGCGATCCGGCTGCCGCCCGGCTCGGCGTTGGCCTTCGCCCGCCACTCGGGGTTCACGTACACCTTGGCGCCGGAGTACGGGTTGTCGACCCGCCCGGAGGGGCCACCGGGGCCGCCCGGATCCGTGCCGCCACCGCCGTCGTCGACGTTGCAGGTGACGCCGTCGAGCGTGAAGGTGGTGGGGAGGGCGTTGGTGCCGCTGTAGGAGGCGTTGAAGCCGAAGCTGACGGAACCGCCGGTCGCGAGCGTGCCGTTGTAGGTCTCGTTGGCGGCGGTCACGCCCGTGCCGCTCTGGGTGAGCCTGGCGTTCCAGCCGTTGGTGATCCTCTGGTTCCCGGCGTACGACCACTTCACGGCCCACGACGACTTGGCGGCGCCGTTGTTGGTGACCGTGACGGAGGTGGTGAAGCCGGTGTCCCACTGGTTCTGCACCTTGTAGTCGACGGTGCAGGGGATGGCCTGGGTGCCGACGGCGTCGGGATCCGCCGCGACGGCGGTCCCGGCCGCGCCGCCCACGAGTGCGAGGGCGGCGAGCAGGGCCGTTCTTGTTCGGGTACGGCTCATGAGTATGGGATTCCTCTCCATGGGGGGCTTTCCGTGGGGGGTTGTCCGTAGTGGGGGGTGTCCGTAGGTGAGGGC
>NZ_VJZE01000639.1 GCF_009377205.1 Streptomyces phyllanthi
CCCACCGAACCCGCCGCCCCCTCCAACCCCTCGGACTCCTCGAACTCCTCAAGCATCCGTACGACTTCCTCACGGCCCGCACCGATCACCGCGAGCATGGCGCCGGGCTCCGTGACGGCGTCACGCATCAACTCGCCCCTCCTGCGGGCGAGCCGTACCAGGCACTCCTCGTCCATCACCCCGGCGGCGTACAGCGCGACCAGTTCCCCGAAGCTGTGCCCGGCCACGCAGTCGGGCTCGACACCCGCCGTACGCAGCGCCGCCAGCAGTGCGGCGCTCTGCGCGGCCAGTGCGGGCTGGGCCCACTCGGTCCGGGTGAGCAGGGCCTCCTGCGCGGCGCGGTCCTCCTCGGTGAACGCGGGTACGGGGAACACCACCCGGTGCAACGGCAGGGAAGCGCCGTCATCCAGGACGAGCCCCGCCGTACGGTCCCAGACCTCCCGGGCCTGCGGCAGATGCATGGCGAGGTCGGCCCCCATACCCGTGTACTGGCTGCCCTGCCCGGAGAAGAGCAGCGCCAGCCGTCCGGGCTCTGCGGTCCCGTGGCCGTAGGCGATGCCACCCGCCGTGGTCACCGGGCGGTCGCGGCGCGCGGCGGACCGTACCAGCGCGGCCACCTGGTCGAGCCGGCCCGCGAGCTCGGCGGTGTCCGCGGCCGTCACGGCGAGCCGGTGGGGATCGGACGGCCGGAAGGCCCGCTGCGTGGCCAGCGCCACCTCGGCGAAGGACTGTTGTGTCCCCCGGGCGTCACCGCGGCCGGCCGCCACCTCCTCCACCCGCTCCAGGACCCGCTCCGGCGAGTCCCCGCTGAACAGCAGCAGTTCGGTGGGCGCGGTCCGGCTCAGGGGCGCCGGGGTGGCGCGTACGTCGGGCCCGGGCACGTACTCCTCCAGGGTGAGGTGGAAGTTGGTGCCGCCGAACCCGAAGCTCGACACCGACGCCCGGCGGGGCTCCGAGGGCGCCTTCACCCAGGGGCGGGCCCGGGTGTTGAGGTACAGCGGGCTGTGCTCCAGCTCCAGGGCGGGGTTGGGGCGTTCGACCTTGATGGTCGGGGGCAGGACCTTGTGGTGCAGCGCCAGGACGGTCTTCAGCAGCCCGGCGGCGCCCGCGGCGGACTTGGTGTGCCCGATCTGCGACTTCACCGAGCCGAGCGCGCACCACTGGCGGTCCGTACGGCCGGACTCCTCGAACACCGTGCGCAGTGCGGTGAACTCCGCGGCGTCCCCAGCCGTCGTGCCGGTGCCGTGCGCCTCCACCAGGTCGACGGAGTCGGGGCCGTACCCCGCGGACTCGTAGGCCCGGCGCAGGGCCCGCGCCTGTCCGGCGGGTACGGGGGTGTAGATGGCGCTCCCCCTGCCGTCGGAGGAACTGCCGGCGCCGCGCAGTACGGCGTAGATCCGGTCGCCGTCCCGTTCCGCGTCCGCGAGGCGCTTCAGCGCGAACATCACGAGTGCCTCGCCGAGCATCGTGCCGTCGGCGGCGTCGGAGAACGGCCGGCAGTCGCCCGAGCGCGACAGCGCCGGGGTCTTGCTGAAGCACATGTACATGAGGATGTCGTTGAGGGTGTCCACTCCCCCGGTGATCATCAGGTCCGCCGTTCCGACGGAGAGTTCGTTGACGGCGGCGCTGACCGCGGCGAGCGAGCTGCCGCAGGCCGCGTCGGTGGTGTAGTTGGTGCCGTGCAGGTCGAACCGGCCGGCGATGCGCCCGGCGACGACGTTGCTGAGCACTCCGGGGAACGTGGCTTCCTGCCAGGGCACGTAGTGGTCGGCGATCCGGTCGCAGACCGCCTGGGCGCGGTCCTCGGGGATGCCGTTCTCACGCAGGGACTTCAGCCAGACCGGGCGCTGCATCCGGTTGCTCATGGTGTGCAGGAGTTCGAGGGCCGCCGTGCCGAGGATGACCCCGGTGCGTTCCCCGTCCAGCGCCACGGGGTCGTCGAAACCGGCGTCCACCAGCACCTGTTCGGCCACGTTCAGGGCGAGGAGCTGGGTGGTGTCGATGGCCGGCAGGGCGTTGGGAGGGATGCCGTGGGCGGCCGGGTCGAAGTCGACGGCGGGCAGGAACGCGCCCCGCCGGGCGTAGGTGCGGTCCGGCGCGGAGGGATCGGGATCGTAGTAGTCCTCGACCAGCCAGTGGTCGCCGGGTACGTCGGTGATCAGGTCCTGGCCGGTCAGAACGGTCCGCCAGAAGTCCTCGGCGGCGGGTGCCCCGGGTGTCAGAGCGGCGAGTCCGACGACGGCGACGGGGACGTGGCCGGGGCGCGTGGATCCAGTCATGAGGGTGCTCCGATTGCAGCGTGACGGGAGGGGTGCCGTGGTGCGGTACGCCGCGCGGCGGGGATCAGGTCAGCGGCCTGGGCCGGTAGGAGAAGGCGGCGGCGGGCAGCTGGACGCCGTAGCTGCGCAGCTGGTGCGCGCGGGTGAGCACGGCGGCCCCCTCCAGCAGGTTGCGCGCGATCTGGACTACGGAGCGGTACTCGGGGCCGGCCAGGAAGCTGCCCCTGGTCCAGCGGTTGAACGCCCCCATGGCCGGTCCGCACCAGATCTGGTAGTCGGCGCGCCGGTCGGGCTCGCCCGCGATGGCCCACCGGCTCGACTGGCCCAGGTAGGAACGGAAGACCAGCGCCATACGGTGCTTGGGGTCCCGTTCCGCCCGGGCGAGCTGCGCGGGGTCCCGTTCCCGCCAGTACTGCCGGGTGCCGCTCCACGCCTCGTCGATCGTGCTGCGCAGGACGTCCCGTTCGAGCCTGTCCCGTACCTCCGGGGGGATGGCCTCCAGGGACTCGCAGGAGCGGTACACCTCCCAGAGCTGGTTGGCGCGGGCGGCGAACATCGTGCCGCGGCGCAGGACCTGGAGCTTGACGCCGAGTTCGAACATGTCGGAGGCGGGTGCCATGGTCACGTCCGCGACATCGGCCTGGTCCAGCAGTCGCTTGGCCTTGTCGGAGAGCCCCGACTCGACGGCCACCTGGTTGACCGACCCGGTGACCACATAGGCCGCGCCCATGGCGAAGGCCGAGGCGACCGCCTCCGGAGTGCCCAGTCCGCCCGCCGCCCCGACGCGCGGCGGCACCAGGTAGCCGTGGCGGACGGTGAGTTCGGCGCGCAGGGACAGCAGCGCCGGCAGGAGGACGGCCAGGGGGCGGTTGTCGGTGTGGCCGCCGCTGTCGGCCTCGACCGTGATGTCGTCCGCGACCGGGACATGGGCGGCGAGGTCCGCCTCCCGGGCGGTGATCTCGCCGCGTGCGAGCAGCTCGCGCAGGATCGCGGGCGGAGCGGGCGACATGAACTGCTCGGCCACCTCGGGGCGCGACACCTTGGCGAACATCCGGGTGCGCCGGACGATCCCGCCCTCCGGGTCGGTGGACAGCCCCGAGACGGCACAGCGGACCACGGCCGGGGTGAGGGACATGTACGCGGAGGCCGAGACCACGGGCACCTCGCGGGCGACCAGCAGCCCGGCCACGCACTCCTCCAGGCCGGGTTCCTGCGGGGAGTGGATGAGGTTGACGCCCCAGTTGCGGCGGTCGCCGAGCCGCTGCGCCAGCTCCACCACGGCCCGCTCGACCTCGGCGTAGTCCAGCCCGCCCGCGCCGAAGAACCCCAGCATGTCGGCATGGGCGAGCTCGGTCACCATCCGGGTGGTCGCGATGCCGCCCGCCATCTCGCCGCCGACGTACGGGAAGCGCACCCCGTGGTACGTGCAGAAGGCGAGGTCGCCCAGCCACTCCGGGTACAGCGGCGGTAAGGCGCCGAGGAACCGGTGGGTCGCGTCCACGGCCGGCCGGGGCGGGGCGGCCTCGCCGCCCGGGGCGAGGCCGACGCGGCCGGTCGACCGCTCCTGCACGATGTGCGCGGTCTCCCTGATCCGGTGTGCCCGGTACACGAGCGTGGCTCCGTCGAACGCCGGGGCGACATCGGGGAGTTCGCCGACGTATCCGGGTGTGCCGGCGCCGTCGTACATCGCCTGGCCGTGGAGGGTCATGCTCTGTCCAACCATGTTCCTTTCCTTCTCCGGCCTTCTCCGGCGCGGGTTCGTCCGGCACGGGCGCGCCGGTGCCGGGAGCGGAATGTGGGGGGG
>NZ_VJZE01000063.1 GCF_009377205.1 Streptomyces phyllanthi
GGTGCGAGGGGTGGCGGTCAGCGGGGACATCAGTGGCTCCAGCAGGTGTTCGGGAAGGGGGAACGGGCGTGAGGGCCGTGGCGGGACCAGCGGCGTTCAGGCCGAATCCCCGGGAGAGAGCAGGTAGTTGGGCCCGCTGGTGTAGTGCTTGTTGATGTCGGCCGCGCCCGACCGCTCCTTGCTGAGCAGCGTCCCGGCGCTCACCATCGCCTTCACCGGCAGCCGGGGCGCCTCCAGCACCCGCGCGCGCAGGACGGCTCCGGCTTCGCCGCCCAGCCGTTCCACGGCCTGCGCCAGCCGGTCCCGTACGAGTCGCAGCAGTACCGGCAGCGGGGCGCGGCCCTGCCGGGCGAGCCCGAACGCGTAGGCGCCGGCGCACAGATGGACGGTGATGGTGGTGAACAGGTCGGTGACCGGCCCGTCGTCGGAGCAGAAGGTCCGGGGGTCGTCGAAGGTCCGTGGGTCGTCGCGGTCTCCCTGTCCGCCCAGCCGTACGGCCGACCGTACGGTGTTGATCCGCGGCCCGTCGTTGTCCTTGAGCAGCAGTCGCAGGTCACCCGGGCGGGGCCCCAGGACGAGCGAGATGTTCTGCTGGTGGGACTCCAGCGCGATCCCGTACCCGAAGAGCGTGGTCTGCCAGTCGAAGAGCAGGGTGAGGACCGCGTCCAGCAGGGCGAGCACGTCGCCGCCGTGGAAGCGGTCGGCGAGGTGGTCGATGACCAGTCGCCCGCCGGGCGCCTCGGCGAGCAGCGCGGCCATGGGGACGACGGCCGAGTCGTCGAGACCTTCCGGGTAGCGCCTGCACAGCACGGCGAGCATCTCGTGCCCGGCGTGCGCGTACACCGTCTCGTCGGCGTGGAGGACCGTCTCCCGGAAGCGGGGTTCACGGTCGATCACCGCCTCCAGCAGCCGCTGCCCCGCCGCGCCGTCGACGAGGGTGCCGGGTTTGATGGAGCGTTTGTTGCGCAGGCCCAGTGTGGCGGTGGGCAGCGGGAGCTTGAGGTGCAGGGACGGGTGGGCCACCGGGGCGACCGTGCGTGTCGACAGGGTGGGGACGACGTCGAGGCACGCCCGGTCGGCGAGTAACGCACGGCCGGTCAGCCCCGTGGCGTGGAGCGCGGCGTCGAGGGGCGCGCCGACGGTCAGCGGATGGACGGGCAGGGCGGTGTGGGTGCGGTCGAGCCCGGCGGCCAGGCCGAGAGCGGCGGGCGTGGGCCAGTGTTCCGGCAGCCTCCCGGCCGCGGTGAGCGCGTCCTTCGGCACGGCGAGCCAGCGCAAGGGGAAGCGCGGGTGGAACTCGGGTGTGTACGCGCGGAGTTGGGCCTCCGTGAGTCCCGCACGGCCGCGCGCGGTCGGGTAGACGGGGTGGTCGAGACGTGCGGCGAGCGTGTCGTGGGCCAGGCCTGCGGCCGGGCCGGTCCACCGGGCGGGGTCGGCACCGTAGCGGCCGGCGAGCCCGGCGTGTACCCGCTCCGCCGTGTGGCGGTGCAGTCGCATCGTGGCCAGCGTCTGGCGGCACTCCTCGGCGAGCGCGCCGAAGCCGTCGCGGTCGGCGGGGTCGGAGAGGGCGCGCAGTGCGGCGAGGACGGTCTCGTACGTCGTCGCCCCGGTGCCGTCCGACTCCCGTACGAGCAGGGGGAGTCGGGCTGCGTACGCGCACTGGAAGCCGTCCTCGGTGACCGGCAGCAGCAGGGCGTCGTCCTCGGTGGGGAGCCGGAGCCAGGGACCGTCGGGCCGGTGGACGAGGGTGCTGCGGGTCCGCAGGCCGACGACGTCCTCGCGGAGCAGGGCGCTGAGCACCCGCGTGAGCAGTTCGGCCTCGACGGGGTCGCCGGGCCGGGCCGCCACTGACGTCGCCGGCGTCGTGGACAGGGTCGTCACGGCTGGATCTCCCAGCTCAGCGCCGCGAGGAACTCGGCCGCCACCCGGTCCACCGCCGCCTGGTCGGTGCCCACGGCCCGCAGGACGCCCAGGTAGTCGCGGTTGGTGCGGTAGAGGTCGTGGCGCTCGCCGGGGGGACGCAGCGGACGGTACGTCAGGTGTACGCCGTCCGCGACGAGTTCGGTGGCGGCGGGTGCGGCGACGAGGGTCCCTGCCCGGTCGGCGCACGGGTAGTCCAGGCGGGCCGCTCCGTCGCGCCGGGCGCCCAGGTCCGCGGGCAGCGGCTCACCCAGGTGCGTGCTCAGGATGTGCTCGAAGAGCGGGATGTCCAGGAGCCGGGCGAGCAGCAGATCGCACTGGTCGCCGACGGCACGGTAGTTGACCTCGATCAGGCGCGCCCGGCCCTCGTGCACCACGAACTCGGTGTGGCAGGCGCCGAACCCGACGCCGAGCGCGTCGAGTTGGGCCAGCACCTGTTCGACGACCGGCTCGGGGTGGGCCGGGGCGAACGTCATCCGCTGCTCGATGAAGTACGGCGGCGGGGACAGCTCGGTCCGGAAACCACCGAGAACATGGCGGACCCGGCCGTCACCGAGGGTCTCCAGCGTGTGGAGCTCACCGGGCAGGTACTCCTCGACGACCAGCGCGGCTCCGGGGCGGCGGGCCAGGATCTCCTTGCTGTGCGCGACCAGTTCCTCGGGCCCGTCGGCCAGGACGACGTCCTCGCTGGCCACGCCCTCCCGGGGCTTGACGACGCACGGGTACGGCGCGTCGAGGGCGGCGGGCTCGGTGAGTTCGGCCGACCAGACGGTGTCGGCACCCGTGGCGGCGAGACGGCGGCGCATCTCGGCCTTGTCCTTGGTGCGCAGGGCGGCGCGCCAGTCCTTGGCGGGGAGGCCGAAGTAGTGGGCGGCCAGGGCGGCCTGGGTCTGGAGGTGGTCGCTGTTGGTGAAGACGGCGTCCGGTGTGCGGTGTGTGGAGATCCGCGTGACGACGGCACGGAAGTCGCGTACGTCGCAGTCCAGGACCTCCGCGTCCGGGTGGGTGCGGCGGTGCGCGTCGGGCTGGTCGGTGAGGACGGTGACGTCGAGACCGAGCCGGGCCGCGGCCGGCAGGAAGCCCTCGGTGACGGAGTCGGTGGGGTTGAGGGCGAGCAGGTACAGACGCATCAGTGGCGTACAACCTCCCTTTGGTCATCAGCACGGCGATCTTGAGACTAAGGTAAGGCTTACCTTGTTCACCAATCAGCCCCTCACTCTCGGGAGTTCCGATGACCGTGGCCCTGGACCTCGCGCCGGCAGACACCCACACGGACGCGCCCGGACTCCTCACCTCCGCGTACCGACGCCTGGTCTCCCTCTGCGAGGCGCTGGAGGTGCGCGTCACGGAGCCCCGTCGGATGCACGTCGTCGGTGACTGCTTGACGGAGAGCCAGGACGCGGTCGAGGCGTTCGTCGCCGCCGAGGCCGCCCGCATCAGGGAGAACCACGGCCACACCGCGCCCCGCCATGTCGCCGCCTCGCGCGCACTGCACGACTACGCCTGGTCGGTGGGCCTGCTGATGAGCGGTGTCTGGTACCTGGGGCGGAGGGTGCCGCGCATCGTGCCCGAGGACATACGGGTCGACCTCGCCTCCGGGGCGTTCGTGCTCACGCCGGGCTCACACCTCACCTGCCTCCCGGACGACCCGGCGACCGCGCTGCCCGGCGTGCGCACCGTGGTGCGAGAGGAGGATCTGCGGGCCGAGTTGAGGGACGCGGTCGCCGATCACATGCGTCCGGTGCTGGCCGCGATCGGCCCGTACACCCGGCGCGGTTCGCGTGCCCTGTGGGGCCTGGTCGCCGACGACCTGGTCTCGGGCATCTGGCACCTCGGCCGTGTGCTCGGCGAGGAGGCCGCCGCCGTACGGGCCGCTTCCGACGTACTGCCCTCGCCCGTGGCGCCCTACCCGGGTGGCGCCGGCTTTCGCACCCTGCGCACCGCCGACGGCCAGGAACACCCGACCCGCACCCGTCTGGGCTGCTGCATGTACTACACGATCCGCCCGGACGACGCCTGCTCCACCTGCCCGCGGACCTGCGACGCGGAGCGGCTGCGGCGGCTCGGCGGGTGAGCCGCGCGATGGGCCGGTTCCGGGGCCCGGCCCCTCCGACGTCGTACTCCCCGCGGGTCGCTCACCAAACCGCGATCGATCTCGTACACGCGACCACGCGCGGACCGTCCTGCCACGCAGACCTTCCTGCCGCGCGGCCGGTCGGTCGCGGCGGCCGGTCAGTCGCGCAGGTGGGCCAGGACGCTCCGCATCGCGCGTTCCACCGCGCGGCGCGACTGCTCGGTGTGGTCGATGGTGTCGAACCCGTGGTGCCCGTCCGGCACGTCGATCACCTCGACCTCGGCCCCGCACGCCTTGGTGACGGCCAGGAACTCCTCGACCGTGGCGGCGATCTCGGCGTTCTCCAGCCCCACCCGGGTCAGCACGATCGGCAGCCGTCCCGCGGCCTGCACCGCGGCGGAGGGGCGGAAGCGGGGATCCGGGGCCGGCCAGCCGGGCAGGGGCGCGAGGACGGGATAGGTCGCCGCCACGCACCGCAGCCACGACGGGGGCTCGGCAAGGACGTCCGAGAGCAACAGCCCTCCGCCGGAGAAGTACCACAGCGCGATGCGCTCCGAGTCGACGCGCGGGTCGGCCCTGAGCAGTGCGACGGCTTCGGCGACGTCCTCGGCGGCACGCCCGTAGTCGTCGAAGCCGTGCAGCCGGTGGTCGAGGGTCACGCCGACCACGCCCAGGCTCGCGGCGTACCGGCCGTAGCCGACGAAGCCCGGCCAGTCGCGTGGGGTGGGCCGTAGGTCGTCGGGGACCGGGCCACCGTGCACGAACAGCACGGCCGGACGGGGCCCCTCCGCCCCGGCGGGGTCGTCGGGGACGTAGAGGTCCAGCCGTCCGACCCGCTCGCGAGGCAGCTCCGGTACGTCCAGCACGAAGGGCCGGAGATACGAAGGCACCTTGCCGGTCCCGGTGATCCGCTGCCCCTCACCCGCCGCGGCCCGGATCAGCACCTCGGTCAGCTCGCCGGGGCAGGAGAGCATCGGCCAGTGCCCTGTGGCGAGTTCGAAGAAGCTCACCTCGGGGTCGGCCAGGGCCTGGAACTGCGGCAGCCCGCCGGCGACCATGTCCTCGACCAGGGCGATGTTCAGGCCGCTCCCGGTGCACAGGACGCCGGTGGTGGGCAGTGCGGCGGCCGCGCCCGAGAGCGTGAGGGGTTGGGTGAGCGTGCGCGCCGGCTGCGGGGCGGCGAGGCGGCTCATCCGGGCGAGTGCCTCGTCATCGAGGCCCGTGGTGCTGCCCCAGCGCCGCCACTCGCCGGACACGGGCGCGGGGATCCGCCAGTCGTCCCCCACCTGCCCGGACGGGTCGAGCAACTGGTGGCGGACCTCCTGGTCGGGCACCAGCCGGAGGGCCGGGTCGCCGTCCTGGGGCATGCCCGCGTCCAGGTACACGATCCGCGAGATCCGCTCCGGGCGGCGATCGGCGGCGCCCAGCACCGGGTGGATGCCGTAGTCGTGACCGACGATCACCACCTCGGGCGCGTCCACGCCGTCGACCACCCGCACCACGTCCTCGATGTGCGTCTCCAGATCCGTGCCAGTTACCGACTCGTCGCGGCGGTCCTCCATCCCCGTGAGGGTCGTCGCGTGCACCTCGGCACCCGACTCGCGCAGCCTGTCGGCCACCTCCTGCCAGATCCAGCCGCCGGTGAAGCAGCCCGACACCAGTACGAACGCCGTCATGATCGTCTCCTCGCGCATCCCGGTCGCGCGGGCGGTCCGAGGGGCCGTCCGCGCTCGCCGGTACGGTAGGAACTCCCCCAGAGGGAGGTTCAAGTGGTGCCATCGGACGGCATGTTGAGCATCGGAGAGCTCGCCGAGCACGCGGGTGTCACGGTGAAGACCGTTCGCTTCTACTCCGATCGCGGCCTGCTGCCCGAGGCCGCCCGCAGTACCGGGGGCCACCGCCGGTACGGGCCCGAGGCGGTCGAACGGCTCCGCCTGATCCGCTCGCTGCGCGCCCTCGACCTGCCGGTCACCGACATCGACCGGGCCCTCGACCGGGAGGACGCGCTGGATGACGTCATCGCCGGGCAGCTGGAGGAGCTGGGCTCCCGGTTGGCCGCCCTGCGCTGGCGCCAGGCCGCGCTGCGCCTGCTGCGGGACTGCACGCCCGAGGAGCGCGCCGACCGGCTGCGGCTGATCGGCGCGTTCCCCGGTGGTGCGGTCCCTCCGGGCACGGCCGCGCTGGCCCGTTACTGGCGGCGGGTGCTGCCCTTACGGCTCCCTGCCCGGCAGGTCTCGTGGATCATCGACGCCGCCGTGCCGCAGCCGCCCGCGGACCCCACCCCGGCCCAGGTGCTGGCCTTCGCCCGGCTGCACGCCCTCGCCACGGCCCCCTGTCCCCCGGGCCACGACTCGCGGCCCCCGCCTCCGGAGCGGGATCCGGAGTACCGCCCGAGCGTGCTCTACGACGGCCTCGGCGAGGCCTACCAGCTGGCTGCGCCGGCCCTGCGCGCCGGACGGTCACCGCACGAGGGTGAGGCACTCGACTGCTTCGTCTCCGCCTACGCCCATGCCCACGGCGCCCGGGACACCCCCACCTTCCGCCGCCGGCTGAGCCTCCGCCTCGACCGGTCCGCCCACCCGGTGATGGAGCGCTACTGGCAACTCGCGGGCGAACTCGCCACCCCGCAGGACCCCACCCTCGGCGCCGCCCAGGAGTGGCTCCGCGCCGCGCTGGACGCCGGCGTCCCCGGGCGGCGCGTCTAGGTCATCGCGTGTGCCGGACGTGACCAGGTGCTCGATACGGGCGCCCGCCGTCAGAAGACCACCACCGAGCGCAGGACGTCACCGTGGTGCATCCGCTCGAAGGCCTGCTCCACCTGCTCCAGGGCGATGGTCTCGGTGACGAAGGCGTCCAGGTCCAGACGTCCCTGGCGGTACAGGTCGATCAGCATTGGGAAGTCCCGGGAGGGCAGGCAGTCGCCGTACCAGCTCGACTTCAGCGCTCCGCCTCGGCCGAAGACGTCCAGCAGGGGGAGCTCGAGTTTCATCTCCGGGGTCGGCACACCGACCAGGACGACCGTGCCCGCCAGGTCGCGGGCGTAGAAGGCCTGCCGGTACGTCTCCGGGCGGCCCACGGCGTCGATGACCACGTCCGCGCCGAAGCCGCCGGTCAGAGCCTGTGTCATATCCCCGGTCGGATCAGCGCGCGGCGTCTGGTGCGTGCGATCGCAAGGCGCCGGAGCGCCCTCGATGGGGGTCCCCCCGCTCGAGCGAAGCCGAGAGTGGGGGAGGAGTCACGTGGGCGTTTCGGCAACGCGGCGAGTGTGCGTGCCAGGCGTCGCGCGCCCGGCCGGGGATATGACACAGGCTCTCAGCTCGCGGATCGCCTCCACCGCGTCCGTCGCACGGGAGTTGACCGTGTGGGTCGCGCCCAGGGAGGTCGCGGTCGCGAGCTTGCGGTCGTCGATGTCCACCGCGATGATCCTCGCCGCCCCGGCGACCCGGGCGCCCGTGATCGCGGCGCCGCCGACACCACCGCAGCCGATCACGGCCACGCTGTCCCCGCGTCCGACGTTGCCTGTGTTGATGGCGGCGCCGATGCCGGCCATCACCCCGCAGCCCAGCAGACCCGCGGCCGCGGGCGACGCGGCCGGGTCCACCTTGGTTCACTGACCGGCCGCCACCAGGGTCTTCTCGGCGAACGCGCCGATCCCGAGGGCCGGGGTGAGCTCGGTGCCGTCCAGCAGCGTCATCCTCTGCCGGGCGTTGTGGGTGTGGAAGCAGTACCAGGAGCGCCCACGCCGACAGGCACGGCAAGTGCCGCACACCGCACGCCAGTTGAGGATCACGAAGTCCCCCGGCGCCACATCGGTCACCCCCTCTCCCACCGACTCGACGACCCCGGCCGCCTCGTGACCGAGCAGGAACGGGAATTCGTCGTTGATGCCGCCCTCGCGGTAGTGCAGGTCGGTGTGGCACACCCCGCACGCCCGCACCTTCACCACGGCCTCGCCCGGCCCGGGGTCCGGCACCACGATCGTCTCGAGCCGTACCGCGTCACCCTTGCCGACGGCGACCACGCCTTGGACCTGCTGGGACATGCTGAAGCCTTCCTTCACGAGGGTTTGCCGGCGTTTCGCCGTCGAGCAGTGCTGAGTCGGTGTCAGGAGGCCGGATAGGTGTACAACCCCTGGCCCGACTTCCGGCCGAGATGTCCCGCGGCGACCATGCGGCGCAGCAACGGCGGTGGCGCGTGGAGCGGTTCGGCGTACTCCTGGTGGAGGGACTCGGCGATGGCCTGGGCGGTGTCGAGGCCGATCAGGTCCAGCAGCCGCAGGGGGCCCATGGGGTGCGCGCAGCCGAGTTCCATGCCCTTGTCGATGTCCTCGGCGGTGGCCGTACCGGCCTGGACCATCCGGACGGCCGCGAGGAGGTAGGGGACGAGCAGGGCGTTGACGATGAAACCGGCCTGGTCGGGCGCCTGGACGGCGGTCTTTCCCAGTTGCTCGACGGCGAAGCGGCGTGTGCGGTCCACGGTGTCGGAGCTGGTGGTGAGGGCGGGGATGATCTCCACCAGGGCCTGTACGGGGACGGGGTTGAAAAAGTGCAGCCCGACGACGCGGTCCGGCCGGCCGGTGGCGGTCGCGAGGTCGGTCAGGGGGATGGAGGAGGTGTTGCTGGCGAGGACGGCGTCGGTGCCGGTGAGGACCTTGTCCATGTCCCTGAAGAGCGAACGCTTCAGCTCGCGGTCCTCCGCCGTCGCCTCGATGACGAGCTCGCGGTCGGCGAGGTCCGCGAGGTCCTTGGTGTACGTCAGCCGGGCCAGGGCGTGGTCGCGTTCGGTGTCCGTGAGCCTGCCTCGGCGCACCGCCCGGTGCAGGGACGCCTCGATACGGCGTCCTGCCTCCACGGCTGTCCGGTTGATCTCGCACACCAGGACGTCGAGCCCCCGCCTGGCCGCCGTCTCGGCGATGCCGGAGCCATGAGCCCGCAGCCGAGGACGCCGACGCGGGAGATCGTAGTCATGCGGGAGCCCTTCGCTCGGAGTCGGTCGCCCGTGCCATGTGGGCCCGCGCGCTGAACTCGGGGCCGGCGACGTCCTCGGGGGTGACGGTGACCCCGGAGGCCAGCAGCCGCCGGGCCGCCATGTGGTCGGCGGGCCGGTTCACGGACTCGACCGCCACCAGGGACGATCCGCGGAAGCAGTACACCGAGAGGCCCTGGGTCCGCTCGTCCTTCCGTACGACCGTGTGGTCGTGTCCGGTGGCCAGGCCGGCGATCTGGAGTCTGAGGTCTCCCTGGTAGCTCCAGAACCAGGGCAGCGCGTCGTACGGGCGCGCTGCCCCGGTGAGCCGGGCGGCCAGACAGCGGGCCTGGTCGGCGGCGTTCTGGACGGACTCCAGACGGATCCTGCCCCCGCCACGCGGGTCGGGGAAGGCGGCGCAGTCCCCGATCGCGGAGATGTGCGGATCCTCCGTCGCGAGGTACTCGTCCACGACGATGCCGTTGTCCGTGTCCAGCCCCGCCAGGGCGGCGAGTTCGGTGTTGGGCAGGACTCCGACGCCGGTGACCACCAGGTCGGCCGGGATCGTGGTTCCGTCCGCCGTGCGTACGCCGGTCACCCGGCCGTCGCGGCCCACGAGTTCGGTGGGGGCGGTGCCCATCAGGAGCCGAGTGCCGCGCAGACCGTGCTGCTCCGCGAAGTGTGCGGCGGTGGGCGCGGACACGGCCCGGCCCATCACCTGCTCGGCGATGTCGAGCACCACGGGGTTCAGACCGGCGGCCCGACACGCGGCGGCGAACTCCAGGCCGATGAACCCGGCTCCGATGACCACCACGTCCCGTGCCGACTCCAGACGCCGGCACAGCTCCTGGGCGTCGTCGAGGGTGCGGAGGCCCACCACCCCCTCCAGTCGGCCGCCCGGCACCGGCAGCGGACGGGGCCGGGCGCCCGTGGCGAGCACCAGATGCCCGTACGGGAGGACGGTGCCGTCGTCGAGCGTCAGTACCCGTCCGCTCCGGTCGAGCTCCACGGCACGGCGGCCGACGAGCAGACGGATGCCCCGGTCCTCGTAGAAGCGGTCCCCGCGCAGCGCGAGTTCCGCATCGGGAAGCTTCCCCGCGAGGTACTCCTTGGACAACGGCGGTCTCTGGTACGGCGGTCGGGGTTCCTCACCGACCAGGATGACCGGATCGTCGTAGCCCGCCTCACGCAGCGATTCGGCGACCTGGACGCCTGCCTGGCCGGCGCCCACCACCACGACACCGCCGTGTCCGCCCGCGTCGTTCCCGCCCGCTCCCCGGGTCATGTCTGTGCTCCCGGCACGTGTACCACCAGCTGCTCCACCTGGTCGGTGAGGCTCAACTGGCAGCTCAGTCGGCTGTTGTCGCGCCGTGGCTCGGCCGTGCAGTCGAGGAGTTCGTCCTCGTCGTCGGTCGCGCCGGGGAAGACGCCGTCGGCGCCGTCTCCCGTGTAGACATGGCAGGTCGCGCACATCAGGTTGCCGCCGCACTCGGCGACGATGCCCCGGACGCCGGCCGCGACCGCAGCGCGCATGACGGTGGTGCCGGCCGGCAGGTCGAGCACGGTCTGGGTGCCGTCCTGTTGCACGTAGGTCACCTTGGGCATGGCGAGGTAGTCCTCTCGGAAATGGGGGGACGACAGGGGGTCGGCTAGGCCGTCGCCACCGGGCTGACGATGAAGTTGCTGAAGCCGCCGTTGCGCTGCGCGGTGCCGCTGATGGCCTCGTTCACGCTCTCCAGCGGGAACATCTGGTGCTCGAGCGGGCTCAGGTCGAGCAGGCCGGCCGCGACCATGTCGGCCATCTCCTGGCCCTCACCCGAGGTGAACCACGCCGAGCCGATCAGCCGCAGCTGCTGGTCCATCATGCGGTGGACGTCGATCGGGACGTCCCCGGCGATGGCGCCGATGTTGACCGCGATGCCGCCGCGCGCCATGGCCCGCATGCCCGCGAGGAACGTCTCGTGCGGGGCGCCCGGGCCGAGCGCGTCGATGTAGATGTCGGCGCCGTACCCGCCCGTCTCCGCACGGACCCACTCGTCCAGCGGGCCGTCGTCGAGGGCGTGCAGACGGAAGCGGCCGGGGGCCAGCTTGTCGACCTGCTCCAGCAGACCGCGGTCGCGGCCGGTGCCGTACACGTGCGTGAGTCCCATGGCGGGCGCGAGCAGGGCGGCGGCGATGCCCAGGGTGCCGCTGACGCCGTTGATCAGGATCGTCTTGCCGGGGCCCGCGTCCGCCTTGCGCAGCGCCGAGTACATCGTGCCGATGTAGCCGAAGCGGGCCGCGGCGTTGAAGGAGAGCTCGTCGGGCAGTTTCACCAGTGAGTACGCGGGAGCCACCATGTACTCGGCGAGACCTCCCTGGTAGCGGTCGAGGAGGCCGACGGCGGTCTTCGAGAAGCCGAAGTAGCCCGCGAAGGCGTAGCTGGCGCAGTTGATCGAGTCGCCGCCCCGGCAGGACCGGCAGGACCCGCAGCTGCGGCCCGGGTTGACGTACACCCGGTCGCCCACCTCGAAGGCCTCGACTCCCTCGCCGACCGCGTCGATCACTCCCGCCGGGTCCAGGCCGAAAATCGCGGGCAGGGTCGGGAGGGGGCTGTGCGGGAACCACGTCGTCCACATCGTCAGGATGTTGGCGAGGTTGGGCACGATGTTGACGGCGTGGACGGCCACGCGTACGTCTCCGGGGCCCGGCGTCGGGACGGGGACGTCCTCCAGTCTCATGGGCTCACCGACGTGGTGCATACGGGCTGCGCGCATGGTCGCGGTCATGGTCTCTCCTGGCGGTGCGGTGTGGCGGTCTTCGGGGTGTCGGTGTCGCCGGTGGCGCCGGCTGCGGGCCGGTCGGCGGGGTGGACGCCGGCCTGCTCGGTGAGCGCGCGGCGCTGGAGTTTTCCGGTGGCTCCGCGGGGAAGCGCGGGGACGACGCGGAGTCGCCGCGGCCACTTGTGCCGGGCGAGCCGGCCCTCGAGGTGGGCCCGGATGTCGTCGAGGGCCGGCTCGGGCGCGCTCGCGACCACGAACGCGGTCACGATCTCGCCCCAGACCGGGTCGGGGGATCCGCCGACGGCGACTTCGAGGACGCCCGGCAGATCGGCGAGGGCGTTCTCGACCTCGGCCGGGTCGACGTTCTCTCCCCCGGAGATGATCAGTTCCTTGGCGCGGCCGACGACCTCCAGCCGCCCCTGCGCGTCGTACCGGCCGCGGTCGCCGGTGTGGAACCAGCCGTCGGGGTCGGTGGCGGGACGCAGTCCGCCTGCCGTCCAGTACGACGACGCCACGGACGGTCCGCGCAGCCAGATCTCACCGACGCCGTCGATCGGGGCGCTCGCGCCCTTCTCGTCCACGACGAGCAGTTCGACGTGCGGGACGGGAGGCCCCGCGGAGGTCGTCCGGTCGGCGACCTCACCGAGCGCGGCGTAGGTGACGCCGGCGCTGGACTCCGTCAGCCCGTAGGAGTTGACCACCCGCACACCCCGGCCGAGGAGCCGGGTGGTCGTCGACGACAGCGCGGGCGCGCCGCCGGCCAGTACCCACCGCAGCGAGTTCAGGTCGGGGCTGTCGAAGCGTGCGTGCCGTGCGAGGAGCGACAGCATCGCCGGTACGGCGAAGGCCGCCGTCACTCCGTGCTCGCGGACCAGGTCGATGAACAGGTCCGGGTCGAACCGGGGAGCGAGCACCACGGTCCCCCGCCGTGCCCAGGTGTACTGCGGCAGCCCGCCGAGGACGGCCACGTGGGCCAGCGGCGTCGCCACCAGGGCGACGTCGTCCTCGCCCACGGGAAGGCGGGCCATCCCGTTGACCTGGCTCCAGTAGAGGTTGTCGTGGGTGAGCACCGCGCCCTTGGGCCGTCCGGACGTACCGGAGGTGAACGCGATGATCGCGACGTCGGAGCCCGCCGGGGGATCGGCGACCGGGCTTCCGGCCTCGACCGGGCCTCCGGCCTCGAACGACTGCTCGTCACCGGAGCCGCCTCCGTCGGAGCCGAGCTCACCGGAACGGAGCTCGTCCCACGTCAGGCGGAGACTCGTCCCGAGAGGCAGTCCCTCCAGGAATCCCCGGTCGGCGACGATCGCGCGCGGCGCGGTCTCCTCGAGGATCACGGCGAGTTCGTGTCCCGTCATCTGCGGGTGGACGGGCACCAGGGCCGCGCCCATCCGTGTCACGGCGAACATCGTGACGAGTGCCTCGGGCCGGGCCTCGCCGCGCATGACCACGCGGTCGCCCCTGCGCACCCCGCGGTCGGCGAGGCGGGCGAGCGTACGGCGGATCGCCAGGTCCAGCTCCGCGTACGTCCAGGAGCGGTCCTCGAAGACGAGGGCGACCCGGGAGCCGGCCTCGGCCGCGTTCGCGACCAGCCGGGCACCGAACCAGTTGTTCTCGGGCAACGTCGTCGCTCCTATTTCTTCCAGCGGACCGGGAGGTTCAGCAGCCCGCGGAAGACCCATCCACCGGTTTCGACCGCCCGGTCCGGGTCGAGCTCGAGGCCGGGCAGCCGCCGGAACAGGGTGGGCCAGGCGATCTCTCCGACCTCGTGGCGCGCGACCCAGGTGCCCATGCAGAAGTGGGGTCCCCCGCCGAAGGCGAGGTGGTTGCGCTGCGCGCGGTGGATGTCGAAGCGGTCGGGCTCGGGGAAGACCTCCTCGTCCCGGTTGGCGGCGCCGATGACCAGGGCGACCCGGGAGCCGGCCGGGATACGGGTGCCGCTGAGCTCCAGGTCCTCGGTGGTCTGGCGGGGGTACATGCCGATGGGCGAGATCCAGCGGACCGTCTCCTCGAAGACGTTGCGCCACAGGGCCGGGTCGGCCTCGACGTCGGCGCGCTGTCCGGGGTGGGTGAGCAGGGCCCAGACGCCGGCGGTCAGCACGTCGCGGGGTTCGTTGATCCCGCCGCCGATGATGACCTTGATGTTGTTCCTGATCTGCTGGAGCGTCGGCGGGTCCTCGGCGTGCAGCATCGAGGAGATCACCGAGCCGTCCGGCTCGTCGCGCAGCCGCCGTACGGCCTCGTCGACGGCTTCCTCGACGGCGCCCGCCGCCGCGAGGGCGCGGTCCCACACCTCGGGGATGTCGGCGTAGTTGCTGTTGCCGTCCATCATGTCCTGCGACCAGCGGATCATGTCCGCGGCCGGGACCTGCGGAATCCCGAGCAGATGCGCCAGGTTGGCGGCGGCGAAGGGCCCCGCGAAGTCGGCGAACAGGTCGGCCTCGCCCTTGTCGGCGAAGGAGTCGATCAGTTCGTCGGCGGTGCGCTGGAAGATCGGGCTCCAGTCGCCCCGTACCCGGCGGGGCCGGGCGGGCGGCTCGGCGGCGGCCCGCAGTCTCCGGTGCTCGGGGTCGTCCTCGCGGAGCATGTTGGCGCCCATGACCCGCAGGACGAGGGAGTCCTTCTCTCGGGAGCTGAAGAGTTCCGGGTGCTGCTCGGCGAAGACGACGTCCGCGTGCTTGGTGATCAGATAGCGGCCGGCGGCGGGCACCCAGGCCACGGGGGCCTCGTGGCGGAGCCTGCGGTAGATGGGGTAGGGGTCGTCCCAGAGGTCCTCGAGACGGATGTCCCGCGCGAAATCGTATCCGTGGGTGGTCACGGCGCTCGCCTCCCGTGGTGTCGTGCGTGACTCCCCGGGCGGGCCGCCCGTGAGCGGCCCGCCCGAGGCGTTAGCGGTACGCCGCGAGGCCCGTGACGGACTCTCCGACGACCAGGGTGTGGATCTCCTCGGTGCCCTCGTAGGTGAGCACCGTCTCCAGGTTGTTGGCGTGCCGCAGCACCGGATACTCGGTGGTGATGCCGTTGGCGCCGAGTACGGTGCGGGCCGAGCGCGCGATGTCGAGAGCGGCGCGGACGTTGGCGAGCTTGCCGAGGCTGACCTGCTCCGGGCGCAGCTTCCCGTTGTCCTTGAGCCTGCTCAGACGCAGGGCGAGCAGCTGGGAGTGCGCGAGGTCGACCTGCATGCGGGCCAGCTTCCCCTGGGTGAACTGGAAGCCGCCGATCGGCCGGCCGAACTGCTCACGGGTGGTGGAGTACTCCAGGGCCGACAGGTAGCAGGTGCGGGCCGCGCCGACGACACCGCACAGGATGCCGAAGCGCGCCTCGGACAGGCAGGACAGCGGTCCGCGCAGCCCGGTCACGCCCGGGAGCACCGCCGAGGCGGGCAGGCGTACGTCCTCCAGGTGGAGCTCGGCGGTGACGGAGGCGCGCAGCGACAGCTTCCGGTGGATCTCGCTGGTGGTGAAGCCGGGCGTGTCCCTGGGGACGAGGAAGCCGCGGATGCCTTCCTCGGTGCGGGCCCAGACGACGGCCACGTCGGCGACCGAGCCGTTGGTGATCCACGTCTTGGTGCCGTTGAGGATCCAGTCCTCACCGTCGCGCTTGGCGACGGTGCGCATACCGCCCGGGTCGGAGCCCTGGTCGGGTTCGGTGAGCCCGAAACAGCCGATCGCCTCACCGGACGCGAGCTTCGGCAGCCACTGAAGCTTCTGCTCCTCCGAGCCGTAGCGGTGGATGGGGAACATCACGAGGGAGCCCTGCACGGAGACGAAACTGCGCAGTCCCGAGTCGGCGGCCTCCAGCTCGCGGCAGGCCACGCCGTACGCGGTGGCGTCGGCCCCGGCACAGCCGTAGCCCTCCAGGTGCATGCCCAGCAGACCCAACTTGCCGAGTTCCGGGGCGAGTTCGGAGGTCGGGAAGGTGCCCGACTCGAACCAGTCGGCCACGTGGTCGGTCACCCGGTCACGGACGAAGGCGCTGACGGTGTCACGGATGAGCCGTTCGACCTCGTCGAGCTCGTCGTCGAGCTCGAGGGCGTCGGCGGGGTCGAGGTGCGGCATCAGGAGGTCCTCCGGGCGCCGATGAGGACGAAGAGCGCGACGGCGGGGGCGTCCGAGCGGTTGCGCCAGGCGTGGCGGGTGCCGTTCTGGACGACGATGTCGCCCGGGGCGAGTGTGGTCTCGTTGCCCGCGTCGAGTTCGAGGACTATCTCGCCCTGGAGCAGGACGCCGTAGTCGACGGTGTCGGTGGTGTGCATGCCGGGGGCGTCCGGCTCGAAGAGCTCGGCGAGGCCGGGGCTGGTCTCCAGGCGTTCGGCGACGGCCGCGGCCGGGTCGAAGTCCTCGCTCATGTAGACCGTGTCCGGCGGGATGACGAGGTGGATCAGCCGGGTCTCGCCGGGTGCGGGGACATAGGAGGCGACCTCGGGCGTCGGGTCGGTGCCGTCGAAGGGCACGACGGGCTCGGCGGGGGTCGACCAGACCAGGGCGCCTGAGAAGCCCGGCGTGTGCTTGAGGTCGTAGTGGCGGGGTGCGGGCCCGTCCTGGACGACGGCCGCCTGGCCGTGCTCGTTCAGGCCGGTGACGATTCTGCGGGGCATGGTGGGTGCTCCTCGATGCGGGTGGTGCGGGCGCGGGTGGTGCGGGGGTGCCGACTGGGGCCTTTCGGGCGCGGGGGCTGGTCCGTAGTCAGGGACCGGGACGCGGGTGCTCGGAGACTGTGACGCGGACGCACAGAGCCCGTGACAAGGACGGTCAAAAACCGTGACGCAGTCGCTCAGAGACCGTGACGCTGACGCTCAGAGACCGTGACGCGGACGCTCAGAGACCGTGACGCGGACGCTCAGAGACCGTGACGCGGACGGTCAGAGCCCGGCGGCCGCCGCGAAGGCGCGCAGCTCCCGTGAGATGTCGGGGCCGGCCGGCTGGTAGGCGACCGTCGTCGCGCCGGACTGCTCCAGATGCTCGAGCCGCTCGCGTATCTGCTGCGGGGCACCGGTGGCGGTGGCGGACTCGATCACTTTCGGGGTGATGAAGGGACGCTCCTCGGGGGTCACCCCGATCAGGTGCTCGCGGTGCGTCTCGATGTGGCGGCGTTCCTCGGGTACGGAGGCCAGCCAGGCCTGATAGCCGCGTACCTCGTCGGTGCCGGCGAGCGGGCCGTACTCGCCGAGATGCAGGGCCAGAGCGGCACCGGGACCCGCGGCGTCCACGACACGGGGGCTGGAGAGCTCCTCGCCCTCGCCCAGCACCGTGCCGTACGAGGTCACGACGCACCGCCCCTCGAAGGGGATCGGATCGGAGCTGTGGCTCGGGTTGGTGACCACGCCGTCCGCGACCCGGGACGCGACGGCGAAGCCCTTGGGGCCGTGCGCGGCGGCGAGGACCGGGACGTCCGTGACGGGGGCGAGCCCCGAGTGGCCGGGGAACGTCAGGGCGATCCTGGCGCCCTCCCAGTCGATCTCCTCGCCCGCCATCAGGGCGCGCAGGGCCAGGATGTACTCCTCGACCTCCGCCCAGCGGGAGCCCCTGCGGCCCAGCAGGGCGGCGCTGGTGAAGCCGGCACCGACCACGACGTCCACGCGGCCCGGTGCGAGTGCCGCGAGCGTCACCGCGCCGGAGGCGTTGTCGACGAGGTGGCGCAGCTTCGGGGTGACCACGGCGACCCCCAACCGGATCCGCGCGGTGCGGTCCGCGGCCCGGCCCAGGGTCATCCAGGCGTTCGCGAACAGGGACGGCGAGTCGTACACGTAGGCGTAGCCGTAGCCGAGGCGTTCGGCTTCCGCGATGTGGTCCGGGGTGTGGGTGGTTGGCGCGAACAGGCAGCCGATGTCCATCGTTCCTCGCAGCGGGTGCGGGGCGTCATTGCCCATGAGGCGGAACAGGTTGGGGAGAACGTAAGCGTCAGGGTTCTAATCGTCAAGGGTCTTACGAGTTCCGAACGGGAGGATCGGAGAGTGACCGGCTCAGCGTGTCAAGGCACCCCAAGACGCCCCGAAGCGCCCGGGGACAGCCATGCGCGGATGAATGCGAAATGTCCTGGCACATCCGGGCGAGAGACGGCCGGCCTCGCAGCGCTCGCTCTAGGCGGGGTACTCCTGGTTCACCATCTTCCCCAGCAGAGACACCAGCTGGGAGATGTCCTTGTCCTCCAGCACCGCCATCCAGGCGTGCTCCCGCTCGGTCTGACCCTCGATGGCCTTGTACAGCATCTTCAGACCGGAAGGGGTGAGCGAGACACGGACGAGCCGCCGGTCACCGGTCTCCCGCCGCCGCTCGACCAGACCGCGTTCCTCAAGGGTGTTGATGGCGCTGGAGACACTGGCGCGGGACGTACCGGAGATCCTGGCGATCTCCCGCTGCTCCAGGTCGCCGAAGACCCACAGGGTGTTCATGATCCGGAATCCGGCCCAGGTCATCCCGAGCGGCCGGTGCACGGAGGCCTCGAAGTCCTGCACGAGGCGCGCGACGAGCCGGGTGAGGTGGGTGACGAGTTCGACGCCGTCCAGCTGGCGGTCCGTGTGGCCCATCTCCTGGTGGCGGGTCCGCACCTTCTCGGCGAACTCGCGGGAGCGCGGGTGGTCGGCGGCGTCACCCACAGGGGCGTCCGACACGTGTGGGCTCCCTTCCTTCGTACGGTGCCCCGGCGGCGGCCGGGACCGGGGGGACGACCCCGGCCACCGGGCTCCTGTCCACTGGGAAGGGGCTCCTCACCCCTGTCCACCGGGTGGCATCGTAACAGCGCACGACACGCTCACCGGCTGATCGGATTACGCATCGTACCGACCCCCTGGACCTCGGTCGTCAGCGTCATTCCGGGCTCCAGGTACAGACGGGGAACACGCCTGACACCGCAGCCGGCGGGGGTGCCCGTGAACACGAGGTCGCCGGGCTCCAGGGTCACGTACGTGGAGAGCCAGGAGACCAGCTCGGGCACGCTGAAGATCAGGTCGGACGTACGGCCGCGCTGCACCTCCAGATCGTCGACCCAGCCCGCCACCTCGATGTCGTCCGGGTCGTCGTACTCGTCGACCGTCGCCATCAGTGGGCCGCAGGGGCTGAAGGTGTCGTAGGACTTGGCGAAGGTGAACTGGTTCAGCGGCTTGCGCCACTGCTCGCGGCGGTCGGTGACGTCCTGGCCCCCGGTCACACCCGCGATGCCCTCCCACACCGCCTCGGGGGCCACCGCGCGCATGGTCCGGCCGATCACCACCACGACCTCGGCCTCGAAGTCGCACTTGTCGATGCCCTCGGGGACGATCACCGGCTGGTACGGCCCCGCGAGGGAACTGGTGAACTTGCCGAAGGCGGTGGGCGCCTCGGGGATCGGGATGCCCGACTCCTCCGCGTGGCCCCGGTAGTTGAGGGCCACGGCCAGGATCTTGGGCGCCCTCGGGGAGACGGGGCCGAGCCGGCTCTCGTCGTACGCGACCAGGTCGGCATCGCTCGCGGACCGTTCGAGCCGGCGCAGCTCGTCGTGGTTCGCCAGGTCGTACAGCACCGCGGGGTCGGGGCCGAGCGCCCCGCTGCTGGCCTTCTCCACGTCGAGGGCGCGGTCGCCGACGATGACGGTGGCCCGCCCGGCGAGGTTGGCAAGCTTCATGGAAGTCCCTCCTGGGACGGACGGAGATGGTCAGAGGGCCGCGGGCGCGGGCAGCGGCAGCTCCTCGCGCAGGGCGGCGATGTCCGGTTCGGGCTGGATGCGGAAGGCGTTGATCGCCATCGCCACGGTCTGGTACTGGCCGACCGTGTAGACGAGGTCGATGAGCTGCTCGGTACCGAGCCGGTCCCGCAGCTCCTTCCACTCGGGGTCACCCAGGTCCGCTTCCCGGAACAGCTGGTCGGTCGCGGCGAGCAGGGCCTGCTCGGTGGCGTCGAAGCCGGGGGGCCGGGGCCGGCCGAGAGCCCGGATCTCGTCGTCGGAGACCCCGGCCCGGCGGGCGATCCGGACGTGCTGCAGCCACTCGTACTCGGCCTGCGCGCGCCAGGCGACCCGCAGGATCACCAGCTCGCGCCACCGGACGGACAGGGTGTTCCTGCCCAGCACGTGGTTGCCGAAGACCAGGAAGCGGCGCAGCGCGTCCGGGTGCGCGGCCAGGGTGGTCCAGATCGCGTAGATGTCGCCGTCGGCGTGGGGGTTGCGGTACGGCTCCAGGGCCGTCAGCGCCTTCTCCGGTATGTCCTTCTCCTCGACCGGAGCCAGGCGCGGCTCAGATACAGGCATGGGATCGCCCTTCGTGACGGCGGTCGCCCTTCATGACGGCCTTACGTCGTCGGATGACCCGACCGTAGATAGATAGAACCTTGACAGTCAAGAGTCACGCGAACCTTCTCGAGGAGTTCGTAAGAGCCTTGATAATTAGAGTCCATACAAGTAGCTTCGGGCAGCGGGCCGCCGCCGTGCGCCCCGCAGGAAGGGCACGAGCAGGGAGGTTTCGATGAGTATTCGCAGCCTGGGCTATCTCGGGATCGGCACACCTGACCCGGACGGCTGGGTCGCGTACGCCAACGACGTGATCGGAACCATGCCCGCCGGGCCGCCAGGCTCCCCGGAGGAGCGGCTGCTGCGGCTGGACGAGCACCCCTACCGGTTCAGCGTCGAGGCCGCCGAGGCCGGCGGCGTCACGCACATCGGCTGGGAGGTCGGCGACCGGGCGGGCCTGGAGCGGACCGCGGAGCGGCTTCGCGCCCACGGGGTGGAGGTCCACGAGGCGACCGCCGAGGAGTGCGCCCACCGGCAGGTGGACCGCATGGTGTGGTTCGACGGGCCGTGCGCGGTGCGCACCGAGCTGTTCACCGGCCGGCGGCTGTCCGCCACGCCCTTCGTCTCCCCGCTGGGCGTCACGTTCGTGACGCAGGACCAGGGGATGGGGCATGTCGTGCTGATGTCGCCCCGGGCGATGGAGGCGGTCGACTTCTACCGCGACGTCCTGGAATTCCGGCTCAGCGACGTGACCCATCTGCCCCTGGGCGGGACCTTCTACTTCATGGGCTGCAACCCGCGGCACCACAGCATCGCCTTCGTCGAGTCCCGCAGGCGCGAGGGCACGCACCACATTCTGTGCGAGGTGTCGGACATGGACGCCGTGGGCCGCGCCCACGACCGGGCCCGCGCCCACAAGGTCCCGCTCATGGCGACGCTGGGCCGGCACTCCAACGACCTGATGTTCTCCTTCTACATGCGCTCCCCCGCCGGTTTCGGCATCGAGATGGGAGCCGAGGGCCGCCGGGTCGACGACGAGACCTGGGTCAGCCGCGTCTACACCGCGGACATCTGGGGCCACCACGCCGTCGCGGACGGCGACGACGGTTACGCCGGGACGGTCGGGACGACCGCGACCGAGAGGACGACCACGCGATGACTCCGCTGCGCAGCTACATTCAGGACCGGTGGCACACCCCGGCGGACGCGGGCGCCCCCGTTCACGACGCGGTCACCGGCGAGGAGATCGCCAGGGCCTCCTCCTCGGGCATCGACATGGCCGCCGCCCTGCACCACGCGCGCTCCGTCGGCGGACCGGAACTGCGCGCCCTTTCCTTCCACCGGCGTGCCCAACTGCTCGCGGACCTCGGGTCGTGTCTGCGCGGACACCGCGAGGAGCTGTACGCGATCTCGGCCCGCACCGGGGCGACGCCGTACGACTCCAAGTACGACATCGACGGCGGCATCCGCGTGCTGCTGTCCTACGCCGACCTGGGCCGCCGTGAACTCCCGGGCGGCGACGAGGGGGTGGTGTACGTCGAGGGCGAGCGGGAGAACCTGAGCCGCGACGGCAGCTTCCTCGGCGGTCACATCTGCACACCGATCCAGGGCGCGGCCCTGCAGATCAACGCGTACAACTTCCCCGTGTGGGCGCCGCTGGAGAAGCTCGCCCCGGCGCTGCTGGCCGGCGTCCCCAGCCTGGTCAAGCCCGCGACGCAGACCTGTCATCTCACCAGCCGGCTGATCGAGCTCATCGTCGACTCCGGTCTGCTGCCGCCCGGCAGCCTGCAGTTCGTCTGCGGAAGCGCCGGCGATCTGCTCGACCATGTCACCGAGCAGGACCTGGTGTCCTTCACCGGCTCGGCGGCCACCGCCGAACGGCTGCGCACCCACCCGGCGGTCGTACGGCAGGCGGTGCGCTTCAACGCCGAGGCGGACTCGGTCAACTGCTCGGTCCTCGGCCCGGACGCCACCCCCGGAACACCCGAATTCGACCTCTACGTCGACCAGTTGGTCACCGAGATGACCGTCAAGGCCGGCCAGAAGTGCACCGCCATCCGCCGTGCCCTCGTACCCGCCGACCTGATGGACGCGGTCAGCGAGGCCGCCGCCGCACGGCTCGCCGCTGTGGTCGTGGGCAACCCGGCGGACCCTGCCGTACGGATGGGTGCCCTGGCCGGCGTCGGGCAGCGCGAGGAGGTGCGCCGCTGCGTGAAGACGCTCCTCGACTCTGCACGCCTCGTGTCGGGCGACCCGGACCGGGTGGACGCGCGCGGCGCCGACCCCGAGCGCGGCGCGTTCCTCACTCCGCTGCTGCTGCGCTGCGACGACCCGGGCGCCACCGCACCGCATGAGGTCGAGGCGTTCGGCCCGGTCAGCACGCTCATCCCGTACACCTCGCCGGAACACGCCGTCTTCCTGGCCGCACAGGGCCGGGGAAGCCTCGCCGGATCCGTGGTCACCGGGGACCCGGCCTTCGCCCGCGAGGTGGTGCTCGGGCTCGCCCCCTGGCACGGCAGGGTCCTCGTCCTCGACACCGAGTCCGCCAAGGCGTCCACCGGCCACGGTTCCCCTCTGCCCGCGCTGGTGCACGGCGGCCCCGGGCGTGCCGGCGGCGGCGAGGAGATGGGCGGTATCCGCGGAGTGCTCCACCACATGCAGCGCACGGCCGTCCAGGGCGGTCCGGGCATGCTCGCGGCGCTCACCGGCAAGTAACCCCGTTCCGGATTCACGGAGATCATCACCATGACCTTTTCCCTGGCCACCCTGCGCGTCGACGGGCATCCCACGCCCGTGCTCTCCCTCGACGGCCGTCACTGGGCCCTGGCCGACGTCGCCCCCGACGCCCTGCGGCCGGAGCCCGCGCGCGGCCTGATGAACGTCTTCGACCACTGGGAGCGCACCGAACCGATCCTGGTCGCCGCCGCCGAGCGCCTCGCCGACGGCACGGACCCCACCCCGCCGCTGCCGTCGCCCGCCGTCCTGGAGGACGTCCTCACCCCGCTCCAGTACCCGCGCAAGGTCGTGATGACGGGGGCGAACTACTACGACCACATGGAGAAGGACGGCGGCCACACCGACTGGGAGAAGGACAAGAAGATCCCGCTGTTCTTCTTCAAGCCGCCCACGACGTCGCTGGTCGGGCCCGGACGGACGGTGCGCTATCCGGAGCAGACGGAGAAGTTCGACTACGAACTCGAACTCGCCGTGGTCATCGGCAAGCGGGGCCGCAAGCTCACTTCGGACAACGCGATGGAGCACGTCGCCGGTTACACCATCGCCCTGGACCTGTCCGCGCGCGACTGGCAGCGCCACCCCATGCACCTGGTGAAGTTCGACCTGTTCGGAGGCAAGGCCTTCGACGACAGCTGCCCCCTCGGGCCGGCGATCGTCCCCGCCCGGTACGTCGACCACGACGACCTCAGGCTGCGGTTCTGGCTCAACGGCGAGCTCAAGCAGGACGCCAACACCCGGGACATGATCTGGTCCATCGCGGAACAGCTCGTCAGGATCACCGAGCACGTGACCCTGGAGCCGGGCGACGTGGTCTCCACCGGCACTCCCGCCGGTGTGGGCCTCGGCACGGGCCAGTGGATGAAGCCCGGGGATCTGCTGGAGGGTGAGATCACCGGCCTCGGCCGGCTCACGGTCGAGATCGTCAAGGAGCACTGAGCCCATGTCCGTGCGCCGCCGCCGCGACGATCGGACCGTGAGCTCCGCCTCCGGTGGCGGGCCGGACGTACCGACGCCCATGATGCTGGCCCTCGCCCTGGCCTACGCGGTGGCCCCGCTGGCCACGGACATGTATCTGTCGGCCCTCCCCCGGATGATGAACGACCTGGGCACGGAGGCCACCGGCGTCCAGCTGACCCTGACGACGTTCATGGTCGGACTGGCCACCGGTCAGCTGGTGATCGGGCCGCTGTCCGATCGCTGGGGGCGGCGCCGCCCCATGCTGGCGGGCACGGCGGTGAGCGCGCTCGCGGGGGTGCTGTGTGCCCTGGCGCCCTCCGTCGAGGCGCTCGTCGCGGCCCGTTTCGTCCAGGGGTTCAGCGGTGCCGCCGGGATCGTCATCGCCCGCGCGGTGATCAGCGACCGGGCGGGCGGGAGCGGCGCGGCGCGGTCGTTCGGCGTCCTCATGATCACCGGCGGGGTCGCTCCCGTCGTCGCCCCGCTGGTCGGCGGTGCCCTGGTCGACCCCGCCGGCTGGCGCGGGATATTCGTGGTGCTGGCCGGTATCGCCGTCCTGATGTTCTCGGGCGTCCTGCTGCTGGTGCCCGAGACCCTCCCCGCGCGGCTGCGGCGCGGGGGCGGGCTCGTGACCACGTTCCGCAGCATGGGCGGGCTGCTGTCCGATCGCGGCTACGTCGGGTACACCCTGGCGTACGGTTTCGGTTTCGGCGTGCTGTTCTCGTACATCGCCGCGTCGCCGTTCGTCCTCCAGAACGTCTACGGCCTGTCCACCGGCACGTACGCGGTGGTGTTCGCGGCCAACGCCCTCGGATTCACCTCCACCAGTGCCGTCAACCGCAGGATCGTCGGGCGCTTCGGTCCGCGGCGCCTGCTGCGCACCGGGCTCACGGTGATGGTGACCAGCTGCGCTCTGCTCTGCGGACTGGCGACGACGGGGAGGCTCCCACTGCCCGCCGCCGCGGCCCTGGTGTTCGTGGCCGCGTCCTCGCTCGGTCTGGTGGCCGCCAACGCCACGGCACTCGCCACCGTCCGCGCCCCGCACGCGGCGGGCAGTGCCTCGGCACTCCTCGGGGCGCTCCAGTACGGGCTGGGCGCCGTCGTCTCGCCGCTCGTGGGGCTGGGCGGCGAGAGCACGGCCGTCCCCATGACCGTGGCCATGCTCACCTCGGCCTGTGTGGCGTTCTGCGGAGGTGTCCTGCTGACACGGGGCTCCCTGAACCCTGGAGCGATTGACGCGAGTTGACACAGGTAGCAACATTCTCGCTACGTTTCCCACAACTGGCGTCACAACCGAACAGCCCAGGAGGTCGCCATGCACGCCGACCACGCAGAGCACACCGACGCGTGGGCCGTGACGGAGGCCGCCGAACTGCTCACGCTCCACGGCATCGACGATGTCCGCGGCCATCTCACCCTGCCCGGCACCGGCGCGTACGGCACCACCGTGCGCTGGACCTCCGGCGAGCCGCACATCATCGACGCGACCGGTGCCGTGCACCGTCCCCGGCCCGGCGAGGGTGCCGCGTTCGTCCAGCTCACCGCCACGGTCACCCGTGGGTCGGCCGAGGCCGTCCGGTACTTCGACGCCACCGTCCCCGAAGTGCCCGAGGAGCAGGAGTACGCCGGGTACCTCTTCGCGTACTTCACCGGCGAGGGCACCCCGGACGGCGAGCAGATCCGCTTCGCGCTGAGCCGGGGCGACGACCCGCTGCGCTGGCGCGAGCTCAACGGCGGTGCGCCGGTGCTCACTTCGGGACTCGGCACCAAAGGGCTGCGTGACCCGTTCGTCGTCCGTTCCCCGGAAGGCGACAGGTTCCATCTGATCGCCACCGATCTCAGGATGTACGGCGAGCAGGACGGCGACTGGGACCAGGTCCAGCGCACCGGCAGCACGTCGATCGCGGTCTGGGAGAGCACCGACCTCGTGCACTGGACCGACCAGCGGCTGGTACGGCTCGCCCCCGGCACCGCCGGCAACGTCTGGGCGCCCGAGGCGTGCTACGACCGGGAGCTCGGTGCGTACGTCGTCTTCTGGGCGTCCAGGATCTACGCCGAGGACGACGCGGACCACACCGGCGACACGCACAACACCATGCTGTACGCGACCACGCGCGACTTCCGCACCTTCAGCGAGCCCGAGGTGTGGAACGACCCCGGCCACTCGGTCATCGACTCGACCGTCGTCCGGCACGGCGGCACGTACTACCGCTTCACGAAGGACGAGCGGGACAACGGCTCCGCCGCGCCGTACGGCAAGTTCATCACCGCGGAGAAGTCGGCCGACCTGCGCGCCACCTCGTACGACCTCGTGGCCGAGGGCATCGGTCAGGGCGCCGTGGAGCAGGGCGAGGGGCCCATCGTCTTCCCGTCGAACACCGAGGAGAAGTGGTACCTCTTCATCGACGAGTTCAGCGGGCGGGGCTATCTGCCCTTCGAGACCACCGATCTCGACTCCGGGACGTGGACTCCGTGCAAGGACTTCGCGCTGCCGGCCGGCGCCCGGCACGGCGCGGTGCTTCCGTTGACGCGGGACGAGTACGCGCGGCTGCTCGGCGCGTACACGCCCAGGGCGTCCATCGCCGACGCCGCCGTCCCCCAGGGCCTCAAGGCGTACGCGGTGGTCGACGACAGCGCCTCGAAGGTCGTCCTGCCGCTGCGGCCGGGCACCGGACTCGCCGCTCTCGCCCCGGAGTTCGAGCTGGCGGCGGGAGCCCGGATCAGCCCGGACTCCGGCACCCCGCGCGACTTCGGCACGCCGCGGACGTACACCGTCACGGCCGCCGACGGGACGCGGCGCACCTGGACCGTGGAGGCGCTGCACATGCGCAGCCCGCTGCCGCCGGGCTTGCACGCGGATCCGAACATCCAGGAGTTCGGGGGCCGTTACTACCTCTATCCGACGACGGACGGCGTCGAACACTGGGGCAGCACCGCGTTCAGGGCGTACTCGTCCGACGACCTGGTCACCTGGCAGGACCACGGGATCGTCCTCGACCTCACGTCCGACGTCGGCTGGGCGGACCGCTACGCCTGGGCCCCGGCCGCTGGGGAGCGCGACGGGACCTACTACTTCTACTTCTGCGCGAACCAGCAGATCGGCGTGGCTGCCGCGGACAGCCCGACCGGTCCCTTCCGGGACGCGCTGGGCCGGCCGCTCATCGCCCGCGACGACTTCGACGGCCAGATGATCGATCCGGCCGTGTTCCGGGACGACGACGGCACGGCCTATCTGTACTGGGGCAACGGCGAGGCGTACGGGGTGCCCCTGAACGAGGACATGGTCTCGTTCGACCCGTCGCGCGTACGGCGGTTCACCCCGGACGGCTTCCGCGAGGGCGCCTTCGTCATCAAGCGCGGGGGCCTCTACTACTTCATGTGGTCGGAGGACGACACCCGCAGCGAGGACTATCGCGTGGCCTACGCGACCGGCCCCTCCCCGCTCGGTCCGTGGACCGAGAAGGGGGTCATCCTGCGGAAGCGACCGGAGTACGGGATCCTCGGCACCGGTCACCACACGGTGGTCAACGTCCCGGGCACCGACGACTGGTACATCGTCTACCACCGCTTCGCCATTCCCGGCCCCGATACGCCCCGCGGCGACGGCATGCACCGCGAATCGACCCTGGACCGGCTGACGTTCGCGGCGGACGGCTCGATCGAGCAGGTGGTTCCGACGCTGGAGTCCATCGCACCGGTACGCGCCTGAGCGGCTCGGCTTCCCCCGGGTGGACCGTGCAGGATGAGGTGATGGAGAACGAGGTGCCTCTTGCCGGAGGCCGTATCACCGCCGGTGTGGTCAGGGTCGGCGACACCGTCCGGCGGCCGGTCACGGCGTCGTCCCCGTTCGTCGCGGAGCTGCTCGGTCATCTCCGGCGGCAGGGCTTCACAGGCGCTCCGCGCCACCTCGGGTACGACGACACCGGCCGTGACGTCCTCAGCTATCTGCCCGGCTGGGTGCCCGCACGCTTCCAGCGCTGGACCGACGTCCAGGTCGCGGCTGCCGGGGCTCTGCTGCGCGCCCTGCACGACGCCACCCGCGGCAGCCGGCTCACCGGCCGGCATCCCGTGGTCTGCCACCACGACCCGGGACCGAACAACACCGTCTTCCACGGCGAAACGCCCGTCGCCTTCATCGACTTCGACACCGCTGCCCCAGGGGACCCGATCGAGGACCTCGGCTACATGGCGTGGACCTGGTGCGTGTCCTCGAAGCGCGAGGCGCCTCCCGCCACGGCCCAGGCCGCTCAGGTACGCGTCCTCGCGGACGCCTACGGCCTCGACGCCCTCGGCCGCTCCCGTCTCGTCGACGCCATGCTCGACCGCCAGTCCCGCAACGCCCGCTGGTGGCACGCCCACCTCACGCACCCGGGTCCCCGTGTCGCGGAGGACCACCGGATCATCGAGCGCGTCCGCTGGTCCGAGCGGGAGTACGCCCATACGGCCGCGCACCGCGCGGTCTTCGCGGCGGCCCTGGCCCGAGGCGTTGTCAGTGCCTCCTGGCAGGATCCTTGCCATGGTTGATCATGTGGAGGACCTGCTGGTGACCGGCAACAGGTGGGCGGAGCGGATCCGGGGCCGGGTGACGAACCTGTCGCCGGACCTGGAGGCACTCGTGCTCCATCTGGCCGCGTGCGGCGCCTTCTGGGACTGGCACTACAAGGTCGACGCCGCGTGGAAGAGGCAGACCAAGGCCCTGCTGAAGGCCGAGGGCGCGCGGGAGCTGGTGTACGAGGCGATTCGGCAGCTGGCGGCCGGCGGCTCGCTCCATGACTGCACCGATCCGGCTGTCGGCTACCAGGAGCTGGTGGACAAGGAGCGGCCCAGCCCCACCCGGGACCTGGCCTACGGGTTCGCGCTGGCGGCCGGGTACCTGGAAAGGGGCGCGGCACCGGGGGACCTCGAAGCGCTGGTCGGTGATCTGGTGACGGTGGCACGGAAGAACGCGTTCGTGCTGGACGGCTACTACAAGCGGGACGACAGCCTGTCCGGGGCCGTCTTCACCTCGCTGGCCGAGCTGCGGGCCATGGATGCGCTGTGGACGCTGCACCGCGAGGTCCAGCCCTCGGCGCACTGCCACAAGCTCCTGTTCAGGATGGTCAAGAAGACCGCCGCCCGCCTCGGCGTCCCGCCTCATCAGCTGGCCGAGCGCACCGTCCCGACCCACGGTCTCGACGCCGACGGCACGCTGAGGCTGGGCTGGAGGGGCCGCGGCGCCGTGTGGATCAACGTGCCCTACGAGGTGGTCATCACCCTGGAGAGCCCCGGGCGGGTCACAGTGGACTGGATCGACGTCGACGAGGGCGGCGCCACCACACGCACCACCGCCCCCTTCCGCTCCCCCACCGGTTTCAAGGCCCGATACCTCCCGCACAACGTCGACGTCACCCGGCACCTCGCCAACGCCCTCGAGACCACGCTGCGCTCCGAGCTCGGGCGTGTCTACGCGCTGTCGCACGAGGAGCGCGTGTGGCCGCACGGCGAATGGGCCCGCTACTACCGGGACCATCCTGTCACCGGCCTGTTCACCCGCCGTCTGATCTGGGAGTACGAGACCCCGCACGGCACCTGGGAGCCGGCCCTGCCCGTTCCCGGCACCGGCTTCGTCACCCTCGGCGGCGACACTCGCACGGTGCCGGACACCACCCGCATACGGCTCTGGAAGCAGAACCGCGCCGATGACGAGCAGATCGGCGCCCTGCGCGCGTTCCTGGCGGACCGCCAGGTGAGCCAGCCCTACGACCAGGTCGGAGCCGCCGCGTAATTAGCTCGCTCAGGTTTCCGGGGACGGCGGATCCTGCGGCGGTGCGGCCAGGTTCTCGCGTGCGTACCGGGCGAAGGCGCGCGCCCGGTGGGTGGGGGTGACGCTCGCGGCGTGTGCGATCACGACCCTGATCTCCTCCAACGGGTCGCTGATCGGCACCGAGGCCAGGGGCAGCCCCTCGAAACTGGTCTCGGTCGGCCAGCGCTGCACCAGCATGGAGTAGCCGAGACCCCGCGCCACCAGACTGCGTACCGCCTCGATGCTGGACGTCCGGTAGCGGATGTTCGGCTTGGCACCCACGCTCTGCATCCAGCGTTCGGCGTTGGCCTGTGCCGGAAAGGACGCGTAGACGATCAGCGGCTCGTCGGCGAGTTCGGCCAGGGAGACGGACTCGCGACCGGCCATGGGGTGGCCGGGGGCGAGGATCACATAGGGATGTGAGGAGCGCACCGTGGTGCACGACAGGCCCGCCTCGGCCCCGGTCTCGTACAGGAACGCCAGGTCACAGGCGCCTTCGAGGAGCGCCTGCCGGATCTCCTCCTGTGAGCCGTCGACGAACTGGAGGTCGACGGCGGGATGGAGCCGGGTGAACCCGTCCACCATCGGCGGGACCAGGAACGGGGAGAGGGTGGCGTAGCAGCCGATCGTCAGCCGACCCGCGAGCTGCCCCTGCTCCGCCCTGGCACCGGCCCTGAGGTCCTCCGCGCGGGCCAGCACGGCCTGCGCGTGGTCGAGGACGCGGGTGCCCGCCTCGGTGAGGAAGACGCCCTTGGCCCGGCGCCGCACCAGCAACTGCACGCCGAGCCTGCGCTCCAGGTCGGCGATCGCGGTGGAGATGCCCGTCTGGGACGCGTGGCACTGCACGGCGGCCGCGCTCATGGAGCCCGTGCTCGCCACGGCCACGAAGTACTCCAGTTGTCGGAGCGAGAAATCAGCGGTCACGGTGTCCCTCTCGCCTCGCCTCGGCCCGCTTCCACGGCCCCGCCGTCCTGCCTGACGCCCGCGCGGTCCCGCCGAACCGGCCGAAGTCCTCGCACCGCCGCCGAACCACCGAAGTCCTGAACCACCGAGGTCCTGAACCACTGACGTCCTGAACCACTGAAGTCCTGAGGAACTGCATCGGGAAAACCGGGCTTCCCCAGGCTTAACACGGTCGTCCCCGTCGGTCACAGTCGGCACCGGGACGAAGCTCCTGGCCGGCGTCACGAGCGGCCATGACGAGCAGACGTAACGAAGGGAAGACCCGCGCATGCCCAAAGTCACCTACGTCCACCCCGACGGCACGGAGACCGTCCTCGACCTGACGCCCGGCACCACCGTGATGCGCGGCGCCGTCGCGGGCGGCGTCCGCGGCATCGTCGCCGAGTGCGGCGGCAACCGCATGTGCGCGACCTGCCACGTCTACCTCGACGAGAACACCCCCGGCGCCTTCCCGCCCGTCACCGACGACGAGGACGAGCTCCTGGACTGCACGGCGGCACCCCGGGAGGCGAACAGCAGGCTGAGCTGCCAGCTGGTGCTGAACGAGGAGACGGCGGACACCGTCGTGCGCATCCCGGACTCCCAGACGTGACGGTGGCCGACGGCCGACCCCCTTCCTCCCCCGGAACAACTGCCAGGACACCCTCCACAGCACCTTCCGCCACACCACTCGACAACCCTCGCGACCCCGTCCACGCAAGGAGACCCGACATGCGCAGAGTCGTCACCGGCCACGACGAGCACGGGAAGTCGGTCGTCGTCAGCGACGGCCCCGTCCCCCGCAGCCACGAGTTCGCCTCGCTCCCCGGCTGGGTCTCCGCACTCCCCTGGGCCACCGAACCGGGCGCACCGGTGAGCCGTACCGGTGAGGACCCGACCCCCAAGGTCGACGACTTCGTCC
>NZ_VJZE01000640.1 GCF_009377205.1 Streptomyces phyllanthi
CTCCTCCCCCGCGCCCTCCTCCATCGACCCGACCAAGCCCGAGGACGCCCGATGAGCACGCCGCAGCCTCCCGTGACCCAGCAGCCCGCGCCCAACTGGCAGGCGCCGTCCGGCTCTTCGTACACCTCGCCAATCCCGGTGGTGCGCACCCACCTCGGGCACGCGATCGCCTCCGAGTGGACGAAGATCAAGTCGGTGCGCTCGACGATGTGGACGCTGGGCATCTTCCTGCTGCTCGTCATCGGCATCGGCTTCCTGGTCGCCCTGCAGACGACCGACGAGGACTTCGGGAACGTCCCGTACACCGTCCCCGCCTTCTTCGGTCTGGTGCTGGGGCAGATCTGCCTGATCACGCTGGGCGTGCTGGTGATCTCGTCGGAGTACGGCACGGGCATGATCCGTACGACGTTCACGGCCTCGCCGCAGCGATGGCGGGTGCTCGCCGCCAAGCTGCTGATCTTCTTCGTGGTGGCGTTCGCCGTGTCGGCCTCCGCGATCGCGCTGGTCGGCCTGTTCACGGAGAGCCTGCACAGCGATACGTCGGCGTCGGGCACCGAGTGGGCCCACACGGTCCTCAAGGGCGCCCTGTACGTCTCACTGCTCGGTGTCCTCGCCCTCGCGGTGGGCTCGATGCTGCGGCACTCGGCGGGTGCGATCACCGCGATGCTCGGTATCGTGCTGGTGCCCGCGATCCTGCCCGCGTTCCTGATGCTCTCCGAGAGCATGCGCGAGATCGGCGAGAAGATGATGGAGTACAACGCCCCCAACTCCCTCGCGTACATCTTCGAGTTGGACAACGACGGCGGTGGCGGCAACGCCCAGCTCGGTCTGCTCGCGGGCCTGACGGCGGCCGCGATCGTGGGCGCGTTCGTGCTGCTGGAGCGGCGGGACGTGTGACGCGGGGAAGGCGGGGCCGGGCCGGCCGCCCGTCCGCCTAGAAACGCGGTGCGTTACGGGACCGCTGCGCCCTCGAGGTGCGGCGGTCCTTCGCGTTCCAGCAGGCCTTGTGCCAGTGGCGGCGTTCGTCGACGCCGGAGTGCTGGGGCCAGGCCACGACGTGCGGGAGGCCGGAGGGGATCATCTGGTCGCAGCCGGGGCAGCGGTACGTCTTGCCCTGGGCACTCGCCCCGGCCACATGGCGCACGCTCCAGTCCTCGTTCTGCCAGTTCTCCGTGGACTGCCAGCCGCCGTAGCGGTCCGCCCGCTCCTCGTCGGCGCTGTGGCCGGACGAGCCGGCTTCCTTGGGTCGGTTGCGACGCGGGGACACGGAACACCTCTCGGGGCTATACAGGGAGCGGGGGTCGTGTCCAGCCTACGCGCGCCGACCAGGGGTACGCGTGCCCCACGAACCGCCGCGGAACGCCTTCGCCCGGCATTGTGCAGACAATCCGCAAATCTCGCCGACAGGCCGTGTCTTGGGCACGTGTCAGACGGTTATGCCGGGTGGGGGAGCTCCGGGCGGAGCCGAGAAAGCAGGAAACACATGCACGTTGGAAGTTTTGTACTGGCGGCCCAGTTCCCGGGACAGGGCCAGGGGGAGGCGCTGCACCGCGCCGTACGGACGGCCGAGGTGGCCGAGGAGGCGGGCCTGGACTCGGTCTGGCTGGCGGAGCACCACTTCGTGCCGTACGGGACATGCCCGTCGGCCGTCACCCTCGCCGCGTTACTCCTCGGGCGCACCCGGCGGCTGCGCGTCGGCACGGCGGTCAGCGTGCTCCCCACCGTCCACCCCGTGGCCCTCGGCGAGCAGGCGGCGCTGCTGCACGTGACGTCCGGCGGCCGCTTCTCCCTGGGGGTGGGACGCGGTGGGCCGTGGGTGGACCTGGAGGTCTTCGGGACGGGGATCGAGGCGTACGAGAAGGGGTTCCCGGAATCACTCGATCTGCTGGTGCGCTGGCTGCGCGAACCCTCGGTGAAGGCCACGGGGGAACGATTCAGCTTCCGTGAGGTGCCGGTCGTCCCCCGGCCCACGGAGGTGCTGAGCGGTGCCCCGGGCCCCGAGGTCGTCGTCGCCTGCACCTCGCCGTCGAGCGTCCGGCTCGCGGCCGAGCGCGGACTGCCGATGCTCCTCGGTATGCATGTCGGGGACGAGGAGAAGGCGGAGATGGTCGCACTGTGGCGCAATCACGCGCGTGCGGCGGGCCGTTCGGCGGACGAGATCGCCGTCGCCGGCCATGTGTCGGCCGGTGTCTGCCAGATCGCGGACCGGCGTACCGACGCGGTCGAGGCGCTCACCAAGGCCATGCCGGGCTGGCTGCGGCAGGGGCTCGACGCCCATGTGACGGTGGACGGCCGTGACCGCACGATGCGCGACCCGCTGGCGTACACCGAACTGCTCTGCGGGCTGCACCCGGTGGGCACCCCGCGGCTGTGCGCCGACCGGCTGGCGGCGACGGCGGAGCGGACCGGCATCTCGCGCTTCGCCCTGCTCGTCGAGGGTTCGGGCGATCTGGCGGCCACCGAGGAGAACGTACGGCGGCTCGGCGCCGAGGTACTCCCCCACCTCGGCTGACGGACGCGCCGCGGCCGGCCGCGCCCGCGGGGAGCTTGCCGCCCCGGTACTCATGCACCTCCCGCGTACGGAGCGGCAAGCAACGCGGCACGGCCGCCTCAGCAGTCTCTGAGCTCCGGAGACTGGTTCAGCAACTGACCGCGCACCGAGGTGAAACGTGCCAGCCGGTCGTCCACGGACGGGTCCAGCGGGAACACGGCCACCCGGTGGCAGTTCTGGAAGGCCAGCCGCACACCGAAGTGCCGCTGCAGCGCGCCGCGTATCGCGTCGCTCGCGAGCGCACGCAGCAGCTGGCCACGTGCCTGCTCGTCCGGCGGGGGCGTCTGGTTGTCGGCGAACTCACCGCCGTCGACCTTCAGCTGGGCCACCAGGGAGCTGATCATCTCCCACGCGTAGGGCAGGGAGGTCCGGACGCAGTCGACGAAGGCGGCTTCGTCGACCTCGCCTCGCTCGGCCTGTTCGAGTAGGGCCGGTGAGACGTCGAGCGACATGGGTTCTCCTCTCGCACCCCCGCGGTGGCGGGGGTTGACGGACAGGGTGGAAGTTCGCGATATCGCACACGCTGCGTACACGCATCGCGACCTCCCGTTTATACGGTAAGCAACCGACGATGACCGCACCAGGAGAATGCGTACACGGGGAACCCCCCCTGGGACCACAATCAGCCATTGCCGCGCACGAGTTGCCTCCGGCACATGCCTCGGGTCAGGGTGCCGCTCACACGGGTCCTGAGGTGGGCGAATCGCGTATGACGGTGGGTGTCGAGTAGCGTTTGCGACCATGCGTCTCGTCATTGCCCGCTGCTCCGTGGACTACGCCGGACGGCTCACGGCCCATCTCCCCTCAGCCCCCCGCCTGATCCTCGTGAAGGCGGACGGCAGCGTCTCGATCCACGCGGACGACCGGGCCTACAAGCCCCTCAACTGGATGTCTCCCCCCTGCACGCTGAAGGAGGGGTCCGGAGACGAGGAGGGTGTCTGGACCGTCACCAACAAGGGGGGCGAGAAGCTGATCATCACAATGGAGGAGGTCCTCCACGACTCCTCGCACGAGCTCGGCGTCGACCCCGGTCTGATCAAGGACGGGGTGGAGGCACATCTGCAGGAGCTGCTCGCCGACCGTATCGAAACCCTCGGCGAGGGCTACACGCTGATCCGCCGCGAGTACATGACCGCCATCGGTCCCGTCGACATCCTGTGCCGGGACGCCGAGGGCCGGACCGTGGCCGTGGAGATCAAACGGCGGGGCGAGATCGACGGCGTCGAACAGCTCACCCGCTATCTCGACCTGCTGAACAGGGACCCGCATCTCGCCCCGGTACGCGGCATCTTCGCCGCCCAGGAGATCAAGCCCCAGGCCCGCGTCCTGGCCACCGACCGGGGTATCGGCTGCCAGGTGCTGGACTACAACGCGCTCAGGGGCATCGAGGACGACAAACTGCGGCTGTTCTGAGGCACTCGGAGCGGCAGGGATGCGAGGAGGGCCGGGTCCTGGGGACCCGGCCCTCCTCCGTTGCCGCTCGCCATGACGCCGGCCGTCAGATCACCGAACCGTCGGCCGTCGAACCACCG
>NZ_VJZE01000641.1 GCF_009377205.1 Streptomyces phyllanthi
GCTCCCAGATCGTTCCCCCCGCCGACGCCGACATCGCCGCCGAGATCGACGCCGTACGGTCCCTCGACGACGTCCCCCGCCCCACCACCGGCTGGGACACCCTCGACGACACCGTCCTCGACGCCTACCTGGCCCGCACGGACGCCGTCCTCGCCCCCGGCTCGCCCCGCAGCGCCCGCACCGTCTACACGGCGATGCACGGCGTCGGCCGGGACGTCCTCCTGGCCACCTTCGCCCGCGCGGGCTTCCCCGCCCCCGAACTCGTCACCGAACAGGCCGACCCCGACCCGGACTTCCCCACCGTCGCCTTCCCCAACCCGGAAGAGCCGGGCGCCATGGACCTCGCGTTCGCGAAGGCCCGCGCGACGGACCCCGACCTGGTCATCGCCAACGACCCGGACGCCGACCGCTGCGCCGTCGCGGTCAGGGACGGCGAGGACTGGCGCATGCTGCGCGGCGACGAGGTCGGCGCGCTCCTCGCCACGCACCTGGTGAGCCGCGGGGTGACCGGCACCTTCGCCGAGTCCATCGTCTCGTCCTCCCTCCTCGGCCGGATCGCCGCGAAGGCGGGCCTCTCCTACGAGGAGACGCTCACCGGCTTCAAGTGGATCGCCCGCGTCGAGGGTCTGCGCTACGGCTACGAGGAGGCGCTCGGCTACTGCGTGGACCCGGACGGCGTACGCGACAAGGACGGCATCACGGCGGCGCTCCTGATCACCGAGCTCGCGTCCGTCCTCAAGTCCGAGGGCCGCACGCTCCTCGACCTCCTGGACGACATCGCGGTCGAACACGGCCTGCACGCCACGGACCAGCTCTCGGTCCGTGTCCAGGATCTCTCGCTCATCGCCGACGCCATGCGACGCCTGCGCGAACAGCCCCCGGCCGGCCTCGCGGGCCTGCCCGTCACAAGGTCCGAGGACCTGACCCGGGGTACGGACACGCTCCCGCCCACGGACGGCCTGCGCTACACCCTCGACGGCGCCCGCGTGATCGTCCGCCCCAGCGGCACCGAGCCGAAGCTCAAGTGCTACCTGGAGGTCGTGGTCCCGGTGGCCACGCACGCCGACCTGCCCACGGCGCGCGCGAAGGCGGCCGACCTGCTGGCAACGCTCAAGCGCGACCTCGCCCAGGCGGCGGGCATCTGACCGCACCCGCCCCACGGCGAAGCGCCGTCCCGGAGCGAGTCCGCCCCACAGCGAAGCCCCGGCTCACCAGCCGGGGCTTGCGCGGACGACCGGGGGTTGTGCACAGGTGATTCCCGGAGGTCTCCAGGAGTCCTCAAGGCACCAGCACCAACGCCACCACCAACACCACTGAGAACAGAACCCCCACCGGCCACAGCGGCCGCCCCCGCTCCCGCTCCCCGCTCTCCTCGACGGGCCGCAGCACGGGGTCGTCCCGCATGGCGGTGATCTCGGCGACGACCTTCTCGTACGGGTGGACCAGCCCGAACCTGCGCTGCAGCCACGGCCACCGGGGCCCATGGGTCGACCATGGTGTGAACCGCGCCCGGCGGCTGTCCAGCTTCAGTTCGGTGCCCTTGTACTGGACGGTCATGAGGTGGTCCCACGCGATGTGCCGCGCCCCGAGCAGACCGCTGACCCACAGGCCCGACCGGTCGGCGGTGACCCGCCACGCGACCGCCCCGGGCACCGCCAGCACACCGATGACGCCGAGGACGGCGGCCCACCCGTACCGCCACGCCCCGCTCTCGCTCAGCACCGCCTGGGCGCCCCACAGCACCAGCGCCAGACAGGTGAGCCAGTCCAGCGGGCCCGCCCGCCAGCGCCGTACCGCCCCCGTCTCCAGCCGCGCCGCCCCGGCCGCGACGGCCGCGTCCCACCGCTCCGCGTCCGCGGCCTTCCGCGCCACGGCCCGCTTCTCACCGGCGGCCCGGCGCCGTACGGCCCCCTCGGACAGCGGCCGCACCGGTCCGACGGACCACTCCACGACCGGCCGCTCGTCGGGCTGCTCGTCCGGCTCGTCCGGTTCCTCGGGCGGCGCGCTGACCAGGACGACCTCGGCGCCGTCGTAGGGCAGCCCGTACAGGACGGCCTCGCGCAGCGGTCCGGGCGCCGGATCGTCGAGGAGCCGGTCCAGCTCATCGTCTCCGACCAGCTCGTCCTCGTCTCCGCCGCCTTCGCCGTCGTGGTCCTCGTCCTCCTCATCCTCCTCGTCGTCCTCGTCGTCCGACTCCTGGACCGACACGGTGAACAGCGGCCGCACCCCTTCCAGGTCGTCGGCCGCGCAGACCTCGGAGTCGCCGATCGCGTCGTCCCGCATGAGGACCCGGAACACCGGCACGGGTCCCGTGCGCAGTACGGCGGCCCGGTGCCGCCCCAGCCATCCGGAGAGCAGCGCGGTGAGTCCGAGTCCGACGGAGAGGAGCCCGGTCATCCGGTTGCCCTGCTGCTCCACGGCCAGGCCCCACAGGGACGCGGTGCTCATCAGGAGCATCCCCAGCGCGAGCAGGACGACGCCGAGGCCCAGCAGGAACCTCCCCCGAGGCACCGGCCTCCCCGTGTCGGGCAGGGCGGCGGTGACACCCCCGGCGGCGCTCAGAGCGGCCTTCCGCTGCCGTCTGCGGGCGGCCAGCCGCAGCTCCACGGCCATCCACGTCGCGACCAGGAGCAGCACCGCGGGCACGATCAGCGCCCACGAGAACGGCTGCCAGAGCATCACCACGACCAGCGCGGGCGCCGACACCCGTACGACCTCGGGCCGTAGGAACACCCAGACCACCTGAAGCGGGATCAGCGCGGCGAAGAAGGGGCGCACACCCGCGAACGTCACCAGGCAGAAGCCCGCCAGCGCGGCGACAGCGGTCGCCAGCAGCACATACCGGGGCCGCGTCCGTACCGGCACCCACCCGGGCGGCAGCGCCCGCGTCCAGCGGCGCGCCGACTCGCCGTTCCACGGAACGCACCCCTCGGGCACGGCTGACCGGGCGAGTCGCCGCAGGGGGTTCTGCGGCTGCTGGGGCTGCTGGGGCTGCTGGGGCTGAAGATTCGTACTCATCGCTCTCAAGACCTTAGGACCGCCGGACCGCCGGGGCACCGCTGTTCGGACGATCCAAGCGCAGGCGGCTGTGAGCGGGAGCGGCTCCTCACCCCGTCACAAGCAGGATCACCAGCAGCACCGCCCCCGCGATCGCCGGTCCCATGACCTCCCACGACCACCGCACGCTGGGTTCGCCCTGCGAGTCCGCCGCCCCTGCCCGGCTCTCCCACAGCGCGCGCAGGTCGTCCATGATCTGGTCGGACGGCGCACGCACGGGCCCGGTCAGCAGGGACGTCCGTCCGCTGAGGTCCGTCTGGGTACCCGCCCGGCCGCCCTTGGCCTGGGCCTGCCGCCGGTTGGCCTTGTTGCGGGCGCGGAGCGAGACGGGGACGGACCAGAGCTGGTACTTGGTGCCGGACTCGTCGACCACCTCGTTCGAGTAACCGGAGCGCAGCGAGGCGACGGTGGCCCAGGGCAGCACGATCACCCGGAACGGGTTGCGTACGCGCAGCCGGTCCTCGTTGGCGAAGACGGCGGGCCGCAGCGAGAAGGCGATCACCAGCGGGACGGCGCAGAGCAGCGCGGCGAGCGCCAGCCAGGGGGTACGGCCCTGGCCCACGACGAGCGCGTCGATCCCGAGCCAGCCCGCGACGGCGAGCAGCAGTACGCCGCCCGCGATGCCCCCGGACGAGCGATAGACCCGGTCCTCGTACGCGGACTTCGGGTCCCCGGAGGACACCGAGCCGGCCGAAGATCCCCCGGAGGCCGAAGAACCCGAGGACGCCGGAGACTCCGTGGGCCTCGAGGACGCCGAAGCCCCCGAGGACTCCGAAGACGCCGAGGACTTCGCAGATCCGTCCGATGTCCCGGCGGGCCTCGCGGATCCTCCGGTCCCGGACGTCCCCGCAGTGCCCGAAGTCCCCGACTTCGGGTCGGACTCGGGCGCGGACTCGGGCGCGGACTCCCGCTCGGGCGGCTGACGGTCGGGGCTGGTCATGCTCCCGATTCTGCCCGACGGCTCCGCCCGCCCCCGCCGGCGGTACCCCACCGCAC
>NZ_VJZE01000642.1 GCF_009377205.1 Streptomyces phyllanthi
CGGGTCCCAGCCGCCCTACGGGTCCCAGCCGCCGTACGGCACCCAGCCGCCCTACGGCGCGCAACCGCCGTACGGCACCCCGGCACCGTACGGGCAGCCGTACCCCCACCCGGGCCCGAACCAGTACTACGCCCCCATGCCGTTCCCGGTCACCATGCCGACCAGTGTGCGGGCCGCGCAGATCGTCATATGGGTGACGGGAGGGCTGAGCCTGCTGGTGGTGATCCTGGCGTCGATCACCGGCGGCGCGTACGAGGCGGGCCGCGCCATCGGCGGGAACCTGCTGGGCTGGCCCCTCTGCGTCATGGCCTTCTTCTACGCCCACTCGGGCAACGGCATGCGCGTCACCTCGATCGTGCTGGCGAGCATCCAGATCGTCTTCGCCCTGGGCAACGTGGCCAACGCCCTGAACGGTGAGGGCGGCGGTGGCGGCGGATTCGCCCTCATCGGCGCCATCACCACCGTCGTACTCCTCAGCCAGGGGAGCGCGGGACTGTGGTTCAAGCGGCCGAAGTACTGACGCCGCGCGATCGGGCGACGAGGGGCGCCCCCGCCACGGGAGGACGCCCCTGCGCTCTCGTCGGGCCCGCGAGCAGGCCGCGGGTCAGGCAGCCGTCAGGCCGCCGTCAGGCAGCGTGTTCCACGAAGCGCGCCGCCGTCTCCGCGAGGACCTCGCGGCCGTCGCGTGCCCACAGCCCGTCGTTGAAGAGCTCCACCTCGATGGGGCCGGTGTAGCCGGCCGCCTCGACGTAAGCCTTCCACTCCCGCATGTCGATCGCGCCGTCGCCGATCTGGCCCCGGCCGGTCAGCACGCCCTCGGGCAGCGGGGTGGTCCAGTCGGCGAGCTGGAAGGTGTGGATACGGCCGGAGGCCCCCGCGCGGGCGATCTGGGCAGGGGCGGTGTCGTCCCACCAGATGTGGTACGTGTCCACGGTCACGCCCACCTGGTCCGCCGGGAAGCGCTCCGCCAGGTCCAGGGCCTGGGCCAGCGTGGACACCACGCAGCGGTCCGAGGCGTACATCGGGTGCAGGGGCTCGATGGCCAGCCGTACGCCCCTCTCCGCGGCGTACGGGCCCAGCTCGGCCAGCGCGTCCGCGATGCGCTCCCGGGCGCCGTGCAGGTCCTTGGAGCCGGCCGGGAGGCCCCCGGAGACCAGGACCAGGGTGTCCGTGCCGAGCGTGGCCGCCTCGTCGATCGCCCGGCGGTTGTCGTCCAGGGCCCTGGCGCGCTCCTCCGGGTCGATCGCCGTGAAGAAGCCGCCCCGGCACAGGGTGGTGACGGCGAGACCCGCGTCGCGGACCAGCTTCGCCGTCGCCTCCACGCCGTACGACTGGACCGGCTCCCGCCACAGGCCGACACCCGGGACGCCCAGCTCCAGACAGGCGTCCACCAGGTCGGGCAGGGACAGCTGCTTCACCGTCATCTGGTTGATGGAGAAGCGGGACAGATCACCGATCGTGCTCACTGGGCCACCCCGTACACCGTCAGCAGGTTCCTCATCCGGGCCTCCGCCAGCGCCGGGTCCGGGAACAGGCCCAGTCCGTCGGCCAGTTCGTACGCCCGGGCGAAGTGCGGGAGCGAGCGGGCCGACTGCAGCCCGCCGACCATCGTGAAGTGCGACTGGTGGCCCGCCAGCCAGGCAAGGAAGACGACCCCCGTCTTGTAGAAGCGGGTGGGCGTCCGGAAGAGGTGGCGGGACAGCTCGACCGTCGGGTCGAGGAGCTCCCGGAAGCCCTTCACGTCACCCGTGTCCAGCACGCGGACCGCCTCGGCGGCCAACGGCCCCAGCGGGTCGAAGATGCCGAGCAGGGCGTGGCTGAAGCCCTTCTCGTCGCCCGCGATGAGCTCCGGGTAGTTGAAGTCGTCGCCGGTGTAGCAGCGGACGCCCTGCGGCAGCCTGCGCCGGAGGTCGATCTCGCGCTGCGCGTCCAGGAGCGAGACCTTGATGCCGTCCACCTTGTCCGGGTGCGCCGAGATCACCTCCAGGAAGGTGTCCGTGGCCGCGTCCAGGTCCGACGACCCCCAGTAGCCCTCCAGCGCCGGGTCGAACATCGGGCCGAGCCAGTGCAGGATCACCGGCTCGGAGGCCTGACGGAGCAGGTGGCCGTAGATCTCCAGGTAGTCCTCGGGACCCGAGGCCGCCGCCGCGAGGGCCCGCGACGCCATCAGGATCGCCTGGGCGCCGGACTCCTCGACGACGGCCAGCTGCTCCTCGTACGCCTTGCGGATCTCCACCGGCGAGCCGGCGGTGAGCTGGTCCGTCCCCACCCCGCACGCGATCCGGCCGCCGACCGCCTTCGCCTCGGCGGCGCTGCGGCGGATCAGCTCCGCCGCGCCCGCCCAGTCGAGGCCCATCCCGCGCTGGGCGGTGTCCATGGCCTCGGCGACGCCCAGGCCGTGCGACCACAGATGGCGGCGGAACGCGAGGGTCGCGTCCCAGTCCACGGCGGCGGGCGAGTCGGGGGACACGTCCGCGTACGGGTCGGCCACGACGTGCGCGGCCGAGAAGACCGTACGGGAGACGAAGGGCGCGCCCGTGGTGAGGGCGAGCGGTTCCGCTCGGGGGGTGTAGGTGCGCAACTCCCCACCGGCACCCGGCAGTCGGATCGTCACAGCTGGATCTCCGGTACGTCGAGACGGCGGCCCTCGGCCGAGGACTTCAGGCCCAGTTCGGCGAGCTGGACGCCGCGGGCGCCGGCCAGCAGGTCCCAGTGGTAGGGCGCGTCGGCGTAGACGTGCTTGAGGAACAGCTCCCACTGGGCCTTGAAGCCGTTGTCGAACTCCTCGTTGTCCGGGACCTCCTGCCACTGGTCGCGGAAGGAGTACGTCGCCGGGATGTCCGGGTTCCAGACGGGCTTGGGGGTGGTGCTGCGGTGCTGGACACGGCAGTTGCGCAGACCGGCCACGGCCGAGCCCTCCGTGCCGTCCACCTGGAACTCGACCAGCTCGTCGCGGTTGACGCGTACGGCCCAGGAGGAGTTGATCTGGGCGATGGCGCCGCCCTCCAGCTCGAAGACGCCGTACGCGGCGTCGTCGGCGGTGGCGTCGTACGGCTTGTCCTGCTCGTCCCAGCGCTGCGGGATGTGGGTGGCGGTGAGGGCCTGTACGGACGTGACCCGCCCGAAGAGCTCGTGGAGGACGTACTCCCAGTGCGGGAACATGTCGACGACGATGCCGCCGCCGTCCTCGGCGCGGTAGTTCCAGGAGGGGCGCTGGGCGGGCTGCCAGTCGCCCTCGAACACCCAGTAGCCGAACTCGCCGCGCACGGAGAGGATGCGGCCGAAGAAGCCGCCGTCGATGAGGCGCTTGAGCTTGAGCAGGCCCGGGAGGAAGAGCTTGTCCTGGACGACGCCGTGCTTGACGCCGGCCTCGTTCGCGAGCCGGGCCAGCTCCAGGGCGCCCTCCAGACCGGTGGCGGTCGGCTTCTCGGTGTAGATGTGCTTGCCGGCGGCGACCGCCTTCTTGATCGCCTCCTCGCGGGCCGAGGTGACCTGCGCGTCGAAGTAGATGTCCACGGTCTCGTCGGCGAGGACCGCGTCCACGTCCGTCGCCCAGTGGTCCAGGCCGTGCTGCTCGGCGAGGGCCTTGAGGGCGTGCTCACGGCGGCCGACGAGGATCGGCTCGGGCCACAGCACGGTGCCGTCGCCCAGATCGAGACCGCCCTGCTCGCGGATGGCCAGGATGGACCGGACGAGGTGCTGGCGGTAGCCCATGCGCCCCGTCACGCCGTTCATGGCGATACGCACCGTCTTGCGTGTCACGTCATTCCCTTCGTACGCGCCGTGCGCCGCGTACGCCCATGTGGATGACTGGACAGATGAGCGTTACAGCAAGCGCTTTCTATGACATGAGACGCTAGCCTCTGTGCGGCACATCGGACAAGACCGCGCGGGCGAGGAGTTTGCACGCTTTGGTATACGGCTTTCCGTGCGGCGGCATGCGGCGGCGTGCGGGTGCCGGGGGTGAGCGCCCGAGGCGGGATGCGCGTGGCGGGTCGTACGCGGCGGGGCGCGTCCGTGCGGGGTGTGGGCGAGGGTGTGGGC
>NZ_VJZE01000643.1 GCF_009377205.1 Streptomyces phyllanthi
CCCCATGCCCACCTGTGTGTCCTCCCAGGTGGGTCAGCCCCCACCACATTCAGGAGTGATCTTGAAGCACGACTACAGTTCCCTGTTCATCGACGGCCAGTGGGCAATACCTCACTCCGCGGAGGTCAACACCGTTGTCTCCGCGGTCACCGAGGAGGTCATCGGCCGGACACCGATCGCCGACGCCAAGGACGCGAACGCCGCGGTCGACGCGGCTCGCCGCGCGTTCGACGGCAGCGGCTGGTCCGACCTCTCCGCCGCCGAACGCGCCGACGTCCTGGAGCGGTTCGCCCAGGAACTCGAGAAGCACGCCAAGACCCTGGCGGAGGTCGTCACAGCCGAGAACGGCATGCCCATCACCCTGTCGATGCCGCTCAACGGCTTCGTCGGCCCCGCCACTCTGCGCTACTACGCCGGTCTGGCGCGCGAACTTCCGCTGGAAGAGGTGCGACCGAGCATGAGCGGAGGCGGCACGCTGGTACGACGGGAGCCCGTGGGCGTCGTGGCCGCCATCGTGCCGTGGAACTATCCGCAGTCCCTGGCCATGATCAAGATCGCCCCCGCGCTGGCAGCCGGCTGCACGGTGGTCCTCAAGCCCGCCCTGGAGACCGCCCTCGACGCCAACATCCTCGCCGAGGCCGCCTCCGCCGCCGGGCTGCCGCCCGGTGTCCTCAACGTACTGCCCGGCGGCGTCGAGGCGAGCCAGGCACTCGTGGCCCATCCCGGTGTCGACAAAGTCGCCTTCACCGGTTCGACGCCCACCGGGCGCGCCGTGGGTGAGGTCTGCGGCCGGCTGCTGCGACCCGTCACTCTCGAACTCGGCGGCAAGTCCGCCGCCATGATCCTGGACGACGCGGACCTCTCCCAGACGGTCGGGGGCCTGGCCCGGGTCTCGTTCCCGAACAACGGCCAGACCTGCTTCGCCAACACGCGCATCCTCGCCCCCGCACACCGTTACGAGGAGGTCCTCGACGCGGTCACCGACATGGCCCGGGCCCTGCCCGTCGGCGACCCGTTCGATCCGAAGACCGCCATCGGCCCCGTGGTCTCCTCCAGGCAGCGCGACCGGATCGAGGGATACATCGCGGAGGGCCGCGGCGCGGGGGCCCGCCTGACCACGGGGGGCGGGCGCCCGGCCCACATGAAGAAGGGCTGGTTCGTCGAGCCCACGGTCTTCGGTGACGTAAGCAACGACATGGTCATCGCGCGCGAGGAGATCTTCGGCCCGGTCGTCGGTGTCATCCCCTACCGGGACGAGGACGAGGCCATCGCTCTGGCCAACGACTCCGAGTACGGCCTCGGGGGCAGCGTGTGGACCGCCGACGTGGAACGGGGCACGGAACTGGCCCGCCGCATTCACACCGGCACCGTGGGAGTCAACGGCTACCAGGTCGACATCGGCGCACCGTTCGGCGGCGTCAAGGCCAGCGGTCTCGGCCGGGAGTTCGGCCCCGAAGGGCTGATGGCGTACTTCGAGCTGAAGTCCGTCTACCTGCCGACCGCCGCGTGACCCCATGCCGGCCCGCCGCCGAGGCATCGCACCGCGCACCCCGCGACGGCTGTCCGGCAGTACGTGAGTGACGTCCAGTCCGTGGCCGACAGCCCCGAGCGCATGAGGCTCGGGGCTGTCGGCCTCGCACCGGACCTCGAAGCGCCTGCCGCCCAGGAGGACAGTGCCCGACTGCCTCTCCTCTCTGCAGGCGGAACACGGTCGTGGTTCCAAGCACTCATGTCGGTGTCCACATAGCCGAGGCAGATCGCGGCCGCCGTCACACCGTCAGCCGATGTCTCGGTGTTGACTGCCTCGCACAAGGCCGTCAGAGCGGCCTTGCTCGCTCGGTATGCGGCGAGCCCCGGTTCAGGGGCCTGGCCGGTGACGGACGAAACAGCGACGATGCGCGCGGGTGCCGTTTGTCGCAGGAGCTCCATGCCGCCGTCGATGAGCAGGAAGGGCGCACGGACGTTCACCGCGAACTGCTTGTCGAAACGGGCTGATCGTGAGGTCGAAGCCCTCCTCCACGAGCCGGCCGGCGATCTCCCGGCCGATGCCGCGGGGAGGCACCGGTGACGAGCGCTGCCCGCCGGGTTCGGGTCACCGCCTGCGCCCCAGAAGAGCGAGCCCGGCCTTCAGCAGCTCGGAGACAGACGCGCCCGCTCCTGCGAAACCCTCGCCAACCGTGACATTCTGCAGGTGACGAGCGTACAGACCTTCCGCGATGACAGCGATCTGCAGTAGGCGAGCGCCTGGCAGAAGGGCAGCAACGTGATGTCGCGGCCACTCAACAAGGCGTACTGCTCGGCGAGTTCGAGCTGTCCGGGGAATCCGGGGTCGGTCGCGGCGGGTGAGTCGAGCAGGGCGTCGACAGCGGGACGACAGGCAAGAAACGTGCCGAGGTCCGCGAGTGGATCACCGAGGGTGGACAGTTCCCAGTCCACGACGGCCCGCACCCGGCTCAGGTCAGACGGATCGAGAATGGTGTTGTCGACCCGGAAGTCACCGTGCACGATCGACGCGTCGCTCTCCCTCGGCACCGCGTCCTCCAACGCCTTGTGGAGACGGGGAGGTTCACTACGTCAGTCGGCCGTCTCCCCGGCCGCCCAGTCACGGATGAGCCGGATCGTGCGCTCGGTCCGCTCCTCGTGCAGATAGTGGCCGGTGTGGGGCCAGTACTCGACGCGTGAGCCGGGCACCCGCAGCGTGCCGCGCTCCCACTCGGCGGCCTCCGGAGACGTCCAGACCGTCAGCGCGGGCTGCGGGCGGCGGCGCAGATACGCCTCGCTGTGCGGGCGGGCTCCCACGGCGCCGGGGTCGGTGTACATGCCCGCGTAGGCCTGCGCGACGACGTGGTCCGGTGTGCCGAGCATGGTGCGGATGTGCGCGGTACGCAGGCCGGGTGGGGCCTGCGATGAGAAGGCGCCGGCCACGAAGGAGGCGGCGGCGCGGGCGCCGTGCCTCCGGTACTCGGCGAGACGGGCGGGGAACGTCGCGACCTCGGCTTCGTCCGCGCCGTGGGCTGGGTCGAGGGCGACGACCGACCGTACGGTCCGCGGGTGGTGGATGGCCAGCAGGTTGACGACCTGGACACCCATGGAGTGACCGACGGCGACGACCTGGCCGGCACCCAGGGAACCGATCAGCGCCGCCAGGTCCTCCGCCATCTCAGCCGGTGTGTTGCCCTCGTCCGGCACCTCGGAGCGGCCGTGGCCGCGCAGGTCGGGGACGAGGACGCGGAACCGGTCGGCCAGCGCCTCGGCGTGCGGCGACCACTCCCGCCCGTCGCCGCCCCAGCCGTGCACCAGCAGGAGCGCGGGGGCGTCGTCCGAACCGAGACCAGTGCAGAAGAGGCGGATACGGCCGAGGTCGAGGAGTGTCATGCGTCGTCGTCCGGGGTTGTGCGGTAGGTGGCGTGGGCGAAGTCCGCGTACACGCCGGAGCCGTCGAGGTCCTGGACCCACAGTCCCAGCATCGCGCCGGTGAAGCCGAGAACCCTCAGCTGTCCGTCGTGGAACTCGTCGGCGTGCTCGTCGGACAGGACGGTCGCGTCGAGTCGGAGCCCCGGTGTCCGGGGGCCACCCCGGCCGGTGTCGTACGAGAAGCGCAGTTCGGGGCCGTCGAGTTCGGCGCGCAGCACCACGGGGCGCCCAGGTACCAGGGGGATCCTGGGCGGGTGTGCGATGAGCTTTCCGGCCTCGCAGCTCAGCGCCTTCAGCACCGGGTAGCCGTCGTCCTCGGCCGTGACGTACAGGTAGTGCCAGTTGCGGGTGTTGTAGTAGGCGGTGAGCCCGGCCATGTGGTCGGGGGTGCGGGGCGCGAAGGTCAGCTCGGTCTCGAAGGAGCAGCGCCGTGCCGTCACCCGTCGGGCGACCAGGCTGGGCGTCCGACGGCCCACGGGGGACTGACCGCCCCGGATCCGCAGCCGCCCGGGCGCGGGATCGATCCACTCAGGGTCGGCCGGGCGGCGCAGGGTGGACCAGTCCGGGCCGAGGGCCGGGGCGTCGAAACGGTCCGTGGCGGGTGGCTCGGGCACGGG
>NZ_VJZE01000644.1 GCF_009377205.1 Streptomyces phyllanthi
CCCCCCGCCTGCGCGCCCGCCGGCTCCGCGTCGTCTACGGCGGATTCACCGCCCTGGACGATGTGGACCTCGATGTCCTGCCGGGCCGTGTCACCGCCGTCGTGGGCCCGAACGGGGCCGGAAAGAGCACCCTCTTCCACTGCCTCGCCGGAACCGTGCGCCCCGCGCGCGGGCAGGTGCTCCTCGGTGAGCGGGACATCACGCGGCTGGCGGCCCACGCCCGTACGCGCCTCGGGATCGCGCGGACGTTCCAGCGACTGGCCGTGTTCCCGTCGCTGACCGTGGCCGAGAACATCCGCGTGGGCGCCGAGCAGGGGCGCGTCGCCGACCCGGGGGCCGCCGACCGCGTCTCGCGGCTGCTGGGCCTCGACGGGCCCGCACGGGCACTGCCCGCCGCGAACCTGCCCACCGGCACCCTGAGGCGGGTCGAACTGGCACGCGCGCTCGCCGGGGACCCCCGGATACTGCTGCTCGACGAACCGGCCGCCGGACTCGACACCGGCGAGGTGGCCTCCCTCGCGCGCGTGCTGCGCGCCCTCGCCTCGGACGGCATGGCCCTGCTGGTCGTCGAGCACGACCTGGACCTCGTCGCGGATCTCGCCGATGTCGTCCACGTCATGACGGCGGGCCGGATCGTCGCCTCGGGGCCCGCCGACCGCGTACTCGACGTGCTGGACGACACGGCGGTGGACCGATGACGGTCACGACGGCCATCTCCCTGCGGCACGCACGCGTGCGGTACGGCCCCCTGGAGGCCCTGCACGGGGTGTCCCTCACCGCGCCCGGCCCCGGACTGACCGTGCTGCTCGGGCGCAACGGCGCGGGGCGTACGACAGTGCTGCGCGCTCTCGCCGGAACGGTTCCGCTGTCCGGGGGCGCGGTCGTCTGGGACGGTGCCGACGTGACACGGGTACCCGCGTACGAGCGCGCCCGGCGGGGACTGTGCCTGGTCCCCGAGCGGCGGGCGGTCTTCGGCACGCTGACCGTCCGGGAGAACCTCGAACTGGCGGCGCCCGACTTCACGTACGCCCTCGACGCCTATCCCCCGCTCGAACCCCTGCTCCCCCGCCGCGCGGACACCCTCTCCGGTGGCGAGCAGCGCATGCTGGCCCTCTCCCGTGCCCTGCTGGCACGCGCGCGCGTGGTGCTCGCCGACGAGCCCGCCCAGGGCATGTCCCCGGCGGTCGCGGCCCGCACGTACCAGCTGCTGAGCGGTCTGGACGCGTGTGTGGTGGTCGCCGAGCAGCGCCTGCCGCCCGGACTGCGCGGAGCCGCGGCACTCGTGTACGAACTGCGCCGCGGCTCCCTCGTGTTCAGCGGCGAGGCGGCCGAACTGACCTGACTCCGGCCTGACGACGGGCCATGGAACCCCGCCCGGTCGGCGTTCCGGGCAGGCCCTCGGTTCCGGGCAGGCCCTCGAGGGGCCGCGGCTCAGATGTCGAGCCGCTGCCCGGGCACGATCACATCGGGATCACCGCCGATGACGGCCTTGTTGGCGGCGTGGATCCGCTGCCAGGAGGTCCCGTGCCGGGCGGCGATGCCGCTCAGCGTGTCACCGCTGCGCACGGTGTAGTCGCCGCGGGACGCGCCGCGGCCGGTGTGGCCCTCCGAACGGGCCGATGCGCCCGACGACCGCTCGGCCGGGGCCGCGCCGCCCGAACCGGACGCCGAGCCGGTGGGCGGCGCCGCGGGAGCGCCGCCGGACGCCCCGGCGCGGGCCGAACAGGTGGGCCAGGCGCCCCACCCCTGGGCGCGCTGGACCTTCGTGGCGACCGCGATCTGCTGGGCCCTGGACGCCTTGTCGGCGGTGGCCGCGTAGGCCGTGCCGCCGTACGCGCGCCAGGTGGAGGCGGAGAACTGAAGTCCGCCGTAGTAGCCGTTGCCTGTGTTGATGTGCCAGTTCCCGCCGCTCTCGCACTGGGCGATGCGGTCCCACACTCCGCTGTCCGCCGCGGCGGCGTTGGTGCCTGCGGCCAGGAGTCCCAGCGGGGCGAGCAGTGCCGCCCCGGCGAGGACCGCCGTCGTACGCGCCTTACGAACGTTGTCGTGGGTGTTGTCGGCACACGCGGACATGTATTTCCCTCTCGCAGGACCCGGGGTCCCCCAAGGCGGCGCACGCCTCCCGCCGCACGGGACGGGCCGTCGTACTCCGCCCCGTCCGCCGACGGTGGTGCTTCGAACCGGTGGTGGTGCGGTCGGCGGACGACCCGAGCGGTGCTCGTTGCACTCGGCGGAGGAATGTAGAGAGCCGCACGGCCTCACATCAACCAACTCCTCGTCATTCCAGGCCAGTTCGGCGTTACCGCTGGTATCGTCCATTTTCGGACACCCAATTCATTGCTCAATTTCCTGATATGTCGACCTCGCGCCCTGACGATCTGTGACCCACTTCACCGTCACAACTTCCTTGGAAGTCCGAGCACTTGCCGTGGAGTGACGACTTCCGCGGGCGCTCTCACGCTGTGCTCCGGATAGGTCGATTCCGTTCGCCGTCGGGCGTGACTCCGGCCACAGATCGCCCGTTGTCTTCTTCATGAGCCGGGAACCACCCGCGCTCATGGGCCGGGGCCCACCCGGCTCCGCCCCGCACCACATCCCGAGGAGCCACCCGTGTCGCGCATGCTCGACGTCAGCGACGACGTACGCGCCGAGATCGGCGACGAAGAAGCCGACCGGCTGCTCGCCGGAGAGAACGCCCCCGGCAGCTATGACTGCACGTCCTGCCGCACCCCGGGCGACTCCGAGCAGGAGCGCACCAGCACCGTCCTGTTCGTCGGCGACGAGACCGCCGTACTCGCCTTCGCCCACGCCACCTGCCTCCCCTCCCAGGTCGTCCAGGTCACCGAGGAGCAGCTCCAGGGCGCCGTCCGGTCCATCACCGCGGACGGTGGCTCCGTCGGGGCCGCGGTCGAGCAGACCGTGCCCGAGCAGGCCGTGCTCGGGGTCACCAGCGGACTCGTCCTCATCAAGGGCGAGTTGCACCCGGCGCTCGTCGTGGAACCGACCGCCCCGATCGCCCGCCCCGGCACGGCCGGCGCCGGCGACGACTTCCTGCCGCTGCTCATCGAGCAGGGCTTCATGCCACTGACCGAGATCGACTCGGTCCCGGCGGTGCTGCACGGCTGGTCCGTGCTGCTGGCCATGGGCCAGCTGCACGCCATCCTCCAGCCCGGCACGGGCGACGGTCGGCCGGTCGCCTGGTGGCAGGCCCACCAGGCGCTCCAGGTCGCCGACAGCTGGCGCGCCGCCGCCAACAAGCACCAGCAGGTCGTGCTGTTCGCGGCCCCGGTCGGCTCGATCGGCCGCCAGCCCCGCGAGGACCTGTTGCGCGACGCCCTCGACCGGGCCGCCGTGAACGGCCGGCTGGTGGCGGCGACACTGCCGCTGACCGGCACGTGAACGCTCCGCCGGGGGCCGTGAGAGCGATTCGCCGTTACCGGGTGCGGGTCGTCGGTGGTTGCTCGCGCCACGCGACGGAACCGCATGAATGCGATGGCCCCGCGCCCCCGAAAGGGGCGCTTCGCGCCACCTCTTCACCGGCCGCGTGACCTTTTCGTGACCCAAATCGGCCAGCGGCCGCATCTGTTGGACTGCGGGGTCGTTGGCACAGACGTGCACGCATATGACGTCCCCCGCCGCCACACCTACCAGCCGCTGCCGTCGCCCCGGTCGGCCCCGGGCCCCTCGGGCGGCCTCTCGGCCACGCCGATCTACGACGCGCTCTACGAGGAGTGGGTCAAGTCCTACCGGACGCTGCCCGGTGACCGCCACGGCGAGGAGGACTGGGGCTTCAAAGGCTTCGCCGACCCTCCCCACGGCACCGGCTCGTACGGTTCGTACCAGAGCACCCGTCAGGAACCGCAGCGCGGATCCACGGCCACGGGAGCGTCGGCCTGGCAGCCGGTCGGACGGGTGCCCACCGGCCACACCGGGATGCACCACATCCCCGCCGCGCTGCCGCCGGGCCCGCGCCGCGGGCTCTGAGGCACCAGAAGGGCGGCTTCCTCAGGTCTCCCGGGAGAAACG
>NZ_VJZE01000645.1 GCF_009377205.1 Streptomyces phyllanthi
CAACCGCCCCGACCCACGCGACCAGCCGCCGCCGTACGACAGGCCGGCCTTTCCCGACCGGCCCGGCCCGCGGGGCGATTCCGTCGACTCCGGCCGTCCCGACCCGCGCGAGGAGCCTGTCGTCGATGGTGGCTCCGGCTCGCTGGACGGGTCCGTCGCCGAGGACCGGCCCGGCCCGTCAGGCGTGGCTTCCCCCGGCAACCGCTGGTCCACCTCTCACCCGCAGGACGCTCCCGGCGACCGCAAGGGCTCAGCCGACGGAGTGCAGCGCGGTGGTCCGAGTCGCCGGTCCGCGCCCTGGGAGCCGCCGCCCGCTGATCCGCCGGGCCCGGTGACCTTTCCGCCCGGTCCCAAGCCGCCGGGCCTTCGCGCGGAGGAACCCCGTGAGGGGCGTACGCCCGAGGAGGCCGGCGCCGGCGTACGTCCGGCCGTCGGGGCCGCGCGTGACTCCGTACGGCCATCGCGCGACGCGGCTCCGCCCCTCACCGCCCGAAACGGTCCGCCCACACTCCAGTCCGACGACATCCCCCTCGTCGTGGCCCATGTCGGCTCGGGCCCGCCCACCTACGATCCGGAGCCCATCGCGCTACCGGTCGCGGACCCCGACGACCTCGGGGGTCTGGTCGCGGACACCGTGCTGGACGGGGCGCGCTACGGGGCGTGCACGCTGCGCGCCGCCTCCGTGCGCGGGGACTCCGCGCGGTACCGGGGCGAGCCTCGCCGGGACTCGCTGCTGACCGCCCGGTTCGGAGCGGGCGAGGACGCGCTGGTGCTCGTCGCCATGGCGACCGGCGCCCGGGCCACCCCGGGAGCGCACCGGGCGGCGGCCGAGGCGTGCGAGTGGATCGGGCGGGCCGTCGGCCGCAGTCACGCGCGGCTTGCCGCGGACATCCGGGCCGCCCGGCGGGGCGACCTGAAGTCCGGCCTGCACCGGCTCACCGACCGCAGTCTCGGCAGACTCCGCGCCAGCGCGGCCGAGCAGGGCATCGAGCCCGAGGAGTACACGGCCGGTCTGCGGTGCCTGCTGCTTCCGGCCGATCCGCGGTGCCGTACGCGTGTCTTCTTCGGCGTCGGCGCCGGCGGCCTGTTCCGGCTGCGGGACGGCGAGTGGCAGGACATCGAGCCGCGGGTCGCCACCACGGCGGGCGCGCCCGTGATGAGTTTCGGCTCGCCGCCCCACGAGACACCCGAGGGCGACCGGCTCACCATGGACCTCGGTATCGCCACGCCCCCCAGCCCGTACGAACCGGCCCTCGCCCCGCGCCGGGACCCGTTCCGCTTCCGCGCCTCCGTCGCCCGTCCGGGAGACACACTGCTCCTGTGTACCGCGGGCCTCGCCGACCCCCTGCGCGGTGAACCCGACCTCGCCGAGCACCTCACCACCCGCTGGGCGACCGCGGAGCCTCCGGGGCTCGCCGCCTTCCTCGCCGACACCCAGGTCAGGGTCAAGGGCTACGCCGACGACCGCACGGCCGCGGCCGTCTGGGAGGCGTGACCGGCCACGCTCCCTGGCCGCGCGCGGCTGGTCGAGTACGGCCGGAGCGGCAGGCGCCGGTGGACGGCGGGGAGGGGGAGGTGCGGTGGGGCGCGGACCCCGGGTGCCGGTTTTGGCGTGCTGTGGGGCGCTTTTCCGTGGCCGCGGCGCGGACGATGGCTCTCAGCTGCGTGGCTTGACTGTGTGCGTTTGAACGCCTACTGCCGGTGGTTGACGATTCAGCATGACTGCCGTGTTCCGGACGAGGGCATGGATCCCCGTGAACGTGCTCGGCAGGAGGGGAATCGTCATCGGCGTGCGGGCGGGGGTCATGAAGAGGCAGGCACGAGGGAGCGGTCCCGTGGCGTTAGGGGCCTCCTCGGCGAAGACGGTGGAGGAAGAGGCCGACAGCGCGACGGACCGCACGGGGGCGGGACAGCTGAAACGCAGACTCGGACGGGCGGATCTACGGGCGGTGCCGGAGGCCCGAAGGGCGCTCAGGGAGTTGCTGAGGCACTGGGGGCGTCCCGGGAGATCGGAGATAGCCGAGCTGCTGACCAGCGAGCTCGTGACCAACGCACTCATCCACACCGACGACGACGCGGTGCTGACGGCCATCGTCTCCCCGCACGGACTCCGCGTGGAGGTGCGGGACTTCGTGGGCCAAAGACCTCGGATGCGGACGCCGAACGCCGACGACAGCACGCATGGCCGGGGCCTCCTGCTGGTGCAGTCCCTCGCGGACGCGTGGGGCGTACGGACGCACGGCGTGGGCAAGGCGGTGTGGTTCGAACTGGGTGCGGACGCCGCATGAGGGCCTGACCGCGAACACGGGACGGGGGCGCGGCTCAGGCGCCGCGCCCCCGTCCCGTATCGCCCGCGAAGCCCGTCGGGCCGTCCCGCGCGGGGAGTGTGTTTCTAGCCGAACTGCTGCTCCAGGTCCTTGAGCTTGCGCTCCAGGGAGTCGAGCCGGGGAAGGGCCATTGTGTCGTCCTCCGCGGTGAGGTCGACGGTGACCGGCTTGTCAGAGGCCCCGCGGACGGGCTGCAGGGAGGGACGCGTGCGCACCGGCAGCGGCTCCGGGGCGGATATGGCAGGCTCCGAGGCGGCCTGGGCGGGGGCCCGCTCCACGGTGGTCTCGACCTGGCGTCCGGCGCGGCCGGGCAACCCGATCCCGCGGTGGCCGCGGCTGATCGCCTTCAGGTGGGCACGCTCCAGACGCTCCTGCTCGCGCTTGCGCGTGCGGGTCTCCTCCTTGATGCGCTTGTCCTCGCGCACCTCCTCCACGGCCTCGTCCAGGCTGCGCACGCCCTCGAGGAGCATCAGCGACCAGGCCCTGTACGTCTCGCGGGGCGCGCGGAGCCAGCGGACGACGCGGATCTGCGGCAGCGGGCGCGGCACCAGGCCCTGCTCGCGCAGCGCGGCGCGGCGGGTCTGCTTCAGCGCGCGGTCGAAGAGCACCGCGGCGGACAGGGACATCCCGGCGAAGAACTGCGGAGCGCCGTCGTGGCCGAGGCCCCGGGGAGCGTGCACCCAGTTGAACCAGGCCGCGGCGCCGGCGAACGTCCACACGAGTATCCGGGAGCCGAGCGCGGCGTCACCGTGGCTGGCCTCGCGCACCGCGAGCACGGAGCAGAACATGGCGGCGCCGTCGAGGCCGAACGGAACGAGGTACTGCCAGCCGTTGGTGAGGCCCAGGTTCTGCTCGCCGAAGCCGACCAGGCCGCGGAAGGAGAGCGCGGCCGCGACCGCGGCGCAGCAGAAGAGGAGGACGTAGGAGGCCGTGCCGTAGAGGGCTTCCTTGCGCCTGCGGCGTTCCTCGCTGCGTTCCCACGAGTCCTCGGTCTTCGCGTGCTCCCCGGACCGCTTGCCGCGCGCGAGTACCGCCACCGCCGCCAGCATCCCCAGGAGCAGTACGGCGCCAGGAAGCAGCCAGTTCAGCGATATGTCGGTCAATCTCATCAGGGTCCCTTGCATTGGGATAGGGCGTAACGCCCGCCATAGTGGCCCAATCCCCTCGGCCCTCAGGGGGTTTCGGGGCAAGAGACCGCCAAGGGGGTGCAAGGAGATGCGCAGGGCGGCATTCTGCTCGAACTGCCGCGCGAGGGACGGGAGTTGAGTGCGAATAAGACTACCCGTACGGATGGTTCCTCGGAAAGTTCCTGCGGCGGGTGAGGAAGTTGTGAAACACCTGTAACCCGCGTTCGGTCCGTGGCCGGATCCGATCCTACTGATCTGTGCCGAGCGGTTGTCCGCGGGGGTGGCAAGTCGGCTGTGTGCCGGGGCGCCGGGTCACCCACCACCTGCTCGTCGTCCCGGGCGAGGAACGCGTCGAGCTCGGACCCGCCCTCCGCGAGCCGGGCGGCGGAGACCCGTCGGTCACCGCGCGGCGTCGCGTCCCCGGGGGGAGAGTTCCGTCACGCCCAGGCAGGGGCAGACCTCGGTGAGGCGGGCGTGGGGGTCCGCGACGGGGG
>NZ_VJZE01000646.1 GCF_009377205.1 Streptomyces phyllanthi
GTCGAGATGCGTGGTGTGCTGGTGGGTCAGGCCGCGGGTGCCGATCCTCTGCCAGGCGGCGTGGTCCCGGCCGGTGCTGTACCCGCATGCCCCGTTCCGGCAGGTGGCCCACGCCCAGCCCGCCCGCGGGTCGTTGGGTGCGCGGGGTGGCGGAATGCGGTCAGGCAGCGCGGGCAGTACTTCGGCGTCCCGCGTGGCGGCACGATCACCACCGCGATGCCCAGGGCGGCGGCGGTGTGGAGTTGACGGGTCGTCCACACCTGCCGCAGCACATCCGTCATCTAGCGCGCCACGCGGTAGCGGAGATAGACGAATCTCGAGCTGAAGGTGCGGGTCTCGACGAGTTCGAGGTCCACCCGGCGCTCGCGCCGGGGAAAGAACGGAATGCCACCGCCGACCAGCACCGGGTAGACCACGGCCCGGTACTCGTCGATCAGACCCGACGCGGCCGCCTCGGCGGCGAGAGTCGCGCCGCCGATCGCGATGTCGCCCTCCCCCGGCTCGGCTCGCAACCGCTCGATCTCCTCCGCCGGGCTGCCGGAGGCCAGGCGGGCATTGCCCTGCACCGCCGACAGCGTGGTCGAGAACACCACCTTCGGGAGCGGATTCCAGAGCGCGGCCCACTCGAGCTCCGAGTCGTCGAGCGATCGATCCTGGTCGGCGGTCTCCCAGTACAGCATCGTCTCGTACAGCCGTCGTCCCAACAGGTGGACGCCGACCTCTCGGATCTCGTCGATCCAGAAGCGAAAGACCTCCTTGTCGGGCCCCGTCCAGTCGAAGCCGCCGTCCGGCCCGACGATGTAGCCGTCAAGTGAGACGTTCATCGAATAGGTCACGCTGCGCATCAGAAGTCCTCCTCGGTGACGGGTTCGACCGTACGACCGCCGGACGCCGCAGAACTCATCGCGACTCGTGGAATCCCCTGGGCCGAGTCACCTCACGAGATCATTTCGTTGAGGAAACCTCACTGAGCGCGCCTCGTCATCGCGGCCCATCCGGGCCGACAACTCTCCGTGGACCACGGGGAGCTGTGCATAGCTCTTGAGCGCCCGCTGCCCGGTCAGCTCGTCGACGAGGGCCGGCCCTCGCTCCGGGCCTTCCGCCATGCCCACCGCGACGGGCCGGTTGAGCTGGATCACGGGAGTCGGTTGGACGTAGTCCTGACCCTGCTGGAGCGATTCGGTTCACCAGCCCAGATCCGCAAAGCCGGCCGGCGCCTCCTGGTCACGCTGTTACGGCCGAAGGCCTCGAGAATGGCCGAGCGGCTGGTCGACGACATCTTCACCGCCCTGGACGAGCAGACCGTCACCGTTGCGGGCACCGAGGCGGCCGCGCTGATCGTCCCGAGCCTGGCCGGATCCCTGACCTCCGTGCTTGACCAGCGGAAACTCCTGGCCGGACGCATCGAGGAACTCCTGGAGGCCCACCCTCTTTCGAAGGTCCTGATGTCGATGCCGGGAGTCTGCGTCAGGACCGGAGCCCGCATCCTGATCGAGGTCGGCGACGGCAGCGCCTTCCCGACCGCAGGCCACCTCGCCGCCTACGCCGGGCTCGCCCCGGCCACCCGGAGCTCGGGCTCATCGATCCGCGGCGAACAGCCCTCCAGACGGGGAAACAAGCAGCTCAAACGAGCCTTCTTTCTCTCTGCGTTCGCCGCCCTGGCCGACCCCGCATCCCGGATCTACTACGACAAGAAGATCTCCCAGGGCAAGCACCACACCCAGGCCCCGCTCTGCCTCGCCCGACGACGGGCCGACGTCCTCTTCGCCATGCTCCACGACGGCACTTTCTACGAACCCCGGCCAGCCGCAGATGGCTGATCCTCAGTGGGGGTTTTCGAACCTCAGAGGCGCTGGTCAGGGGGCTGAGAGCCAACAGACTCGGTAATCATGCCGTTCGCGCTGCCGTCACCGTGACGCCTGTGCGAACGGCGGGTTCGCGAGGAGTGGCGGCCGCGCAGGAACACGACCGCGGGCGCGGTGCCCCACCGAACCGGTCGGGTAAGTGATCACCGGAACCGGCTGGGGTATCCAGCCAGCACATCCGGCATATTCTGCACATAGCTGTAGATAAAGGTCTTGTAGCGCGGGAGTGGCCATGGTGGATCACACCGTCGAGGACCTGGAACAGGCCGCCGTACGGCAGATGCTGGATCAGACCCTCGCTCAGACCATGGAGCGTCTGGGCTCGCACGTGGGCGGGATCTACTTGGTGGAGCCCGGCGGCGAGGTCCTGACCATGGAGGTGGGCAGCGGAGCGCCCCCGGAGTGGATCAAGCCGGTGCTGCGCATAAGGCTGGACACCGCGATTCCGGATCCGAGGGCCCAGGCGGTACGCGAGCGGCGCCTGGTGTGGACTGGTGCGGGAGAGGAGTACGCGCGGCGCTATCCGCATATCATCCGGGCGGTCCCGTACCCGCATTCCGTGGCCGCCGCCCCCTTGACCACCCCTACCGCCGTGTGGGGCGTCCTGGTGCTGGTCTGGCCTCATGGAAGACCACCGGAGCTCAGCTGCGCCGAGCGCAAGGCGATCGGCGCCGTCGGTGACCGCCTGGCCGGACTGCTGGAGGGTGCCGCCGCAGCCGGACACCGCCTCGTGCCTCCGCCCGAGCCCCGCTACCTGCCTCCGGCACCGCGCGATCTGACAGGCTCGGTCGATGCCCAGGCCGTGGTGGGCTTTGTCACCCGCCTTCCCGAGGGCGGATGCGCCCTGGACCCGCACGGGCGGATCACCTTCATCGACCGCGCCGCGGCCGAGCTCGTGGGCGAGAGCATCCCCCGCCTGCTGGGTGCCCGGCTGTTGGAGGCCGTGCCCTGGCTGGACGAGCCGGGTTACGAGCAAAGGCACCGGGACGCGGTCCTCAGCCAGCGGCCGACCTCCTTCACTGCCACCCGGCCCCCCGACCGGTGCCTGCTCTTCCAGCTCTACCCGGACCCCACCGGCATCAGTGTGCGCATCACTCCCATCCGGACCGCACCCCGCCTCCAAGGTCCACGCTCACCCGAGGCTCGGCCACCAGTCCGCTCCGCCCGGCTGGGTGTGATCCACCACCTGATGCACCTGGCCGGTGCCCTGACGGAGGCCAGGGACGTCCGCGACGTCGTCGAGGTGGTGGCCGACCAGTTCCTCATCGCCTGCGACGCCCAGGCCTTCGCGCTGCTGGTCCCGGAAGCCGGCCGGGCGCAGGTCATCGGCGCCCGCGGCTTCACCACCGAGTGGCTGCACCGCCTGGACCGCATCCCCTTGGCCGGGGACACGCCAGGCATGCCGGGCCTGACCGCCGGGCCGCCGTCGTTCTTCGCCTCCCGGCAGGAGCTCCGCGAGGCCTCTCCCGCCCGAGCCGGGATGGACGACGCCATGGCCGCCGTGGCCTTCCTGCCCCTGGCCGCCTCCGGGCGCCCCGTCGGCACCTGCGTGCTCGGCTACGACCGGGCGCACCCCTTCACCACCGAGGAACGCCTCACCCTCACCACCTTCAGCGCCCTGCTCGCCCAGGCCCTGGACAGGGCGCGCCTGTACGACGCCAAACACCATCTCGCCCACGGCCTGCAGGCCAGGCTGCTGCCTCACACGCTGCCGAAGATCCCCGGCCTGGAGACGGCCGCGCGCTACCTCCCGGCCAGCCACGGCATGGACATCGGCGGCGACTTCTACGACCTGATCCGCATGACACCGACCGACGCCGCCGCCGTCATCGGCGACGTCCAGGGCCACAACGTGCGTGCCGCCGCCCTCATGGGCCAGGTCCGCACCGCAGTCCACGCCCACGCCGTCGCCGGCACACCCCCCGGCGACATCCTCGCCCGCACCAACCAACTGCTCACCGACCTCGAACCCGAGCTGCTGACCAGTTGCCTGTACGCCCACCTCGACCTGGCCCACCACCGCGCCCTCCTGGCCACCGCCGGACACCACCCGCCCCTGATGCGCCACCCCGACC
>NZ_VJZE01000647.1 GCF_009377205.1 Streptomyces phyllanthi
CCCAACTGCCCGCCTCCTGCGCAGCGTTCACCTTGCCTCGCTCCCCTGCCTCAGCGCGTCGATTCAGGGTCCAGTGTCTCGCGTGCCAGGAGTGGTTGACCGGAATCCGGCCCGGTTCCGCGAGGCGCATCGTGGCACGTCCCGGACGGGAAGGGCGCGCCCGCCCGCGCACGGCCGGCCCGGCGGACATCCGCCCTGACGCCCCGCGGGCTCTCTCCGCGACCACCAGGGCATTCATAGGAATCACCGAAGAACGACAGAATGATTGACGCGTACGCGCCGCACGCCTACCTTCTGATCGATTCACCGAACCTCGTTCGAGATTTCGGGCGCTGAGTCCTTCCCTTCCTCCCGTGCCCGCACGCCATATGGAGACCAGATGAGCGCAAGACCGCACTCCGGACCGCAGCCGTCGCGCCGCACCATCCTCGGCCTGGCCGCCGCCACCCCCCTGGCCATGACCGGGGTGCTGAGCCTCGGCGCGGGCACCGCCCACGCCGCCGACTCGGCCTACGTGATGGTCTACTTCACCGAGGCGAACAACCTCGGCGCGGGCACCGACTACGGCCTCCACCTCGCGGTCAGCCCCGACGGACTGAACTGGACGCCGCTGAACCAGAACAACCCCGTCGCCACCCCCACGGCGGGCGCGCTCGGCCTGCGCGACCCCTTCGTCATGCGCAAGCAGGACGGCACCTTCGTCGTCCTCGCCACCGACCTCAAGGGCACCGACTGGAACTACAACAGCCAGTACATCCACGTCTGGGACTCCGCCGACCTGCGCACCTTCACCGGTTACCGCCGTCTCAAGCTGCACGACATGGCCACCCACAGCTGGGCACCCGAGGCGTTCTGGGACGCCGGGCGGGGCCAGTACGCGGTCATCTACTCGTCGGTGAACTCCAGCGGCCACAACGTGATCATGGTGAACTACACCAGTGACTTCGTCACGGCCTCCGCCCCGCAGGTCTTCTTCGACGCCGGCTACGACGTCATCGACGGCAACATGACCGTCGGCGTCAACGGCGTCAACTACATGTACATCAAGAAGAACCAGACCCTGGTCGGCACCCGCTCCACCTCCCTGAACCCCGGAAGCTTCACCGAGTTCAGCACGGGCGTCGCGCACGGCGGCACCGAGGCGCCCACCGTGGTCAAGTCACTGACCTCGAACACCTGGTACCTGTGGGGCGACACCTACACCCCCAACGGCGTCTACTACGCCTGGCAGACCTCCGACCTCGCGTCCGGCACCTGGACCGCCCTCGACCAGAAGACCTACACCCAGCCTCTCAACTCCAAGCACTGCGCCATCGCGACCATCACCACCACCGAGTACAACAACCTGCTCACCAAGTGGGGCGCCCCGGCCTGGAACCGGCTCAAGTCCTACAACTTCCCGGACCGTTACGTCCGTCACTCGGGCTTCGCCGGCCGTATCGACCCCTACCCGATCGCCCCGTTCGCCGACTCGCAGTGGAAGCTCGTGCCCGGTCTCGCCGACAGCTCCGCCGTGTCCTTCCAGTCGGTCAACTACCCCACCCGCTACCTGCGGCACTACAACTACGACCTGCGTATCGATGTCAACGACGGCACGTCGACGTTCGCGGGGGACGCGACCTTCTACCGCACGGCCGGCCTGGCGGACGCCGGCTGGGCGTCCTTCCGCTCGTACAACAACCCGACCCGCTACATCCGGCATTACAGCTACGCCCTGCGCATCGACCCGATCTCGACGGCCACCGAACGACAGGACGCGACCTTCCGCGTCGGCTACTGACGGACGCCTGAGACATGCTTCAGCCCCGGCCCTCACGGGCCGGGGCCCGGCCGTTTCTCAGCCGTTCGCCGGTCCGAGCGGCAACCCCGTGTAGTTCTCGGCCAGTTCGGCGGCCGCGTGCTCCGAGGTCGCGACGCGGTCGAGCTGGGAGAGCTGGAGCTTCGTCTCGAAGGGGGACTGCTCCGGGTCGGCGTGCAGGGTGGTCGTCATGAAGTACGAGAAGTGCTCGGCACGCCATACCCGGCGCAGGCAGGTGTCGGAGTAGGCGTCCAGCAGGTCGGCGGAACCGGTGTCCTTCAGGTGCGCGAAGGCACGGGCCAGGACGATCACGTCGGCGGCGGCCAGGTTGAGGCCCTTGGCTCCGGTGGGCGGCACGATATGGGCGGCGTCCCCGGCCAGGAAGACCCGGCCGTACCGCATCGGCTCGGTGACGTGGCTGCGCATGGGCAGCACCGCCTTGGAGGTCACGGTGCCGCGCTTGAGCCGCCATTCGGGGTTGGCGTCGAGGGCGAAGCGGGCGTCCAGCTCGTCCCAGATGCGCTCGTCCGGCCAGTCGGCGGGGTCGGTGCCGTTGGGTACCTGGAGATAGAGCCGGCTGACCGACTCGGAACGCATGCTCGCCAGGGCGAAGCCGCGCTCGGAGTGGGCGTAGATCAGCTCCTCGTAGACGGGCGGCGCGTCGGCGAGGATGCCCAGCCAGGAGTACGGGTAGGTCCGCTCGTACGTCGTCCGCACGCCCTCGGGGACGGCGTTCCTGGCCACGCCGTGGAAGCCGTCGCAGCCGACCACGTAGTCGCAGGTGAGGGTCTGCTCGCGGCCCTCGTGCGTGTACCGGATCACGGGGCGGTCCGTGTCGGCGCCCTCCACACCGTGCACCTCGGCCTCGAAGAGCAGCGGTCCGCCGTCGGCGAGCTGGAGGGCGACGAGGTCCTTGACGACCTCGGTCTGGGCGTAGACCCACACCCGGCGCCCGCCGGTCAGCGCCGGGAAGTCGACCCGGTGGGCACGGCGGCCGTAGCGCAGCTCGATACCGTCGTGGGGCATGCCCTCGCGGTCCAGCCGCTCCCCCGCGCCCGCGTCCCGCAGGACGTCCACAGTGGCCTGCTCCAGGATCCCGGCCCGCTGGCGCTGCTCGACGTACGCCCGGTCGCGGCTCTCCAGGACGACGCTGTCGATCCCGGCGTTGTGCAGCAGGCGGGCGAGCAGCAGCCCGGAGGGGCCGCCGCCGATGATCCCGACGGTCGTGTGCATGAACTTCTCCTCGTCGTCGAGGACGGACCCGTGTGCGGCGTCATGTGAGTGACCCGGGCCTGTGCGGCTTCCTTGCGAGCTGTTCGCCCAGTGAAGTTGTCTTCACTTTTACGTGCCGAGTTTGCGTGCCGCTCGCCCGCGTGTCAACGGTCTCCACGGGGTCGGGCGGCCCGCACCTCTCCATCGTCTCCAATGGTGTGTCCGTTTTCGTGGTGGTTCAGGAAGTGGAATCCGGGGCGCGGGTGCATCAGGAAGTCGTGGTGGGAGATGTTCCACGCGTACGCGCCCGCCAGCGAGAAGGCCACCCGGTCCCCGGCCCGCAGCCCCGGGGCGGGGACGTGCCGGGAGAGGACGTCCTTCGGGGTGCACAGCTGGCCGGTGAGCGTGACGCGGTCGCCGGCGGCCGACGGGCGCGGCCACGGGTGGGGCCAGGCGTCCACCGGCAGGACCGAGCAGGGCTGGTCGTGGCCCTTGGTCGCCGGGGTGCGCAGATGGTGTGTGCCGCCACGGACGACCGCGAACTCCTCCCCGTGGCTGTGCTTCACGTCCAGCACCTCGGTGGCGTACCAGCCGCAGTACGCCGTGAGCGCGCGACCCGGTTCGACGCGCAGGGTCAGGTCCGGGTACGTGTCCGACAGCCGGGCGAGGCCCTCTCCGTACGCCGCCCAGTCGAAACGGCTCTCGGGGCGCGCGTAGTCCACGCTCATGCCGCCACCCACATTGACCTCAAAGAGGCCGACGCCCAGTTCCGCGGCCCAGGTGACGATGGAGCGGGCCACCGCCAGCAGTTCGGGGGCGTCGAGTCCGCTGGCCAAGTGGGCGTGGACGCCGCGGAGTTCGAGGTGCGGGTGGATCCCGTCCGTGAGAGCGCGGACCGCCGGGGCGGCCCGGGTGGGGTCGAGGCCGAAC
>NZ_VJZE01000648.1 GCF_009377205.1 Streptomyces phyllanthi
CCCCCGGAGGACAGCATGCCCGCCACGACCACCACGACCGTCGATCTCACCGGGCTGAGCGCCGCGCGCGGGGGCTCCCGACGGCTCACCGGCCATCTCACCCGGCCCACCGGGCCAGGCCCTTGGCCCGGTGTGGTGGTGATCCATGAGGCGCTCGGCATCAACGACGTGATGCACCGTCAGGCGAAACGCCTGGCGGAAGCCGGGTACCTCGTCCTCATGCCGGACCTGTTCACCGACGGAGGGGCCGTACGCTGCCTGGTGCCGACCTTCCGGGCCGCGCTGTCCGGACAGGGGCGTGCCTTCCGCGACATCGAGGCGGCCCGCACCCGCCTCGCCCAGGATCCCGACTGCACCGGGCGGATCGGCATCATCGGCTTCTGCATGGGCGGTTCCTTCGCCCTCCTCGCCGTGGGCGACGGCGACTTCGACGCCGCCTCGGTCAACTACGGCCGTCTGCCGAAGCAGTTGGACCGGGCGCTCACCGGCTCCTGCCCCGTCGTGGCGAGTTACGGAGCCCAGGACCGTACGCTCAAGGGCGTGGCCCCCAGGCTGGAGGCGGCACTCGACCGGCTGGGCATCGTCCACGACGTCAAGGAGTACCCGGAGGCCGGGCACTCCTTCCTCAACGACGCCGAGGCCGGACCGCGCGCGCTGCGTCCGCTGATGCGCGTCGCGGGCATCAGACCGCACCCGGAGTCCGCCGTCGACGCCTGGCGGCGCATCGACGACTTCTTCGCCACGCACCTCAAGGCGGAGAGCCGGAAGGACTGATCGGTTGCGGAGTGGTGGCGGAGCCGGGCGCGTCCGCCGCTCACCCGTAGACGTTCAGCTCCGGCTCCCTCGCCCCGGCCAGCTCGTACCGCGTGCCGACGAGCGGGCGTCCCGCGTAGAGGCGTACGAGGGTGGGCGTATCGCCGATGAAGCGAGCGGGTGACTGCTCCCCGGAGGGCGCCCCGAGCAGCAGCGGCTCGTCCACGGCGTCGAGGTCGGCGTGCAGCGCGAGGTGACCCCGGTCGCGGGTGATCCACGCCAGCAGGCCCAACGCGAGTTCCGCAGTGGCTCCCCCGTACGCGCCGGGTTCACCCCAGGCGTCACGTACGTCTCCCGCGTGCACCCACTCTCCGAAGGCGACCCCGTCGAGTCGGCCGCCCGCCTTGGCGATCACCGGCCCCGCCTCGGTCATCCCCCGTTCCAGCTCGTCGACGATCTGCCCGACCGACCAGCCGTCCCGCTCGGCGATGTCACGGTCATTGGACTCGGGGCTGAACACCCCCTCCTCGAACCGCCTCTCCACCACCCGCGACAAGGCCGCCGAACAGTGCGCGAGCACATGCCGCACGGTCCAGCCCGGGCAACAGGTCCTGACGGCGAAGTCCCCCTCCGGGCGACTGCGCAGGAGAGGAATCAGCACATCCCGCTCGGCGGCCAGCAGCCGTCCGGGCAGCTCCGGGTCTCGTTCCAGTGTGTCGTGAGCGTGTGCTTGGGTCATGGGGCCACGCTAGGGCCTCACCCGCCGTCGCCGGCCTCCCGCGCCACGCGCTCCAGCCGGCGCCTGTGGCTCTCCCACTCCGCCTGATCACCCGGTGGGATGCTGGTGTTCCCCGGCAACATTCCGACGCTTCCGTCGATGAGTTCCCGAACGATGTCGGCGTGACCCGCGTGCCGGTGGGTGTCGGCGATCACCCGGACCAGGACGTGATTCAGGGTCACCTCTCGCCGCCCCTCCGGCCACCACGGAACGTGACCGATCGCGTCGAGCCCCAGCGCGGCGACGGTGCTGTTCGAGTGCTCCCACGCCTGCCGGTACAGACCGACGATCTGCTCGCGCGACTCGTCCGCGGTGGCCCACATGTCCGCGTTCGCTTCGGAGTCGTCCAGGTACCACCAGGGCGGCTGCTCCTCGTCGAAATACGGCCGCCCGAACGTGTCCCCCAAGTACCCCAACTCGACCCTGGCGACATGCTTGACCAGCCCTAACAGGTTGGTCCCGGTGGGTGTGAGAGGGCGGCGGACGTCGTACTCGGACAGCCCGTCGAGCTTCCAGAGCAGGGCGTCGCGGGCGTCTTGCAGGTAGCGGAGCAGGTCTGCTTTCGGGTCCGGTTCGATCATGCCGGGGAGTCTTGCACCCGGCACTGACATTGAACGGCCACCGGCGGCCCCGGCGGTGGGATCAGCCCTCGGCCGCGTACGTGACGAAGTTTGCCCACGTGTCCGGGGTGAAGGCGAGCCGGGGGCCCGAGATGTTCTTGGAGTCGCGGACATGGATGGTGGCGGGGGTGGGGGCGATCTCGACGCAGGACTCGCCATTGGTACCGCTGCTGTAGCTGCTCTTGAACCACGCCAGTTCGGAGGCGTCTTCCGCGGAAGCCTTGCGGATCATGTCTCTCCCAGCAGTTGCTTGATGAAGGCCAGCGACTCCCGGGGCGGGAGGGCCTGCGCCCGGATGGTTCCATATTGCAGCTCCAGAATGCGGAGCTGTCTGGGGTCGGAGACGGGCCGGCCGTTGAACAGTCCATCGGCGCGCCCCACCGCCGTACCGTCCGGGAACTTCAGCAACTCGATCCTGCCGTCCAGTCCTGGATGGGCCTCGGTGTTCGTCGGCATGACCTGGAGTGTGACGTTGTTCAAGCGCCCCATCTCCAGCAGATGTTCGAGCTGCTGTCGCCACACCATTGTGCCCCCAACCTGCCGACGCAGCGGCGCCTCTTCCAGGACGTAGTGGACGGACGGGGCCGGGTCTCGTTCGAAGACTGATTGCCGGGCCAAACAAGCGGCCACCATACGTTCCACGTCGTCCGGCGAGTACGGCGGCTGCCAAGCCTCGAACAAGGCCCGCGCGTGCTCAGGCGTCTGCAACAACCCGTGGATGCTGTTGCACTCGTACACGCCGATCTCGACCGCCTTGCCCTCCAGCTTCCCCAGCTCCCGAACCTTCTTCGGGTACCGGACCTTCTTCACGTCCTCCCACGTCGCGGCGATGAGCCCGCCCGCCCGCAACACCTCGTCGGCCTTGTTCAGGTACTCCTGCCGAGGAATCCGCTTCCCGCTCTCGATTTTGTAGACCATGTCCTCGCCATAGCCCACCACCGCCCCGAACTCGGCGGCCCGCATCCCCACGGCCTCGCGCCGCAGCTTCAGCTGCCGCCCCACGGTCGCGACGACCGCCACGCCCCAGTCGTCGTCCGGGTCGACCTCCCAACCCGGCTCATCCATCTCGCCCTTGAGCTGTACCGCGTCGCCCTCGATCGTCGTCATCCCGTGCCCCTCCGTCGCACCTCTGTGGTTCAACGCGCCGTACCCGTACTGGGTCGTGCTGACAGCCCGGACACCACTGGACAAGCTCCGGACAGTCACCGTACGCAACGGCGCAGTCACTCCTCACAGTAGGCACGTGCCGCCACTCTCAGTGACGTGAATCAAGAAACCGCCGACCTCACGGCCAACCTCGACGACCACTTCCGCAACGTCAGCGTGAGCCTCTCCGCCACGCCGCACGGCGCCCGCCTGGCCCGCCTCCTCGCCACCGAGCAACTCCGCGCCTGGGGGCTCCCCTTGGACCCGGCGGACCTGGTCGTCGCCGAGCTGGCGGCCAACGCCGTCACCCACGGCCGGGTCCCCGGCCGGGACTTCCGGCTGACGCTGTACGTGGTCGGAGACACTCTCCGCATCGAGGTCACCGACACATGCGGAGACCGCCTCCCGAGGACCCAACAGGCCACCGAGGACGGCGAGTCCGGCCGAGGCCTGCTCCTCGTGGAGGCACTCGCCGACCGCTGGGGAGTGGCTCACGGACCGACACCGCACAAGACCGTCTGGGCCGAGGTGACGATTCCGGCCACCGAACCGCGGCCTGTCCCGTCCCGGTGACGGGAGACTCGGCCGGGCACGCGATCAAAGCTTTTAGAAGACCAGGGGGCAAATACCCACCCAACCCG
>NZ_VJZE01000649.1 GCF_009377205.1 Streptomyces phyllanthi
ACGCCGGTGCGGCGGTCGGGTTCACGATCCCTGAGCCGGTCGCGGACGGGCTGCGCGAGATCGCCCGCCGGAACGGCGCGACGATGTTCATGGCGCTCCTGGCCGGGTTCTCGGTGGTGCTGGGCCGGTACGCCGACACCGACGACGTGGTGGTCGGGTCACCCGTGGCGAACCGGAACCACGCCCAGGTCGAGGACCTGATCGGGTTCTTCGTCAACACACTGGTGCTGCGCACCGACCTGTCCGGCGAACCGACGTTCGCCGAACTGACGGGCCGGGTACGGCAGACGGCGCTGGAGGCGTACGCCCACCAGGACCTGCCGTTCCAGCAGCTCGTGGACGCCGTGGTCACCGACCGGGACAGATCCCGCACCCCGCTGTTCCAGGTGCTCTTCAGCTACGGCTTCCAGGAGTCCGGCACCCGTGACGCCGACCCCGCCGAGACGGCCCCGATGACTGAGGCACTCAGCGGCGGCTTCCAGGTGAAGTACGACCTGGCGCTGACGCTGGGAGACGCGGGCGGGGCCGTCGCCGGACGGATCGACTACAGCACGGCCCTGTTCGACGCGGTCACCGTGGACCGCCTGGTAGGGCACGTTCTGACGGCCCTGGGAACGGCGGCAGCCGACCCGGAGCGGCCACTGTCGCGGTTGGAGGTGCTGACGGCGGCCGAGCGGGATCAGCTGGTGCGCCGCTGGAACGACACGGCGGGACCGGTGCCGGCGGCGAACGGCACCGCCGAGCTGGTGCTGGCGCGGGCGTCGGAGCACCCGGACGCGGTGGCGGTCGTGTGCGGGCGGGAGTGGCTGACCTACGCCGGGCTGGTGGACCGCGCGGGCCGGCTGGCCCGCCATCTGCGAGGGCTGGGCGTAGGCCCGGAGTCGGTGGTGGGGCTCTGCCTGCCGCGCGATGCCGGCATGGTGCCGGCGGTGCTGGCGGTGTGGCTGGCGGGCGGCGCGTACCTGCCGCTGGACCCGGAGTATCCGGCGGACCGGCTCGAGTACATGCTGGCCGACTCCGGTGCGGTGGCGCTGCTGGCGGACCGGCGGGTCGCGGGAGACCTGATCACATCGGCCGGGATGGGTCTTCCGGTGGTGTGGCTGGACGACCCGGCGGTGCACACCCGTCTGGACACGCCGGCCCCGTTGCCGCCGGAGTCGGCGGATCCGCGCCAACTGGCGTACGTGATCTACACATCAGGATCGACGGGTACCCCGAAGGGCGTGCAGGTGCCCCACGCCGGTGTGGTGAATCTGGTGGCGGCAATCGGGCCGGCCCTTGACGTGGTCCCCGGGACGAGGGTGCTGCAGTTCGCCTCGTTCAGCTTCGACGCGGCCGTCCTGGACGTGGCGGTGACGCTGGGCCGCGGCGGGACGCTGGTGGTGGCGGCCGGAGCGGAGCGCGCCGAACCCGCTCGCCTGGCGGAGATGGTGGCGGGGCTCGGCGTGGAGGCGGCCAGCGTGGTGCCGTCGCTGCTGGAAGTGCTGGACCCGCGACGGGTCCCGGGCCTGGGCACCGTGTTGTCCGGCGCGGAGCGGATGACCGGGACGATGGCACGGGTCTGGGCCGACGGCCGACGACTCGTCAACACCTATGGGCCGACCGAGGCCACGGTCATGGTGACCACCGGGGTGGTCGAACCCGCGGGGCAGGCGGGGCCGCCGATAGGGGCGCCCGTGGTCAACACGCGGTTGTTCGTGCTGGACCGGTGGCTCAACCCGGTGCCGGTGGGCGTGGCCGGCGAACTGTACATCGGCGGACCGCAGTTGGCCCGCGGCTACGGGGGCCGCCCGGCGCTGACCGCGGAGAGGTTCGTCGCCGACCCGTTCAGCGGTGACGGGTCGCGGCTGTACCGGACCGGGGACCGGGTGCGGCGGCGCGCGGACGGACAGCTGGAGTTCGTGGGCCGGGCCGACGACCAGATCAAGGTGCGCGGGTTCCGGGTGGAACCGGGCGAGGTCGAGACGGTGCTGACCGCCCACCAGGGGATCCGGGCAGCGGTGGTGGCGGTGGACGGCCAGGGCGCGGCCGCGAGGCTGGTCGCCTATCTGGTGCCGGCGGACCAGGCGGCGGGGATCCCTCCGACCGCGGCGCTGCGGGCGTTCGTACGCGGCCACCTGCCGGAGTTCATGATCCCGGCCTCCTTCACCGAGCTGGCCGCCCTGCCGCTGACCCCGTCGGGAAAGCTGGACCGGGCGGCACTGCCGGCCCCCGGGCAGGTGCGTGTCGAGGCCGACGACTGGCTGGCCCCGGTCGGCCCGGTGCAGGAACTGCTGGCCGGGATCTGGGCGCGGGTGCTGGGGACCGACCGGGTCGGCGCGGCCGACGACTTCTTCGAGCTGGGCGGGCATTCGCTGCTGGCGACCCAGGTGATCTCCCGGGTGCGGGAGGTGTTCGGCACCGAGCTCGCGCTGGCCGAGCTGTTCGACCACCCCACGCTGGCGGACCTGGCCACGGTGATCGAGAACACCGCCGGCGGTCCGGTCGCCCCGCCCGTCACCCCCGTTCCCCGGGACCGGCCGCTTCCTCTGTCGTTCGCCCAGCAACGGCTGTGGTTCCTGCACCAGATGGATCCGGAAGAGGTGATGTACAACGTCCCGTCGCCGATCTGGCTGGGCGCCGACGTCGACGTGTGGGCGGTCGGCGAGGCGCTGACCGCGGTCGTGACGCGGCATGAGGTGCTGCGGACCCGGCTGGTGGCAGGCCCCGACGGGGTGGCCCATCAGGTCATCGACCCGCCGCAGCCGGTGCCGCTGATGATGGCGGACCTGTCCGGTCTGGCCGACCCGGTGGCCGCCCTGCACCAGCTGATCGTGCGGGACGCGGTCGCACCGTTCGACCTCGCGACCGGGCCCCTCCTCCGCGTGTGCCTGGCCCGGCTGGGTACGGCCGGACACGCGCTGGTGCTGTCGATGCACCACGTCGTCTCCGACGAGTGGTCGGGACGGATCTTCGGCCGCGAGATGGAACTTCTGTACGAGGCGTTCCACGCCGGTGAGCCGGATCCGCTGGCGCCGCTCGCGGTGCAGTACGCCGACTACGCCGCCTGGCAGCGTTCCTGGCTGACCGGCGAGGTCATCGACCGGCAGCTCGACTACTGGAGCCGGCAACTGGCCGACGTGCCGGCGCTGGACCTGCCCACAGACCGGCCGCGGCCGCCGGTCGCGTCCAGCGCGGGCGCCTCGACACCGGTGCACATCCCCGCCGCGGTGGCGGACGGGCTGCGGGCGGTGGCCCGGGCGAACGGCGCGACGATGTTCATGACGCTGCTGGCGGCGTTCGATGTGGTCCTGGCCCGGTACTGCGGCACCGACGACGTGGCCGTGGGGTCACCGGCGGCGGGCCGGACACAGGCCGAGACCGAGGATCTGATCGGCTTCTTCGTCAACACCCTGGTCCTGCGCACCGATCTGTCCGCGGACCCGACCTTCACCGAGCTGCTGGGCCGGGTCCGGGAGACCACCCTGGACGGCTACGCCCACCAGGACCTGCCGTTCGAGCAGCTGGTGGACGCCCTCGTCACCGAACGCGACCGCTCTCGTTCCCCCCTCTTCCAGGTCTGGTTCTACTACGCCGCCGACGAGACCGGCCGCCGAGCCGACTCGGACGACGAGCCGGAAGCGGGGTTGCTGGCCGGGGCGCCGCTGATGAAGTTCGATCTGGCGCTTCTGCTCGGCGGCGCAGACGGCGAGGTGACCGGCGAGATCCAGTACAGCACCGCGTTGTTCGACGCGGCGACGATCGAGCGTATGGCCGGGCACCTGGCGGTCGTCCTGGAGGCGGTTGCCGAGGATGCGGAGCGGCGGGTCGGTGATCTGCCTTTGTTGTCGGTGGCTGAGCGGCGGCTGCTGTTGGCGGGCTGGAACGATGCGGTGGCGCCGCTGCCGGGTGTGGGTGGGGCTCATGACC
>NZ_VJZE01000064.1 GCF_009377205.1 Streptomyces phyllanthi
GAGGTCTCCCGGGAGAAACGCACCCGGGAGACCTCGAGGAAGCCGCCCTCCTTGCTGCCGCCGCCGCTCTTCGCTGCTTTTCGCTGCCGCGTTACTTCTTCCTGCCGCGCTTCTCGCGCACCCGTACCGAGATATGGATCGGCGTGCCCTCGAAGCCGAACTCCTCGCGCAGCCGCCGCTCGATGAACCGCCGGTAGCCCGCCTCGATGAAGCCCGAGGCGAAGAGAACGAACCGCGGCGGCTTGGTGCCCGCCTGCGTGCCGAAGAGGATGCGCGGCTGCTTGCCGCCCCGGATCGGGTGCGGGTGGGCGGAGACCAGCTCACCGAGGAACGCGTTGAGCCGGCCCGTGGGGACCCGGGTCTCCCAGCCCGCCAGAGCTGTCTCGATCGCCGGGACCAGCTTCTCCATGTGCCGGCCGGTGCGCGCCGAGACATTGACCCGGGGCGCCCACGCGACCTGGCCGAACTCGGTCTCGATCTCCCGCTCCAGGTAGTAGCGGCGCTCCTCGTCGAGGGTGTCCCACTTGTTGTACGCGATGACCATCGCGCGCCCTGCCTCGACGGCCATCGTGACGATGCGCTGGTCCTGTACGGAGATGGAGTCGGAGGCGTCGATCAGGATGACCGCGACCTCGGCCTTCTCCACGGCGGCGGCCGTGCGCAGCGAGGCGTAGTAGTCGGCGCCCTGCTGGAGGTGGACACGCTTGCGGATGCCCGCCGTGTCGACGAACTTCCAGGTGACACCGCCGAGTTCGATGAGCTCGTCGACGGGGTCGCGGGTGGTGCCCGCCAGCTCGTTGACGACGACGCGCTCCTCGCCCGCCACCTTGTTCAGCAGCGAGGACTTGCCGACGTTCGGACGGCCGATGAGCGCGATCCGGCGCGGGCCGCCGATACCGGTACCGCCGAACGTCTGCGCCGGTGCCTCGGGCAGCGCCTCCAGGACGGCGTCCAGCATGTCGCCCGTGCCACGGCCGTGCAGCGCGGACACGGGGTGCGGCTCGCCGAGGCCCAGGGACCACAGGTACGCCGCGTCGGCCTCGCCGCTCGGACCGTCGACCTTGTTGGCGCACAGCACGACGGGCTTGCCGGCCTTGCGCAGCAGCCGTACGACGGCCTCGTCGGTGTCGGTCGCGCCCACCTTGGCGTCGACGACGAACACGACCGCGTCGGCGGCCTCGATGGCGTACTCGGCCTGGGCGGCGACGGAGGCGTCGATACCGAGGACGTCCTGCTCCCAGCCGCCGGTGTCGACGACCTTGAAGCGGCGGCCCGACCACTCCGCCTCGTAGGTGACGCGGTCCCGGGTGACGCCCGGCTTGTCCTCGACGACCGCCTCGCGGCGGCCGATGATGCGGTTCACGAGTGTCGACTTGCCGACGTTGGGGCGTCCGACGACGGCGAGGACGGGCAACGGCCCGTGACCGGCCTCCTCGATGGCGCCCTCGACGTCCTCAAGGTCGAAGCCCTCTTCCGCGGCGAGCTCCATGAACGCTGCGTACTCGGTGGCCTCGGCCTCGCCAAGCTCTCCGTGCTCGTGCTCCGAGCCCTCGGAGGGAAACTGGTCGTTCATGAAGTCCGTACCTCGTAGTTCATCGTGGTGATCGGTGGAGCACACCCGTACGGGCTGATCCACTACTCGAGTCTCGCTCAGCGGCCGGTGAGACGCCTTGCGTTTTCCAGGTGCGCGGAGAGCTGCTTCTGGATGCGCACGGTCGCCTCGTCGAGCGCCTTGCGCGTGCGCCGCCCGCTGCCGTCGCCCGCTTCGAAGGGGTCGCCGAAGACGACGTCGACGCGACTGCGCAGCGGGGGCAGCCCCTTGATCAACCGTCCGCGCCGCTCGGTGCTTCCCAGCACCGCGACCGGCACGATCGGCGCTCCGCTGCGGACCGCGAAGTACGCGAGTCCGGCGCGCAGCGAGGCGAAGTCGCCCTCACCTCGGGTGCCTTCGGGGAAGATGCCGAGGACTCCGCCGTTCTCCAGGACGGCGAGGGCCTGGGTGATGGCCGTGCGGTCGGCGATCGAGCGGTCCACCTTCAGCTGGCCGATGCCGAGCAGGAAGGGGTCGAGGGGACCGACGAACGCCTCCTTCTTGATCAGGAAGTGCGTGGGCCGGGGGGCCACGCCCATGACCATCGGGCCGTCGATGTTGTGCGAGTGGTTCACGGCCAGGATCGCCGGGCCGGTCGCGGGAACCTTCCAGGCGCCGAGCACGCGCGGCCGCCACAGCCCGTACATCAGGCCGACCCCGATGCGGCGCCCGACCTCGGCACCGCGCGCCGAAGGTACCGCGGGTGCCTCGGTCACTTCCCCGCCCGCTTCTCCTCGACGAGGGTGACCACGCACTCTATGACCTGCTGGAGCGTGAGGTCCGAGGTGTCCACCTCGACCGCGTCGTCCGCCTTCGCCAGGGGCGAGGTCTTGCGGCTGGAGTCGGCGGCGTCGCGCTTGAGCAGCGCCTCGCGGGTGGCATGGACGTCGACGCCCTTCAGCTCACCGCTGCGGCGGGCCGCACGGGCCTCCGGGGAGGCGGTGAGGAAGATCTTCAGGTCGGCATCCGGCAGGACGGTGGTGCCGATGTCGCGGCCCTCGACGACGATGCCGTTCTCCGCGCCGGCCGCGATGGAGCGCTGCAGCTCGGTGATCCGGGCGCGCACCTCGGGCACCGCGCTGACCGCGCTGACCTTGGAGGTGACCTCCTGCGTACGGATCGGGCCGGCCACGTCCGTCCCGTCCACGGTGATGGACGGCGCGGTCGGATCCGTCCCGGAGACGATGTCCGGCTTCCCGGCCGCGGCGGCGATGGCGGAGGCGTCGTCGATGTCGATCCCGTTGCTCACCATCCACCACGTGATCGCCCGGTACTGGGCACCGGTGTCCAGGTAGCTCAGACCGAGCTGCGCGGCGACGGCCTTCGAGGTGCTCGACTTGCCCGTGCCGGAGGGGCCGTCGATGGCGACAATGACTGCCGGGGCGGTCCGGGCGGCGCCGTTTTCCACGGTCTGGAGACCTTCCTGGTCAAGGGTGGCGGATCCGTACGGGGCGCGCTGGCGCCCCGCACAAGGTTACTGGCTCCCCGGAACCCCTCTTACAGGCGGATCATCCGAAGGCTCACTGCCGGATCGCCCAGCCCCGCTCCCGCAACGCCGCGGTCAGCACGGGTGCCGCCTTGGGATCGACCATCAGCTGCACCAGACCGACCTGCTGCCCCGTCGCGTGCTCGATGCGTACGTCCTCGATGTTGACCCCGGCCATGCCCGCGTCGGCGAAGATGCGGGCCAGCTGGCCGGGCTGGTCGTCGATCAGTACCGCGACGACCTCGTAGGCCCGCGGAGCGGACCCGTGCTTGCCCGGGACCCTGATCTGGCCGGCGTTGCCGCGGCGGAGGACGTCCTCGATGCCCGTGGTGCCCTCGCGGCGCTTGGCCTCGTCGGCGGACTGGAGGGCGCGCAGGGCGTTGACCGTCTCGTCGAGGTCGGCGGCGACCTCGGTGAGCAGGTCGGCCACCGGGCCGGGGTTCGCGGACAGGATGTCGATCCACATGCGGGGATCGGAGCCCGCGATCCGGGTCACGTCGCGGATACCCCCGCCGCAGAGCCGTACGGCCGACTCCTCGGCGTTCTCCAGACGCGCCGCGACCATGCTGGACATCAGGTGCGGCATGTGGGAGACCAGGGCGACCGCGCGGTCGTGGGCGTCGGCGTCCATCACGACCGGTACGGCACGGCAGTGCGACACCAGCTCCAGGGCGAGGTTCAGGACCTCGGTGTCCGTGTCCCGGGTGGGCGTGAGCACCCAGGGACGGCCCTCGAAGAGGTCCCCGGTGGCGGCGAGGGGGCCCGACTTCTCGCGGCCCGCCATGGGGTGCGTACCGATGTACGCGGTGAGGTCGAGGCCGAGGCTCTCCAGTTCCCGGCGCGGGCCGCCCTTGACGGAGGCCACGTCGAGGTACCCGCGGGCGAGACCCCGCCGTATGGCGTCGGCCAGGATCGTGGCGACGTGCGCGGGCGGGGCGGCGACGATCGCGAGGTCCACCGGCCCCTCGGGCGCCTCGTCGGTGCCGGCGCCGAGCGCGGCCGCCGTACGGGCCTGCTCCGGGTCGTGGTCGCCGAGGTGGACGGTGACGCCCCGCTGGGCCAGCGCCAGGGCCGCCGAGGTGCCGATCAGCCCGGTCCCGATGACGAGTGCGGTCCTCACTGGGCGATGTCCTTGCGGAGTGCGGCCGCGGCACCGAGGTAGACGTGCGCGATCTCCGTGCGGGGCCGGTCGGACTCGATGTGCGCGAGGACCCGTACGACGCGGGGCATCGCGCCCTCCACGTCCAGTTCCTGGGCGCAGATCAGCGGGACGTCGACGATGCCGAGCTTGCGGGCGGCGGCCGCCGGGAAGTCGCTGCGCAGATCGGGCGTCGCCGTGAACCAGAGGCTGATCAGGTCGTCCGCGGTGAGACCGTTCCGCTTCAGGATCGCGGTGAGCAGCTCACCGACCTGCTCGTCCATGTGCCCGGACTCGTCCCGCTCCAGTTGGACGGCGCCCCGGACCGCTCGTACCGGCACGGCTGTGCTCCTCGCTGATGTACGTACACGACTCGGCACACCAGCGTAGTCAGCCCGGAACACGCCGGTGCGCGGCGCCCGCCTGCCGAGACGGCCGCCACATGCGCTCAGGCCGACTGCCGTCTGATGGCGTCCTCCAGGGAACCGGAGGGGATTCGGCCGTCCGGGGTCAGCCGGTCGACCGTCAGGGGCAGTACCTGGGAGATCTCGGTGGCGGCCCGGTCGGGGGTGACGCCGGTCTGCTCGGCCACCTGCTTGAGCGTGTCCTCCGGCAGCGCCTGGAGGATCTGAGCGCCGGTCACGGGCCGGTTCTCACCGGCGCCGATCCAGGATTCCTTCTCCTCGGCGAGACCCGCCTCGGTGAGCATGTCGAGGAGGACGCTCAACGCGTTGCCGTCCCTGCCGCCCGAGCCGTCGCCCAGGGCCATGAGCAGGGCACCCAGGAGGGCTCCCCCACTGGGGCCGTCGCTCTCGCCGCCCTGGTCGAGGAGGCCGTCGAGGAGGCTGCCGAGGTCGTTGCGCGCCATGATCACGCCTTTCGGGAGTGCGGGCGGCCCGCTCCGCGCGGGAGACGGGGCCGGGGCTTCACGGGTGCGGCCGGGCCGGGCGCCATGGCTCGACCCCCAGACCCTGACAATGTCACGCGAATGTCACCGTCCTGCCACTTGGGGTGAAACGCTCCGGTGCGCCTCTGGACGCCGCCCCGCGTGTCCGCTTGCATGGGGGAGGCTGTCCGCGCCACGCCTCGGGGGGAGGCACGTATGAAGCGCTCCGGACCTCTTTTCACACTCCTCGCAGGGCTCCTGCTGGCCCTGTTCCTGCTGTCGCTCAACGCGACGACGGGGACGCGCCCCACGGCGTCCGGAGGTGAGCCGCCCACCACGAAGGTGTCGCCGAACCCGACGCCCTCGCCCACCGGAACCGGTGCCGGGACCGGTGGCTCCCCGAGCCCGGACCCGAGCACGACGGGCACCCCACCGCCCAACGCCGACTACGCGGGCCGTACCGACGACGACTCCTCGGCCGTCGCCGTCTCGCTGCGCGACGGCAGGGCGATCGCGTACTTCTGCGACGGCCGCGACCAGGAGTCCTGGCTGAAGGGTGACATCGAGGACGACGGCTCCCTGAAGCTCACGGGCCGGGGCGGCGGCGAGCTGAACGGCACGCTGAAGGGCGACCGCGTCCGCGGCACGGTGGACATCGGCGGCAAGGAGTACGGCTTCACCGCGGACAAGGCGGTCAAGCCGTCCGGTCTGTACCGGGCGACGGCCACCGTCCGCGGCGCCGAGGTCGACGGCGGCTGGATCGTGCTGCGGGACGGCAGCCAGGTCGGCATCCTCAAGCGCGACGGCAGGCCCTCGGCCGCTCCGGAGATCGACCCCGGCTCCGGTGCCGTGACGATCGACGGCGAGCGGCTCACCGTCCGCCCCGTGACTCCCTGAACAGCCTTCCAGCGCGTCACCACGCCGCCCTCCGGACCCGACCCAGGGAGCCGAGCATGACCGTCGACCCGAACGCCGCCACCCAGGGCTTCCCGTCCCCGCCGTCCGCCCCCGATCGTCCGGGCGCCGCGCGCTACCTCGTCCCGGCGCTGGTCGCGTGCGCGGTCGCCGTCGGTCTCGGCGCCTACGGCACGGTGCACGACCCGGCGGGCACCGCCTTCAACCTGGCCGGGTTCAGCAGCACGGGCGCCGTGAAGTCATGGCTGGCGACCGCGTCGTTCGGCTTCGCGGTCGTCCAGCTCGTGTCGGCGCTCATGGTGTACGGCAGGCTGCCGGGCCCGAGTTGGGCAGGGGCGCTGCACCGCTGGTCGGGGCGGGTGGCGTTCCTGACGGCGGTGCCGGTCGCGGTGCACTGTCTGTACGCGCTGGGCTATCAGACGTACGAGCCGCGTGTTTTGTGGCACTCCCTCCTGGGTTGCTTCTTCTTCGGTGTTTTCAGTGCAAAGATGCTGCTGCTCCGCTCGGAGCGCTTGCCGGGCTGGCTGCTGCCGATCGTCGGCGGCCTCGTCTTCGCCGCCCTCACGGTGGTCTGGCTGACCTCCGCCCTCTGGTTCTTCCGCACGTTCGGGGTGACGACATGACGATGGGTTCGACGAGGCGCACGGTGCTTGTGACGGGGGCGGCCGTAGTACTCGCCGGATGCAGCGAGTACGGCGACGAGAACGGCGGCGACGACGGGGGGTCCCCCACAGCGACGGGCGAGGAACTGGCGAAGACGGACGACATCCCGGTCGGCGGCGGCACGGTCCTCAAGGAGCGGAAGATCGTGGTGACCCAGCCCGAGGAGGGCGACTTCAAGGCCTTCTCGGCGGTCTGCACTCACCAGGGATGCATCGTCTCCGACGTCTCGGACGAGACGATCAACTGCGCCTGCCACGCCAGCAGGTTCGCCATCGCGGACGGCGCCGTGGTGAGCGGCCCGGCGACCCGGCCGCTGCCCGAGGAGCAGATCACGGTGACGGGAAATTCGATCCGCCAGGGATGACGCACCGCGTACGCTCCCGGGCATGCAGCCCGAGGCCCTGGTCCGCGACCACACGATCTACGCCTGCGTCATGGGTTCACGCGCCTTCGGTCTGGCCACGGACGGCAGCGACACCGACCACAGGGGCGTCTTCCTGGCGCCCACCGCCCTGTACTGGCGCTTCGAGAAGCCGCCGACGCATGTGGAGGGCCCGGCGGAGGAGCAGTTCAGCTGGGAGCTGGAGCGCTTCTGCTCCCTCGCGCTGCGCGCCAACCCGAACATCCTGGAGTGCCTGCACTCCCCACTGGTGGAGCACATCGACGACACGGGCCGCGAACTGCTCTCCCTGCGCGGGGCGTTCCTGTCCCGCCAGGTCCACGAGACCTTCGCGCGCTACGCGCTCGGCCAGCACAGGAAGCTGGAGGCCGACGTACGCAACCACGGCGCCCCGCGCTGGAAGCACGCCATGCACCTGCTCCGCCTCCTGACGACCTGCCGTGACGTGCTGCGCACGGGTGAGCTCACGATCGACGTGGGCGACCTGCGCGAGCCGCTCCTGGCGGTGAAGCGCGGCGAGGTCCCCTGGCCGGAGGTGGAGTCCTGGATGGCCCGCCTCGCCGGGGAGGCGGACGAGGCGGCGGCCCGCTCACCGCTCCCGGCCGAGCCGGACCGGGCCCGCGTGGAGGACTTCCTCGTACGGACCCGCCGCGCGTCAGCCCTGGGAGCCGGGACCGGACAGGTCCCCGGCGCCCGCCAGCCGGACCCGTATGACGAAGTCGTGCAGGGCGTCGTACGCGGTGGGCGCACCGGGCAGCGCCGATAGGGCCTGCTCCTCGTCCAGCACGCCGTGCAGCCGCTCCACGTCGGCCTCCACGCGCGCGGGGTCGACGTCGGCCACGCCGTGCTCCTGCTCGGCCTTGGCGGCGACGAGGTCCGGCAGATACGCGGGCGCCTCCGCCACCTCCCGTACGAGCGTGGGCAGATGGGGCTGGACCTCGCCGCTGCGCATCAGGTGGATCCCGGTGAGCAGCACGCGGAACGTGTAGAGCAGCGGCTTGAGTTCGCCGGTCTTCCGGAACAGCCGCACCTGGGTGGCCGCGAACCCGCGGTAGTGGTGCGCATGGTGACGTGTGATGACGCCGGGGGCCAGGGCGGCCAGCTCCCGGTGGGCCTCGGTGGTGTGCACGACCAGCGGGGAGAGCAGCTGCTCCAGCACATAGCCGTTGCGCCGGAGCATCAGCCGGACGAACTTGCGCAGGTCGTGCGTGACCAGGTCCATCTCGACACCGTCCCGCTCCCACATCCGGGACCGGGTCTCCTCCGGTTCGCGCAGCCCGACCAGTGCCCCCGTCGGCAGCAGGTGCACGCCCCGCAGGTCGACGTCCGAGTCGCGCGAGGGGAAGCCGTACAGATGCGCTCCCGAGACGGTCGCGAACAGCAGGGGGTCGGGCTGTTCGGCGACCACGGGCGCCAGATCGATGCCGAGCATGTCGAGGATGTCGAGGGTATTGGTCATCCCTCAAGCGTCCCAGAGCGCCCCCAGCGACACGAGGTCGCTCTGGTACTCGATGCGGTCGGCCCATTCCGTGGGCCATGCCGCCGGGCCGTGGTACGCGCCCGCGAAGGCACCCGCGAGGCAGGCGATGGAGTCCGAGTCGCCCGAGGTGCAGGCGGCGCGGCGCAGGGCGGTGACGGGTTCGTCGAGGAAGAGCAGGAAGCACAACAGGCCGGTGGCGAAGGCCTCCTCGGCGATCCAGCCCTCGCCCGTGGCCAGGCAGGGGTCGGTCTCGGGCGACGGCGCGCGCAGTGCCTGCCGGACGCGGTCGAGGGCGTCCAGGCACTCGTCCCAGCCGCGGGTGATGAAGTGCGCGGCCGAGGGGTCCTGGCTGTACTGCCACAGGTCGCCGAGCCAGCGTGTGTGGTAGTGGCCGCGGTTCTCGTAGGCGTACGACCGCAACTGCCCGACCAGGCCCATCGGTTCGGCGCCCTGGGCGAGAAGCCGTACGGCGTGCGCGGTCAGATCGGCGGCGGCGAGCGCCGTGGGGTGCCCGTGGGTGAGGGCGGCCTGCAACTGGGCGGCGCCCGCGCGCTGTTCGTCGTTCAGCTGGGGGACGAGCCCGAGCGGGGCCACCCGCATGTTGGCCCCGCAGCCCTTGGAGCCCATCTGGCTGGCGTCCTGCCAGGGGTGGCGTTCCCGCGCGAGGAGATCGCAGGCGACGAGGCAGGTGCGGCCGGGCGCGCGGTTGTTGTCCGGCGAGCGGGACCAGGCGACGTACTCCGCGCGGGCGTGCCGCGCCAGGACCTCGGGGCTGAGCGGTCCCCGGTCCATGGCCGTGCGCAGCGCCCGTCCCAGCGCCAGCGTCATCTGGGTGTCGTCGGTGACGAACGCGGGATTCGGCAGCTCCATCTCCCGCCAGGGACCGCACTTTTCGAGGATCGACGGGATGTCGTTGAACTCGGTCGGGAAGCCGAGCGCGTCGCCGAGAGCGAGGCCGAGCAGGGATCCGGTGGCGGCGCGCTTGGCGAGCAGGGTCGTGGTCATCAGGACCGTCCTTCGGGCGTGGGGCGCAACAGGGGCGGGTGCAGGGTGGTGGCTCCGCCCGCGCGGTAGAGCGCGGCGGGTTTGCCGCGACCTCCGGTGAGGCGCGCGGCGCCGGGGACCGGCTCGACGAAGCCCGGCGTGGCCAGCACCTTGCGCCGGAAGTTGGGCCGGTCGAGGGGGGTGCCCCACACGGTCTCGTAGACCTGCTGCAACTCGCCGAGCGTGAACTCGGGCGGGCAGAAGGAGGGGGCGAGACAGGTGTACTCGAGCTTGGCGCCGACGCGTTCGTGGGCGTCGGCGAGGATCCGGTCGTGGTCGAAGGCGAGCGGCCCCGCGGTGTCGTACGGCAGCCAGCGGGCCTGTACCGCGTCACCGCCGCCGTGCGGTTCGGGCGGATGCGGCAGCAGCGCGGCGAACGCGACGGAGACGACCCGCATCCTCGGGTCCCGGTCGGGCTCGCTGTAGGTCCGCAGCTGCTCCAGATGGAGCTCGGAGACGTCCTTCAGGCCGGTCTCCTCGGCGAGTTCGCGCCGGGCGGCGGTCTCCGCGGACTCGTGCGGCAGCACGAACCCGCCGGGCAGCGCCCAGTGGCCCGCGTACGGCTCGTGTCCGCGCTCGACGAGCAGCACCTGGAGCACGCCGTCCCGGACGGTGAGGACGGCCAGGTCGACCGTGACGGCGAAGGGCTCGTAGGCGTGCTTGTCGTAGCCCCCGGGCGCATGGCCGTTCGACGCACGGCCGACGGGTGCGGTCATGTTCACCCTCCCCCTCATTAATGGTCACCATGACTAATAGTCATACCGACTATAAAGAGGCCGGCGCACTCCCACAACCCGTCAGGGGCAAAGGAATCGAGAACTACGGCAAAGAACCGCGACACGACGAAGCGGCCGGCCCCGGAGTGCTCCGGAACCGGCCGCCACGAAGAGGCGCGGTACGCACAGGCGCGACGCACAGGCGGTATGCACAAGCGCGGTACGCCAGAGGCGCGGTGGGCCTGACCGCCCTACAGGTCGACCTCACGCATCAGCATGCCGACCTCGGTGTTGGACAGCCGTCGCAGCCAGCCCGACTTCTGGTCGCCGAGCGTGATCGGCCCGAAGGCGACACGGACGAGCTTGTCGACCGGGAAGCCGGCCTCGGCGAGCATACGGCGCACGATGTGCTTGCGGCCCTCGTGCAGTGTGACCTCCACGAGGTAGTTCTTGCCGGTCTGCTCGACGACCCGGAAGTGGTCCGCGCGCGCGTACCCGTCCTCCAGCTGGATGCCGTCCTTCAGGCGCTTGCCCAGGTCGCGCGGGATCGGGCCGACGATGTGCGCCAGGTACGTCTTCTTCACGCCGTACCGGGGGTGGGTCAGCCGGTTCGCCAGCTCACCGTGGTTGGTGAGCAGGATGACGCCCTCGGTCTCGGTGTCGAGCCGCCCGACGTGGAAGAGCCGGGTCTCGCGGTTGGTCACGTAGTCGCCGAGGCACTGACGGCCCTCGGGGTCCTCCATGGTCGACACGACACCGGCGGGCTTGTTCAGCGAGAAGAACTGGTACGACTGCGTGGCGACGGTCAGTCCGTCGACCTTGACCTCGTCCTTCTCGGGGTCGACGCGCCGCCCCTGCTCAGTGACGATCTCGCCGTTGACCTCGACCCGGGCCTGCTCGATGAGGTCCTCGCAGGAGCGCCGCGAGCCGTAGCCGGCCCGGGCAAGCACCTTCTGCAGCCGCTCGCCCTCCTGCTCGGCCCCCGGGAAGGTCTTGGGCAGCTTGATGTCCTTCTTGCCCGCGTACCGCTCGCGGTTGCGCTCCTCGGCGCGCGCGTCGTACTCGCGGGAGCGCGCGGGGGCCGTACGACCGCGCCCGCCGCCCTGCTTCTGCCCCTCCTGTGGCTTCTTCGGACCGCCCTTGGCACCACCGCGCGCGGAGCCGCCACGCCCGGACTTGGGGCCTTCCTGGGTGGCGCCGGGGCCGACGTCGTAGCGGCGCTCCTCGGGGCGGGGCTTGCGGGGGCGGCCCTGCCCCTGCTTCTGGTCCCTGTCGTTGCCGGCGCCGCGGTAGTTACCGCGCCCGCCGCTCTTGCCGCTGCCGCTGCTTCGCATCAAAGTTCCGTCGTCGTCGTATTCGGAATGTTCGTCATGGGACCGTCGTCCGCGTCCGGGGCGTCCGGATCGAACGACGGGACGGCTTCCTGGGTCTCGGCCTCGATCGCCTCCGCCTCCGGGAGGAAGGGCGCGAGCTCCGGGAGCTCGTCCAGACCGCGCAGGCCCATCCGCTCCAGGAAGTAGTTCGTCGTCCTGTACAGGATCGCACCTGTCTCGGGTTCCGTGCCCGCCTCCTCGACCAGCCCGCGCTGGAGGAGGGTGCGCATGACCCCGTCACAGTTCACGCCGCGTACGGCGGAGACCCGGGAACGGCTGACCGGCTGCCGGTAGGCGACCACGGCCAGCGTCTCCAGGGCGGCCTGGGTGAGCCGTGCCTGCTGCCCGTCGAGCACGAAGCGCTCCACGGCGGCGGCGTACTCGCCCCGGGTGTAGAACCGCCACCCGCCGGCGACGAACCGCAGCTCGAAACCCCGCCGCTGCACGGCGTACTCGTCGGCGAGCTCCCGCAGGGCCTTGGCGATCTGCCGCCGGGGCCGCTCGAGGATCTTCGCCAGGTGCTCCTCGGTGGCGGGCTCGTCCACGACCATGAGGACGGCCTCCAGGGCGGGCCTGAGCTCGAGTTCGGCGACGGACCGCAGCCCGGCCGGAGTCTCGGTGGTCTCCTCGCTCACGCCTTCTCCTCCTCCTTGGGCGGCTCGGGCGGCCGGTCGAACTCATCGGTGACCATCGGCGTCTCGTCCCCCTCTCCCCCGGTCCACCGCACCAGCAGCTCCCCGAGGGCAGCCTCCTGCTCCAGCGCCACGGCCTTCTCGCGGTACAGCTCCAGCAGCGCCAGGAACCGCGCCACGACGGTCAGGGTGTCATCCGTGTCCTCGACGAGGGCCCGGAAGGTCGCCTCCCCGAGCTCCCTGAGCCGTGCCACGACGATCCCGGCCTGCTCCTGCACGCTCACGAGGGGCGCGTGGATGTGGTCGACGTACACCTGCGGCTTGGGCTTCGGCTGCATCGCCTTCACGGCGAGCTTCGCGAACCCCTCCGCCCCGATGCTGATGACGACCTCGGGCAACAGTTCGGCATGCTGCGGCTCCAGCCCCACGGTCCGCGGATAGCGCCGGGCCTCGTCGTCCAGCCGCCCGCTGAAGATCTCCGCGATCTGCTTGTACGCCCGGTACTGCAACAACCGCGCGAACAGCAGATCCCGCGCCTCCAGCAACGCGAGGTCCCCCTCGTCCTCCACCTCGGCGGACGGCAACAGCCGCGCGGCCTTGAGATCGAGCAGGGTGGCGGCCACGACGAGGAACTCGGTCGTCTGATCAAGATCCCAGTCGGGCCCCATCCCCCTGATGTGCGCCATGAACTCATCGGTCACCTTGGACAACGCGACCTCGGTGACGTCGAGCTTGTGCTTGGAGATCAGCTGGAGGAGAAGGTCGAAGGGACCCTCGAAGTTCGCGAGCCGCACCTTGAAGACACCGTTGCCGGGTTCGGCGGGGTCCTCGGCGGTGGGCTCGGAGACGGGTCCGGACGGATCTCCGGACACGGGGACACCGACGCCTCCGGACGCAGCCGCGGGCCCGGGATGAGCGGACACACGTTCGCCGGGGCCTGCGGCCTCGGGGCCGGACACAGGACCGACAGGACCCTCTGGCGCGACCGACGACCCGCGTCCAGCGGCACCGCCGCCCCGGGCACCGGACACGGGGACACCGACGCCTCCGGACGCAGCCGCGGATACCGGTCCGTCGGCGTCAGGCTCGGGTTCTTCGGGTTCTTCGGGTTCTTCGGGTTGGGCCAGTGGTTCCGGGGCCGGCGCGGCAGGGTCGGACCCGGGTGCCGGGCGACGGCGGGGTGCGGCGACGGCTTCGGGCTCGGTACCCGCTTCGGCTGCCCCGGGCGCGCCCGGGGGCGGTGCCTCTTGGGCTCGGTTGCCGTTGTCCTCCGGTTCACCCGCAGGGGGCGCCGGGTCGTCCGCGGCGCCGGGGTGGGCAGTCGTTCCGCGGGGCGATGGGGGTCCCCCCTGCTCGGGCGAAGCCGAGAGCTCGGGGGCGGTCGGGCGCAACGGCCCACGGGCCGCAGCCGAAGAACCGTCCTCGGCCGGAGACTCGCCCTCCGCCGCGGGCGGCACATCCTCCGCCGGAGGCGAAAGCGGGGCGGGGGCCCCAGCCCCGGGTCCTCTGCCAAGGGCACGCCGACGACCGGCCGAACCGCCGGAGGCTGACGCGTTGGACGAGGTCATAGCCGTCGCAGGCTACCGCGTACCGCCCCCGAAGCCGACCACCGGCCCGTACCCGACCACCGGCCCCGAGAACCCGAACCCCTGGTACCGGCAAGCACGGCAGGCGCTCCCGCTACCGCCCGCGCAGCCGGCGTACGAGGATGCTCGCGTCCCCCCGGGACTCCAGATCGGCGAGCACCACGGCGACCGCCTCCCGCACGATCCGTCCGCGGTCGACCGCCAGCCCGTGCTCCCCGCGCAGCACCAGCCGCGCGTGCTCGAGGTCCATGAGCTCCTCGGCGGACACATACACGGTGATCTTCTCGTCGTGCCGCTCCCGCCCGCTCGGCCGACGCGCCGCGGTCCGCCCCCGGCGACGGGGCGCGGCGGCTGCCGCAGCCGCAGCCGCGGCAGAACCTTCCTGCATCGGCGGCCTGCGCGCGGTCCCCGGGGCCGACGCGGCCCTGTCGGCCTCCGCGGCGGCGGCCCGGCTGCGGGACTCCCCCGCGTCGACCGGCTCGGCATCCGCGGCCACGTGCTCGGCCCCCTCGCCGTCACCGCCCTGCGCGGGCACCGACGGCGGCGCGTCCTCCGCGCCGGCGGGATCGCTCTCCCCCGCCGGTGCCGGCACCCTGGCCTCGCCGTTGGCCTGGCGCCTGGGGGTGGACGACTGGAGCGCCATTCCCCCGGTGGTACGGAACAGTTCGTCGGCCCCCGGCAGACTCACTCGGCGTGACACCGGGCGAGCACCTCCCTGGCGAGCTGGCGGTAGGCGGCGGCACCGACGGAGTTGGAGGCGTACGTGGTGATCGGCTCACCGGCGACCGTGGTCTCCGGGAAGCGGACCGTGCGCCCGATGACCGTGTGGTACACGTGGTCGTCGAACGCCTCGACGACACGCGCGAGCACCTCGCGGCTGTGCACCGTGCGCGAGTCGTACATCGTGGCGAGGATCCCGTCGAGCTCCAGCTCCGGGTTGAGCCGCTCCTGGACCTTCTCGATGGTCTCGGTGAGCAGCGCGACACCGCGCAGCGCGAAGAACTCGCACTCCAGCGGCACGATCACCTTGTGCGCGGCCGTCAGCGCGTTCACCGTCAGCAGACCCAGCGAGGGCTGACAGTCGATCACGATGTAGTCGTAGTCGGCCATGAGCGGCTTCAGGGCACGCTGCAGCGTCGACTCGCGCGCGACCTCCGACACCAGCTGGACCTCGGCGGCGGACAGGTCGATGTTGCTGGGCAGCAGGTCCATGTTGGGGACCGCGGTCTTCAGAAGGACCTCGTCGGCCGCCATGCCCCGCTCCATGAGCAGGTTGTAGACGGTGAGGTCGAGTTCCATCGGGTTCACACCGAGGCCGACCGACAGCGCCCCCTGCGGGTCGAAGTCGACCAGCAGGACCCGCCGTCCGTACTCCGCGAGCGCGGCGCCCAGGTTGATGGTCGACGTCGTCTTGCCGACGCCGCCCTTCTGGTTGCACATCGCGATGATCTTCGCGGGGCCGTGATCGGTCAGCGGGCCCGGGATCGGGAAGTACGGCAGCGGGCGTCCGGTCGGGCCGATGCGCTCACGGCGCTGTCTGGCCGCGTCGGGCGCGAGCGTGGCCGCGTACTCCGGATCGGGCTCGTACTCGGCGTCGGGGTCGTAGAAGTGCCCCTCGGGCAGTTCCTCGTAGTCGGCGAAGTGGTTGCGGGTCTCGCCACTTCCGTCGCCGGCCATGGCGTTCACGTGATGGCCATCCATGCTCATGTGTGCTGGCTGAGTCACCTCTGACTTTTGGTGACCCTGATGGGCTGCGAAGGTGCGCACAGCGACGGAGCCGACAGCCTGGAGCCCCGTGGGCCGTTGGCCCTGCGCAGGCATTCCTGGTTGACCACCCCCGGGAGTAAATGTCGACTCATTCACAAGTCGTCTTACCTCCTTGGTGACCAGGAAACTTCTAGATAGGTCAGCGTGGCACCATGCCGACGGTTGGCGACTCTATGGCGTGTCGGCGGTCCGCAGCAACACAATCCGCCGGACCCGGCCCGATGTGTCGGCAATGAAACATCCCGCTGTCAAGGGCGTACGGCCGTCGCACGGCAGGTTTCACCGTTGCGCGAATCGGTTGAAGAGTTACGTTCCGCGCGAGTTGACCACGAGTTGCGAGGTGAACATACACACCGGCGGCCGGACCCCATCGAGCAAGGTCCGGCCGTGTGCACGCTGTTGACGAGCCGTGTTGACGTATCGCCTTTTGCTGCCGGGAAGTCGGTCCGCGGCAGGTTCCGGTCTAGCCGAGCAGCGACTCCAGCGCGACGTGCTCAAGGCTGTGCGCCTCGGCGACCTCGCGGTAAATCACCTGGCCGTCATGGGTGTTGAGGCCCCGGGCCAGCGCCGGATCACGGCGCAGCGCCTCGGCCCAGCCGCGGTCGGCGAGCTCCACGACGTACGGCAGCGTGGCGTTGGTGAGCGCGTACGTGGAGGTGTTGGGCACCGCGCCCGGCATGTTGGCGACGCAGTAGAAGACCGACTCGTGGACCGGGAAGGTCGGCTCGGCGTGTGTGGTCGGCCGGGAGTCCTCGAAGCAGCCGCCCTGGTCGATCGCGATGTCGACAAGGACACTTCCCGGCTTCATCCGCGACACGAGCTCGTTGGTGACCAGCTTCGGCGCCTTGGCACCGGGGACGAGGACGGCGCCGATGACGAGGTCGGCCTCCAGGCACGCCTTCTCGAGCTCGAAGGCGTTGGAGACAACGGTCTGGATCTTCGTGCCGAAGATCTTGTCGGCTTCCTTGAGCTTGTTGATGTCCCTGTCGAGCAGGGTCACGTGGAAGCCCATGCCGATGGCGATCTGCATCGCGTTCCAGCCGGAGACGCCACCGCCGATGACCACGGCCCGGCCGGCCGGCACACCCGGGACGCCGCCGGGCAGCACACCGCGGCCGCCGTTGGCGCGCATCAGGTGGTAGGCGCCGACCTGCGGTGCCAGCCGGCCCGCGACCTCGGACATGGGGGCGAGCAGCGGCAGCGCGCGACTGGGCAGCTCGACGGTCTCGTACGCGATCGCGGTCGTCCCCGACTCCAGGAGGGCGTCCGTGCACTCCCGCGAGGCGGCCAGGTGCAGATAGGTGAAGAGCGTCTGGTCCTTGCGGAGGCGGTGGTACTCCTCGGCGACGGGCTCCTTGACCTTCAGCAGCAGGTCGGCGGTGGCCCAGACCTCGTCGGCGGTCTCCAGGATCCGGGCGCCGGCGGCGACGTACTCGGCGTCCGGGATCGAGGAGCCGACCCCGGCGCCCCGCTCGATGAGGACCTGGTGGCCGTGGCGGACCAGCTCATGGACACCGGCGGGGGTGATCGCCACCCGGAACTCGTTGTTCTTGACCTCGCGGGGGATGCCGACCTTCACGGGGATCACGGTCCTTGACTCAGAGGTGTAGGGCATACCAGTCATACCCGGGCACACTTGGGCGCACCGGGAGACACCGCGGAGAAGGTGCGGCAGAGCCAGTCTAATGAAGGCGTTCCCGCTGTCCAGCCTTTCAATCAATCAATTCTCAGCGGATGCACTACGGATTTCGTAGGCACTAGCGTCCTGCTCCAAGGCCGGAGCGCCCCGTTCCGATGCCCGCTCCACCTGCGGAAGCCGCTCCGGAGGCCGCTCCGGGAGCCGGTCCGGGCGCTGTGGCGGGAGCTGCTGCCGAAGCTCGTCGGGAAACAGCCGCTCGGCCGCTCGCCGGTGCAGCACGGCCGCCGCCGGGTCCCCCAGCCGTTCCAGCGTGTCCGCGAGCCGGACATGCAGCGCGGCCTGCAGACGCGTGTCCTCGGCACGCCGCGCCCATTCGAGCGCCTCCTCACAGAGGGCCAGCGACTCCTCGAACCGCCCCGCGTACTCCTGGACGCGCGCCATCTCGCTCAACGCCCTGGCCTGGCCGCCCACATCACCGAGCCTGCGGTAACCGGTCAGCGCCGAGCTCCAGTTGCGCAGCGCCTCTCCGTAGCGGCCCGCGTAGGTGTGCGCACCGGCGATACGGCCGTAGAGCCGGGCCGCGTCGGCGCGTTCGCCCCGGGCCAGCCGCTGGGCGAGCGCCCGCCCGTACCAGTCGGCGGCCCGCTCGTAGTCCCCGAGTTCCTGGTGGGCGCCGCCCACGGACTCCATCGCGCGGCCGGTCGCATACGGGTCGTTCGCCTTCCGGCCCGCGTCCAGCGCGGCCCGGTAGCGCACGAGCGCCTCGTTCGTGCGGCCGGTCTGCGCGTCCAGGTCGGCCAGGTTCAGCAGGGCGGCGGCCTTCTCGCGGGGCAGGTTCCGGCGCTCGGCGACATCGAGGACCAGCCGGTGGACGCCGTACAGCTCGGGGGCGGCGGCCTGGGTGCCGAAGTGGACGACCATCGTCCGGACCAGCTGGGACATCAGTCGGCGGGCCAGCGTGTCCAGCTCCCCGTCGGCGACGGCGAGCCGTGCCGAGGCCAGCAGCGCGGGCCGCCGGACGCGCAGCCAGTCCTCCGCGGCACGTGGCGTGGGGAAGCGCACGTCGCTGGGCATGCCCTGGAGCTTCTCGCGGGCCTGGGCGCTGTCGGTCTCGGTGATCACGCGGCACGACTGCAGCAGGCGTACGGTCCGCTCCAGCATCCGGGCGCGGGCCAGCTGCAGGTCGGCCGGACGCTCCTGGCTCTCGGCGCGGGCGCGCAGCAGGGGCTGGAGACAGCCCGGGACCCGGTACTGCGGCAGCGGCGAGTCGACGGTGTGCAGGAAGCCGAGCGCCACGAAGTCGTCCAGCGTGCTGCGGGCCGCGCCCACCGAGCAGCCGGCCAGCGCGGACGCGGTGTGGGGGTCGACGAGACCCGCGGGCGCGAGCGAGAGCAGCCGCAGAACGCGGGCGGCGATGCTGGGCAGGGAGTCGTAGGCGAAGTCGAACACCCTGGTCAGCGGGGGGTTCTCGGTGCCACTGGACCGCAGGTGCCTGACCAGGTCGGCGACGGCGGCCCTGGGACGGGCGGCGAGCCAGCCCCCGGCGAGCATCAGCGCGGCGGGCTGGGCGGCACACTCCTCGACCAGTTCCTCGGCGGTCCGCGGGTCGACGGTGATGCGCACGGAGCCGGTGAAGCGGCCGAGCAGCTCCACGCCGGACTCGGTGTCCAGTCCGCCCAGCGTGCACGGACGGACGTCGGAGATCCCGGTCAGCGGCCCTCCGGAGACCGCGACGACCAGGCACTCGGGTGTGTCCGGCAGCAGCGCGTCGACCTGCTCGGCGTCGACCGCGTCGTCCAGCAGGAGCAGCGTCCGGCGGTCGGCCAGTGCCTCGCGCAGCGCGGCGCTGAGGTCGTCCTCGGCGGCGCCCGGCGGTGTGGGCAGGTCGAGGGCGGAGAGCAGCTCACGGGCGGCGCGTTCGATCGGTACGCGGGTGCCGTCGGGCTCGGCAAGACGGGCGCGCAGCACGCCGTCGGGGTAACTCTCGGCAACCTGCCGCACGAGTTCCCCGGCGAGCGCGGAGCGCCCGGAGCCGGGGCGCCCGGCGATGAGGAGCACACGCGCCCGCGGCGCTTTCCGGCCGGAGATGGTGTCGAGGCCGGCGCGCTCGATGTCGGCGCGGAGTTCTTTCAACTCTCGTGCGCGGCCCAGGAACTGACTCTCCGTGAGGTTTCCCTTCGCCACCGGGGGTGGCTCGGTTCCGGACACCTCGGTGCTCTCCGTGCTGACCGTCTGATCCGTCACGGGTCACGCTCCCGTCCCACTGCACGCGCCGGCCCGCCGGGACTCCGGAGCGGGCGTCGCCCAGAGCCTAGTTCACGCTCTGCGACGAGCCCGGAGGAGCACGGCGGACAGGTCCCCCGATCGGATCAGCCGATCGTAGGACCGGAGCGGTCAGCTCGGCGTGAAGCCCCTCACGACGCGCCGGACGCGCCTTGGGCCACCGTGCGGTTCACGCCTGGAACGGGCGGGCCGGCCAGGGCGCCTCCGCGGGACGCAGCGCGTCCAGCCCGTCGCCCCCGCGGGCCGCGACCAGCGAGAGGACGCCCACGACCAGGCAGTTGTTGTGCAGCTCGCCGGCGAGGACGCCCCGTACGAGCTCGTCGACGGGCACACGCGCCAGCTCCATGTCGGCCTCCTCGTCCGAGACCTCGAAGCGCTGCCCCTCGGCCTCGTAGAGGTCGCGGGCGAGGAAGACGCGGACGGCCTCGTCGCAGCCGCCGGGAGTGGTGTAGACGTCGGTGAGGACGCGCCAGTCCTCGGCCTTGACGTGCGCCTCCTCGTACAGCTCCCGCTGGGCGGCGAGCAGCGGGTTCTCGCCGGGCACGTCGAGGAGCCCGGCGGGGATCTCCCACAGCTTCTGGCGCACGGGGTGGCGGTACTGGCGCAGGACCAGGACACGGTCGGCGTCGTCGAGGGCGAGGACGGCGACGGAGCCCGGGTGGACCTGGTAGTCGCGGCGGACGACCGAACCATCGGGCATGACCACGTCGTCGGTGCGCACAGAGGTCTTCTTGCCGGTGAACGGGGTGCCGCTCGCCCGGACCTCCCACTCCTCGGCGGTGTCCTTGATGGTCATGTCGACTTGTTCCTCCACGCGTTGTCCCTCCACACGTACGACGAAACCGGGGTACACGTCCCGAAAGACGCGCACCCCGGCCACCGTACAGCTCTGGTGCCGCTTGCCCTTACTTCCCGGTCTTGCGCTCCACGGCCGCCTTCACCAGGCCGGCGAACAGCGGGTGCGGCCGCGTCGGGCGCGAGCGCAGCTCGGGGTGCGCCTGGGTCGCGACCAGGTACGGGTGGACGTCGCGCGGGTACTCGACGTACTCCACGAGCTTGCCGTCCGGCGAGGTGCCCGAGAACAGCAGACCCGCCTGCTTCTCCAGCTCGGCGCGGTAGGAGTTGTTGACCTCGTAGCGGTGACGGTGCCGCTCCTCGACGTACTCCTTGCCGTCGTACACCTCGCGCACGATCGAGCCCTCGGCGAGCTTGGCCGGGTACATGCCCAGGCGCATCGTGCCGCCCATGTCGCCCTCACCGGCGACGATGTCGAGCTGCTCGGCCATGGTGGAGATCACCGGGTGGGCGGTGGCCGCGTCGAACTCGGTGGAGTTGGCGTCCGGGATGCCCGCCAGGTTGCGCGCGGCCTCGATCACGATGCACTGCAGTCCGAGGCAGAGGCCGAGCAGCGGGATCCGGTTCTCGCGGGCGTACTGGATGGCGCCCACCTTGCCGGAGACACCGCGGTCGCCGAAGCCGCCCGGGATGCAGATGGCGTCCACGTCGCCGAGCTGCTGGGCGGCGCCGGAGGGGGTCTTGCAGTCGTCCGAGGTGACCCACTTGATCTTCACACGGGCCCTGTTGGCGAAGCCGCCCGCGCGCAGGGCCTCGGTGACCGACAGGTAGGCGTCGGGCAGGTCGATGTACTTGCCGACGAGCGCCAGGTTGATCTCGTGCTGCGGGTTGTGGACGCGGTCGAGCAGGTCGTCCCAGGTCGTCCAGTCCACGTCACGGAAGGGCAGGTCCAGCTTGCGGACGACGTACGCGTCGAGGCCCTCGCCGTGCACGGTCTTGGGGATGTCGTAGATCGAGCGGGCGTCGGGGCAGGCGACCACGGCTGCCTCGTCGACGTCGCACATCAGCGAGATCTTGCGCTTGATCGCGGTGGGGACCTCGCGGTCGCAGCGCAGCACGATCGCGTCCGGCTGGATACCGATGTTCCGCAGGGCCGCGACCGAGTGCTGGGTCGGCTTCGTCTTCAACTCGCCCGAGGGACCGATGTACGGCAGGAGAGAGATGTGCACCACAAAAACGTTGTCGCGGCCGACTTCGTGGCGGACCTGGCGGACTGTTTCCAGGAACGGCAGTGACTCGATGTCACCGACCGTGCCGCCGACCTCGGTGATCACGACGTCGACCTCGTCGGAGGCCATACGGCGGATGCGGTGCTTGATCTCGTTGGTGATGTGCGGGATGACCTGCACGGTGTCGCCGAGGTACTCGCCGCGCCGCTCCTTGGCGATCACCGTCGAGTACACCTGGCCGGTGGTGACGTTGGCGGAGCCGTCCAGGTCGCGGTCGAGGAAGCGCTCGTAGTGGCCGATGTCCAGGTCGGTCTCGGCGCCGTCGTTCGTGACGAACACCTCACCGTGCTGGAACGGGTTCATGGTGCCCGGGTCGACGTTCAGGTACGGGTCCAGCTTCTGCATCACGACGCGCACACCCCGGGCCTTGAGCAGCATGCCCAGGCTGGAGGCGGTGAGGCCCTTGCCGAGCGAGGAGGCGACACCCCCGGTCACGAAGATGTGCTTGGTCGTCGTGGATTTGGGCGGCATGGCCAAGAGGGGGCTCCCGTGGTCGCGGTATGGAGTGCGGGGCGGCTGTCGGCCCGGACGTTTCCGGGGTGCCGTCGCTGCGGTTCGGGGGCCCCTGCCGTCGCGCAAGGGTGTGCGGGCGCCCACCGGTCCACGGGCTACCAGCGTATCAGCGACCGCGCGAGATGGCTTCCGGCCACGCTCCGCGCACGGACCGCCACGGAGCCCACGCAAGGTGACGGACAGTGACGAAAGGTCACTCATAGCTCACTCGTTCGGCCCACCCGCGTTGCCGGGAGCGGCACGCGGACACCGGGACAGCGTCGTATCCTCTTCGGACACTCGCTGCCGAGCCCGGCCCGCGAACGGCACCACCCACGCCCGTCTCCGGAACAACAAGAGCTCGTCAGTTCGTTGAGCAACGAACGCCTTCATTCCGTTGAGGATCGTTGTACGACGACGCATTACACAGAACCCTGGGGTCACGTTCGACACTGGTCCTATGGGCCCCATGACCGCACAGCGACCGCCCCTGGGGCGACGTGGCCGTTCGACTGGAGTTGCATTGGCCGGGCGCATCGAGGACTACGCACTCATCGGAGACATGCAGACAGCCGCGCTGGTCTGCCGTGACGGCACGGTGGACTGGCTGTGCCTGCCGCGCTTCGACTCCCATGCCGTCTTCGCCGGGCTCCTCGGCAACGAGGAGCACGGTTTCTGGCGTCTGGGCCCTGCCCACGCCGCCGACGCCGCACCGCCGACGGCCTCCCGGCGGGCGTACCGGGGGGACTCGCTGGTCCTGGAATCGGAGTGGGACACCCCGCGCGGCACGGTCAGAGTGACGGATTTCATGCCCCCGCGTGACGGCGCCCCGCAGCTGATCCGGATCGTGGAGGGCGTCAGCGGCCGGGTGCCCATGCGCTCCGCGCTGCGGATGCGGTTCTCGTACGGCCGGGTCGTGCCGTGGGTGCACAAGCACGAGGGCCGGACGGTGGCCGTCGCGGGGCCCGACTCCGTGTGGTTCGACACAGCGGCCGAGACCTACGGAAAGTCACTCACCACGTACGCCGACTTCACGGTGGCGCCGGGCGAGAAGATCGCGTTCACGATCTCCTGGCAGCCTTCTCACAAGGAGCCGCCGTCGCTGCCGGAGCCGGAGCAGTCGCTGGAGGCGACCGAGGAGTTCTGGCGCGAGTGGGTCGAGCACTGCACGTACCACGGCCCGTACCGCGAGGCCGTGATCCGCTCCCTGATCACGCTGAAGGCGCTGACGTACGCGCCCACCGGCGGCATCGTCGCGGCGCCCACGACCTCCCTCCCGGAGCACATCGGCGGCGTGCGCAACTGGGACTACCGGTACACGTGGCTGCGTGACGCGGCGATCACCCTGTCCTCGCTGCTGCGCACCGGCTACCGCGAGGAGGCGCGCGCCTGGCGCGAGTGGCTGCTGCGGGCCGTGGCCGGCGACCCCGAGAACCTGCAGATCATGTACGGCATCGCGGGTGAGCGCGAGCTGGGCGAGGCCGAGCTGGACTGGCTGCCCGGCTACGAGGACTCGGCGCCGGTCCGGGTGGGCAACGGCGCGGCGCACCAGCTGCAGCTGGACGTGTACGGCGAGGTCACCGAGGCCCTGCACCTGGCGCACATGACGGGCCTGGCCCGCAACGACTACGCGTCGCTGCTCCAGCTGAAGCTGATCCGCTACTTGGAGGACCACTGGGACGAGCCGGACGAGGGCATCTGGGAGGTGCGCGGCCCGCGCCGACACTTCGTGCACTCGAAGGTCATGGCCTGGGTCGCGGTGGACCGCACCATCAAGCTGATCGAGTCCGGCGACGCGGACGGCCCGCTGGAGAAGTGGCGCGAGCTGCGCGACGACATCCACCGGGACGTGTGCGAGCGGGGCTACGACAAGGAGCGCAACACCTTCACGCAGTCGTACGGCTCGAAGGAGCTGGACGCCTCGCTGCTGCTGATCCCGCAGGTGGGCTTCCTGCCGCCGGACGACAAGCGCGTGATCGGCACCATCGAGGCCATCCAGCGCGAGCTGTCGACCCCGGACGGGTTCATCCTGCGCTACCCGACCTCGGGCGAGGACGAGGGCGTGGACGGGCTGCCGGGCGACGAGGGCGCGTTCCTGGCCTGCTCGTTCTGGATGGCGGACGACCTGGCGATGATCGGCCGCGTCGACGAGGCCCGCAAGCTCTTCGAGAAGCTGCTGGCCCTGCGCAACGACCTGGGCCTGCTCGCCGAGGAGTGGGACCCGCGCCTCAAGCGCCAGGTGGGTAACTTCCCGCAGGCGTTCAGCCACGTACCGCTGATCGACACGGCTCTGCGGCTGACGGCTTCCGGGGCGTACGGCGGCTGACACGTGCCGCGGAAGGCGGCGGATCAGGCACCTGCGCGATGCCGGGGGAAGCGCTCGCGGCCACCGGCCCACAGGACCGGCCTGATCCGCCCTGCCGCACGTGCCCGATCCCTCTCTGTGCCGCACAGGCCCCTTCCGCCGTGCCCGCCTAGCCTGGAAGGAGACCTGTCCCCCGGCTGGAAGGGGGCGGCTGTCATGGCCTCCTTTTCGAAGGCACGCACCGCACTCGCCGAGCTCCGCGAGGATCTGACCGGTGAGGTCCTCACCCCCGGGGACCCCGGCTACGACGACGCCCGGACCGTCTTCAACGCCATGATCGACCGAAGGCCCGCCGTGATCGCCCAGTGCGAGACGGAGGCCGACGTGGTCCGCTCGGTGCGCTTCGCCCGGGACCTGGACCTGAACATCGCCGTGCGCGGCGGCGGTCACAGCGTGGCGGGCATGGCGCTCAACGACAACGGCATGGTCGTCGACCTGCGCCGGATGCACGCCGTCACGGTCCACCCCGGGTCCCGGAGCGTACGGGTCGAGGGCGGCGCCACCATGAGCCATCTCGACCGCGCCACCGAGCCGTACGGACTCGCGACCACCGGTGGCCGGGCCTCCACGACCGGCGTCGGCGGTTTCGTGCTGGGCGGCGGCAGCGGCTGGCTGGACCGGCTGTTCGGGCTGGCGATCGACAACCTGCTCGGCATCGAGCTGGTGACCGCCGACGGCCGTACGGTCCTGGCGACCTCCGGGGAGAACCCCGAACTGTTCTGGGCGCTGCACGGCGGCGGCGGGAACTTCGGCATCGCCACCGCGCTGACGCTCAGACTGCACGAGCTGCCCGCGTTCGCCGTCGCCATGGCGCTGTACCTGCCGAAGCACGGCCCCGAGGTGATCCGCGTCTTCCGCGAGATCATGGAGACCGGCCCACCGGAGGCGGGCGGGGGCGTGATCTACCTCACCGGCCAGCCCGAGGAGTTCGTCCCCGGGCACCTGGTGGGCAAGCTCGCGTGCTTCGTCCTCCTGACGTACACGGGCACCGAGGACGACCTGCGCAAGGTCGCCCAGCCGCTGCTGGCGCTGCCGCACGAGGCGGAGGCCGTCCAGACCATGCCGTACGCGGACGTCCAGTGCATGATCGACGACCCACCGGGGATGCGGAACTACTGGTCGGCGGAGTACGTGCCGGGCCTTCCGGACGAGCTGGTGGACGTCTTCTGCGCCCGCGCCGACTCGATGCCCGTACCCACCGGGACCCAGCACGTGCTGTTCCCTCAGGGCGGTGCCGTCGCCGACGGGCCCGCCGAGTTCCCGGTGCCGTACCGGCACGCGGCCTGGGTCGCGCACCCGTTCGGGATCTGGGAGGAGCCGGTCGACGACGAGCGCTGCATCCAGTGGGTGCGGGACGTACGGGCCGACGTCCGGCCCTGGAGCACCGGCGCGACCTATCTGAACTTCATCGGCGAGGAGGGCGCCGACCGCGTCGAGGCCGGCCTGGGCGCCGAGAACACGCGTCGGCTGGCCCGGGTGAAGGCCGCGTACGACCCGGACAACGTCTTCCGGTTCAACCACAACATCACCCCGGACCCCAGATGAGAGCGGCCACGCGGAGCGAGCAGGCCCGCGCGACAACCGGCCGGAGATGTTCACGGCGCGTCCTCGCAGGTAGCGTCCGCTCATGGACAGCCGCAGCGACAGCCGCCCCGACCCCCGGGACACCGACGGCGGCGGGATCACCGTACGGCGGGCCCTGGAGCTGCCCGGTCTGCGCGGTGGCCTGCCCGAGGTCCTGGCCGGGGCCGACCTGCTGGAGCGGACCGTGCGCTGGGTGCACGCGGGCGAGGTCCCGAACATCGCCTCGCTCCTCAAGGGCGGCGAGCTGCTGCTGACCACGGGCTACGGGCTCGGCACCCGCCCGGTCGACCAGCGCGCCTTCGTCCGCACCCTGGCCGACCGCGGTATCGCGGCGCTCGTGGTCGAGCTGGGGACCCGCTTCACCCGGCTGCCCGCGGCCCTCGTGGAGACCGCCCGCTCGGCCGGTCTCCCGCTGGTCCAGCTGCACCGCGAGGTGCCGTTCGTGACCGTCACGGAGGAGATCCACACCGAGATCGTCAACGGGCACTACGCGCTCCTCCAGCGGGCCGAGGAGGTCCACCGGCGCTGTACGGAGGCGTTGCTGGGCGGCGGCGGGGTGCCCCAGGTGCTCGGCATCCTCGCCGGATTCGGCGGCAACCCGGTGTTCCTGGAGACGGTGGACGGACAGCTCCTGTACGCCGCCGGTGCGCCCGTGCACGAGGGCGCCGACCCGCTCCAGGTATGGGAGGGGCTGCGCGGCCACCACCAGGACGAGCCGCCCGCGGGCACGGCCATCGTCGACGTACCGGGCGGCGGCCCCGGAACCGGCTCGGTGCGGGCCCGGCTGGTCCTGCTCCCGGTCGGCGCGCCGGTGGCGCCCGTGCACCGGATGGCGGCAGAGCGGGCCGCGGGCATCCTGGCCGTCGTCCTGATGCAGGCCCGCCAGGAGGAGGAGCTGGCCGCCCGAGGGCGCGGCGACTTCCTCACCGACCTCGCCGAGGGCCGCGTCACCGCCCAGGACGCGCCCGCGCAGGCGCGCGTCCTGGGCTTCAGGCCGGGCGGCGGCCCGCTGCTGCCGGTGGTGATGCGCCTGGCCGACGGCCCGTCACCGGCCGGGGGAGGCTGGGCGGTCCTGGCCCGGGCGCTGGCCGAGGAGCTGGCCGCGGTGGGAGTTCCCGTCCTGCTGGGCGTACGGCCCGTCGAGGGCCGTGTGCCCCTGCTGCTGGGCCTGCGCGCGGAGCAGGAGCGCCCGGCGGTCTCGGACCGGGTCGCGTCGGCACTGCGCGCGGGCGTGGAGCGTGCGGGCGTACGGCGGCCCGGCGCCCGGCCGCCCGTGGTGGTCGTGGGCGCGGCGGGCGGCTGGGCGGCCGCCTCGACGGGTCTGCGGCACGCGGCCGAGACGGCGACGGCCGCCCAGGGCCTGCCGGAACATCCCTGGTACGACGCCCGCCGCCTCGACATCGACCTGCTCCTGTGGCGGCTGCGCGACCACCCCGACCTGGCGGCCTTCGTCGATCGCGCGATCGGCCCCCTGCGCGACCACGACGCCCGGTCCAGGCCGGCGCTGCTGCCCACCCTGGAGACCTATCTGGCCCACGCGGGCCGCAAGGCCGAGACGGCCCGCGAACTCCACCTCAACCGCCAGACCCTCTACAACCGCCTCGCCCGCATCGGCGAACTCCTCGGCACGGACCTCGACGACCCCCAGACGGTCCTGACCCTGAACCTGGCACTGCGGGCGCGCAGGCATGTGCCGTAGCGACAGCACGGCCTAGGAAAGGGGCCTGGGCCGGGTCAACTCGTCGTAGACGCTGAGGACCTGGGCCACCGTCTCGTCCTCGCTCGGCCAGGTGGCGGCCTGCCGGACGCCCTTCTCCCTGAGGAGTTCCCGCCGGTCGGGATCCGCGAGAAGGCGGACGACCGCCTCCCCGAAGGCGTCCGCGTCACCGTGCGGGACGAGTTCGGCGGCGTCGCCGACCAGCTCGGGGATACCGGGTACGTCCGCCGCGACCAGCGGCACGCGCGCGTGGAAGGCCTCCTGCGCGAGGACCGACCGGGCCTCCCAACTGCCGGGCAGCAGTGCGAGATCCGCGGCGGCGATGAGCTCGGCGACGTCCTCACGCCGTCCCACCAGCCGGACCGGCAACTGCTCGTCCTCGATGCGCCGCTGCATGAGGGGACGCAAGGGCCCCTCCCCCGCGACCACGAGCAACGGCACCGGGTCGAGCCCGCGCCAGGCCCGCGCCGCGTCCAGCAGCGTCTCGTATCCCCGGTACCGGTCGAGCATGCCGACGGCCATGAGCAACGGCCGGTCCGTTGCGCCGAGTTCGGCCCGCGCCTTGGACGGCGGCCGGCCGGAGTCGTCTTCGGCCGCGCGCGGGGCGGGCAGCGCGATGGCGGCGAGGCGCGCGTCCCGGGCACCCCGGAGGCGTGCCCGCTCGACCAGGTCGGAGGTCGTCCCGAGCACCACGGACGCGGCCTTGGCCACCCGCCGCTCCAGCAGCCGCAGCAGATGCCCGCGTGCCCCGTCGGCATGGGCCCGCGAATGCCAGGTCACCACGAACGGCACGGGCCGCCCGCTGAGCGCGAGCGCGGCCCGGAACGCGGCGTGCAGTCCGTGCGCGTGCACGAGGTCGGCGTCCGCACAGGCCATCCGCAGCGCGGTCACGGAGGTGGGGTCGCTGCTGCGGGGTACGGGGACGTGCACGGCGCCGACACCCCTGAAGTCGTACGCCCGTTCGGCCTCGCTCGGGGCGCACACGGTGACCCGTACACCACGGGCCACGAGCCCCGAGGCCAGCGACCGCACGTGCGCACTGCTGCCCGCGCTGCCGCCGCCGAGCACTTGCACGGTACGCAGCGGCGACTGGCCGTGCGGTGGGCTGCTCACGTGGCTCACGTGGCCGGGGCTCCTGGTTCGGCGTCGGACGGTCACGAAGGGCGGAAGGAGGGCGCGGAGAGGGGTGTACCGCGCGAACCGCTTCCGCGTGCTACGTCAAGGATGCCAGGCCACAGGCGGGTTCCGGCACCGCCGAGACCGCGCCCCCGCGCCACGACGGGCAACACACCGCCAGGACTCACTCACACGAGTGACGTCCCGCTCACTGTTGCCCCTTCCGACCCACCGGCACCTTCGCGTCCGGCGCCCGTTCAGGGGCGCGGGTCCGTCCCCAAGGCCCTACCCGTCCCCCCGAGCCGTGGCCAGCAGCTCCTCCGCGTGGGCCCGCGCCGTCTCGGAGTCCTCCTGGCCCGCCAGCATCCGCGACAGCTCCCGGATCCGCTCCTCGCCCTCCAGCACCTTCACACCGGACCGCGTCACCGACCCGTCGTTGGTCTTCTCCACCAGCAGCTGCCGGTCGGCGAACGCGGCCACCTGCGGAAGATGCGTCACCACCACGACCTGCGCGGTCCTGGCGAGCTTGGCGAGCCGCCGTCCGATCTCGACCGCGGCCTTGCCGCCGACACCGGCGTCGACCTCGTCGAACAGGTATGTCGGCACGGGATCGGTCCCGGCGAAGACCACCTCCACCGCGAGCATCACGCGCGACAGCTCACCACCGGAGGCACCCTTGGCGATCGGCCGCGGCGGGGCTCCGGGGTGCGGAGCGAGCAGCAGCTCGACCTCGTCGGCGCCCGCCGGCCCGTACGCGACCGTACGCCCGCCGACCTCCACGCCCTCCGGGTCGTCGGTCTGCCGGATCGCGAACGACACGCGCGCGTGGGGCATGGCCAGCGAGGCCAGCTCGGCGGTCACGGCCGCCGCGAACCGCTCGGCCGCCTCCGTCCGGGCATCCGTCAGCGCCTGTGCCAGCCCGCCCAGTTCGGCCCGCAACGCGTCCCGCTCGGCGGTCAGCTCCTCGATCCGCTCGTCGTCACCGTCCAGCTCGGTGAGCCGCGCGGCACTCTGCTCGGCCCACGCGAGCACCGAGGCCACGTCCTCCCCGTACTTCCGCGTCAGCGCGTTCAGCGCGGCCCGCCGCTCCTCGACCGCCGCGAGCCGCAGCGGATCGGCGTCCAGGTCGTCGGCGTACCCGGCCAGTTCCCCGGCCACATCACCCAGCAGGATCCCGATCTCCCCGATGCGGTCCGCGAGCGCGGCCAGCGCCGGATCGTGCGACCGTACGGCCTCCAGGGCCCGGTGTGAGCCCGCCACGAGTGTCGAGGCGTCGACGCTCTCCGGATCCTCGGGGTTGCCCGCGAGAGCGGCGTGCGCGGCCGTGGCGGCGGACGCCAGCGCCTCCGCGTGCCCCAGCCGCTCGGCCTCCTCGGCCAGCTCGACGTCCTCGCCGGCCCGCGGCTCGACGGCCGCGATCTCGTCGAGTCCGTAGCGCAGCATGTCGGCTTCCTGGGCCCGTTCACGCGCGCGCGTGGTGATCTCGTCCAGTTCGGCGGAGACGGCACGCAACCGGCGGTACGCCTCGCCGTACTTGGCGAGCGGGACGGCCACCGCGTCCCCCGCGTACCGGTCGAGTGCCTGCCGCTGCCGGGACAGCTTGAGCAGTCCCTGCTGGTCGGTCTGCCCGTGTACGGCCACGAGCTCGTCGGCCAGCTCGGCGAGCACGCCCACGGGCACGGAACGCCCGCCGAGGTGGGCCCGTGAGCGTCCCTCGGCGGAAACGGTACGGCTGATCAGCAGCGCACCGTCGTCCAGCTCGGCCCCGGCCTCCTCGGCGCGTACGACCGCCGAGGCGCCCGCGGGCACACTGACCCGCCCCTCCACGACCGCGTTCTTGGCCCCGATCCGTACGAGCGCCGCGTCCGCGCGCCCGCCGAGCAGCAGCCCGAGGCTGGTGACCACCATGGTCTTGCCCGCGCCCGTCTCACCGGTGACGGCGGTGAAGCCGGGCGACAGCTCGACGACCGCGTCGTCAATGACTCCGAGCGACCGTATCCGCATCTCCTCCAACACGGAGAAGACCATACGAGGTCAGGCCACCCCTGTGCGACGGCCCCCACCCCGCTCGTACGAATACCCAGGTGAAGGAAGCGCCCGGAGCACGCATATCACCCAGGGGAGTGGCACCCGCC
>NZ_VJZE01000650.1 GCF_009377205.1 Streptomyces phyllanthi
GGCGGGGCGGGGCCGAGCCGGTCGGATTCCGGTTGGTTCAGGCCACCCGTGGCCACCGCACAGCCGGACGCACTCTTGACCTGCTCATGCCACGCCCTCACCATGAGCGCCACACCCGCACCCCCGGTTGCCGGCGGCCCCCACACGGCCGGCGGCAGCCGCGTACGTCGCACGTCGCACTGAGACACCCCCCGCTCCACTCCCCTTCCGGAGACCCCGGATCCCCTGGAGAAACTAGGAGACTTCATGCGACTCCGCATACGCGGCGCCCGCAACAGACCAGGTCGCCGCTCCGCGGCCCTCGTCGGCGTGCTGGCGCTCGCCCTCGCCGCCCCCGTGGCCGCGACGACCACCAGCGCCACCGCGACCAGCGCGAAGCGCCCGGCGGCCTCGGCGGACGACATCCGCCAGTACGAGGTCACGATGCACTCGGACGCCAAGTCCCGTACGGCGCTCCAGCAGGCCGGCGTGACCGTGGACGGCGCCGACGACCACACCGTCTTCATCTCCGGTCGCGCGGACCAGGTGAAGAAGCTGCGGCAGCTCGGATACGACGTCACGCCGGCGGGCGCCGTCCCGGACAGGTCGAACGGCGAGGACGACATACGCCTCTTCGACTTCCCGTCCGCCGACTCGCGCTACCACAACTACGCCGAGATGAACACGGAGATCGACCAGCGTCTCGCGGCGTATCCGAACATCATGAGCAAGCGCGTGATCGGCAAGTCGTACCAGGGCCGCGACATCGTCGCCATCAAGATCAGCGACAACGTCGCGAGCGACGAGTCCGAGCCCGAGGTGCTGTTCACGCACCATCAGCACGCCCGTGAGCACCTCACGGTCGAGATGGCGCTCTACCTCATGCGCGAGCTCGGCGCCGGGTACGGGTCCGACTCCCGGGTCACCAACATGGTGAACAACCGCGAGATCTGGATCGTCCCGGACCTCAACCCGGACGGCGGCGAGTACGACATCGCCACCGGGGCCTACCGGTCGTGGCGCAAGAACCGGCAGCCCAACAGCGGTTCGTCGTACGTCGGCACCGACATGAACCGCAACTGGAACTACCGGTGGGGCTGCTGCGGCGGGTCCTCCGGGTCCACGTCCTCCGAGACGTACCGCGGCACCGCTCCCGAGTCCGCCCCCGAGGTGAAGGTCGTCGCCGACTTCGTACGCAGCCGGGTCGTCGGCGGCGTCCAGCAGATCAAGGCCGGCGTCGACTTCCACACGTACAGCGAACTGGTGCTCTGGCCCTTCGGGTACACCACCGCCAACACCACCACCGGGATGACGGCGGACGACCGCAACGCGTTCGCCGCCGTCGGCGAGAAGATGGCCGCGAGCAACGGCTACACGCCCGAGCAGTCCAGTGACCTCTACATCACGGACGGCTCGATCGACGACTGGCTGTGGGGCAGCCAGAAGATCTTCGGCTACACCTTCGAGATGTACCCGTCGTCGGCCGGCGGCGGTGGTTTCTACCCGCCCGACGAGGTGATCGAGCGGGAGACGTCCCGGAACCGGGACGCGGTGCTCCAGTTGCTGGAGAACGCGGACTGCATGTACCGGTCCATCGGCAAGGAGGCGCAGTACTGCTGACGCGGAGCTGACGTGCTCGGGGAACCGCGCGCCGGTCGCGGCCGGTCGCGCGGTTCCCCTCGCCCGTTACGGGGCGCTGTCCTCCTCGGCCTCGCCGTCCTCCACCTCGGCCGCGCCCTCCTCGAAGTACGCGTCCAGCACCTCGTCCAGCCGCGACTCCCACTCCTGGAAGCTGCTCCTGGACTTCGCCTCGATCTCGATCGGGTACCAGCGGCGGTCGGGGGTGTGCACCGTGATCGTGAACCGCTTCCCGAAGCGCGGGGTCTCGGTCTCCAGGGCGCCGATCTCGTCCCAGCGGAACTCGCACGCCTGGTCGTCCAGGGAGAGTCTCACGCCCTTGTGGTCCGCGACGATCCTCGCCCGGCGGTCGGAGGCCTCGAAGACGGGACCGTCGGGGGCTTCCTCCTCGCCGGTCTCGTCCTCGGTGGCTTCCTCCGCCTCCTCGGCTTCGGCGGAGGACTTCCCGGACGTCTCCCCGTCGTCCGCCGCCTCCGCCTCGTCCGGGCCCGCCTCACCGGCCTCATCGGCCTCGGCGGTGTCCTCCGGCCTGGCGTCCTCCGGCTTCGCGTTCTCCGGCCGGCCGGACGCGGGTGAGGTGAGCCCGGGGATGAAGGCCGGGTCGAATCCGGCGCCCTCCAGGGGCTGGCTGCTCGAACCTATGCGCTGCTCCACAGCGGGCAGTATGGTCGACGATCCTGTGCCGGGCACAGCCAGCCCCTTGTTCGTTACACGCGTTATATGAAGACGCCCGATACGACCGTGATACGACGGCGCGTCATACGAACACGTTGTTGCACCCGCACGCGTCACACGAACAGGCTCAGCACCGCCGCCACCACGAAGCCCGCCACCGACAGCACGGTCTCCAGCACGGTCCAGGACTTGAGCGTGTCCCGCTCGCTGATGCCGAAGTACTTGGCCACCATCCAGAAGCCGCCGTCGTTGACGTGGGAGGCGAAGATGGAGCCCGCCGAGATGGACATGATGACCAGGGCGATGAAGGCCTGGGAGTGGTCGCCCTCCGACAGCAGCGGGGCGACGATGCCCGCCGTCGTGACGATCGCGACCGTCGCCGAGCCCTGGGCCACGCGCAGGACCACCGAGATCAGGTAGGAAAGGACGATCACCGGGAGGCCCACGTCGTTGAAGGTGTCCGAGAGGGCCTGGGCGACCCCGCTGGCCTTGAGGACCGCGCCGAAGACCCCGCCCGCGCCGACGACGAGCAGGATGTTGCCGACCGGCTTGAGGGAGGCGGTGGACACCGTTTCCAGGGACTGGCGGGACCAGCCGCGCCGGATGCCGAGCAGGTAGTACGCGAGGAACAGGGCGATCGTCAGCGCCACGAAGGGGTTGCCGAAGAACTCGACCACCGAGCGGCCCGTGGAGGGGTCGAGGGCGATCGAGGAGAACGTGGCGGCGAGGATCAGGACCAGCGGCGTACCGATGATGGCGAGCACCGTGGTGAGCGGCACCGGCTTCTCCTGGGGCTCGACACCGGACGCCCGCTGCTCGTCGATCACGGCCTGCCGGGCCTCGGCCGCCGCCTCCACCATGTCCTGCGGTACGGCGACGAAGATCCGCTTGCCGATCCAGTCGGAGTACACCCAGGCGGCGATCACGGCGGGGATGCCGCAGACGACGCCCATGAGGATGACCCAGCCGAGGTCCACCTTGAGGAGTCCGGCGGCGGCCACCGGGCCGGGGTGCGGGGGCAGGAAGGCGTGGGTCACGGACAGGCCCGCGAGCAGCGGCATGCAGTACAGGAGGATCGACTTGCCGGAGCGCTTGGCGGCGGCGTAGACGATCGGCGCGAGGACGAAGATGCCGACGTCGAAGAAGACCGGGATACCGAAGATGAGGCCCGTGAGGCCCATGGCGAGGGGTGCGCGCTTCTCCCCGAAGAGGTTCAGGAGGCGGGAGGCCAGGACCTCCGCGCCGCCGCTGACCTCCAGGATCGCGCCGAGCATCGTGCCGAGGCCGATGATGATCGCGACATGGCCGAGGATGCCGCCCATGCCGGACTCGATGGTGGAGACCGCGTCCGACTTCTGGACCGTGCCGAAGAGTTCGGTGACGGACAGGCCCGCCGCCAGGCCGACGGCTATGGAGACCGCCAGGAGGGCCACGAACGGCTGGAGTCTGAACCTGATGATCAGGACGAGGAGCAGGACGATGCCGAGGGCGGCGACCGTGAGGAGTCCGGCGGTGCCGTCGACGAGTACGAGCAGGCCGCCGGTGTGAGGGGGTGCCTCCGCGGCGGGAGCCGGTGCCGCGAGCGGGTGGGGGGAGGACAGTGGGGG
>NZ_VJZE01000651.1 GCF_009377205.1 Streptomyces phyllanthi
CACCCCTGCGCCCCTCGGAATCAGTCCCCGGGAATCAGTCCCCGGGAATCAGTCCCGCACCCCCGTGACCTCCCCGAGAACCACAGGCCGCTGCTCCTGACGCGACAACTCGCACGCCTCAGCGATCCGCAGCGACTGCAACGCCTCACGCCCGTCGCACGGATTGGCCCTCTCCCCCCGCACGACCTCCACGAACGCGGCGATCTCCGCCTCGTACGCGGGCCCGAACCGGTCCAGGAACCCGGTCCACGGCTTGTCCGCGGGCGGCGGACCGGACGGCTCGGCCGAGGCGATCGGCGTACGGTCGTCCAGGCCGACCACGATCGTGTCCAGCTCCCCGGCGAGCTCCATGCGCACGTCGTACCCCGCGCCGTTCAACCGCGCGGCCGTCACCGTCGCGAGCGTCCCGTCCTCCAGCGTGAGCACCGCCATCGCCGTGTCGAGGTCGCCCGTCTCACGGAACATCGCGGGCCCGGCGTCGGACCCGGTCGCGTACACCTCGGCGACCTCCTGCCCGGTCACCCAGCGCAGGATGTCGAAGTCGTGCACGAGGCAGTCCCGGTAGATCCCGCCGGACACGGGCAGGTACGCGGCCGGCGGCGGCTCCTGGTCCGCGGTCAGCGCGCGCACGGTGTGCAGCCGCCCGAGACGCCCCGACCGTACGGCCTCGCGCGCCTGGACGTACCCCGCGTCGAAGCGCCGCTGGAAGCCCATCTGGAGCACCGTCCCGGCCGCGTCCACCTCGGCGAGCGCGTGCAACGTACCTTGCAGATCAACGGCGATGGGCTTCTCGCAGAAGACGGGCAGCCCGGAGCGTGCTGCCCGACCGATCAGTTCGGCGTGGGCCGAGGTGGCGGCCGTGATGACCACCGCGTCCACACCCCAGGTGAAGATCTCGTCGACGCCGGGCGCCGCCGTCTCCCCCAGGCGGTCCGCGAGCTCCTGTGCCCGCCCGGTGTCGACGTCCGTGATGATGAGCGAGCCGACGTCCCGGTGACGGCTGAGCGTGGCCGCGTGGAACGTACCGATGCGGCCCGCACCAATGAGTCCGATGCGCATGGGAACAAATTGAGGTCGCAACCACCACCGTGTCAATGGTTTGTCTGGACAATCGAACTACACAACTTCCCGTCAACAAGCACCAGAGCTACGCTCGGGCCGTGCCGAAACCAGAAGTGGACCCGACCGTGTCGCTCCAGCTCAGCGTCGACCGCAGCAGCCCGGTCCCGCTGTACTTCCAGCTGTCCCAGCAGCTGGAGGCCGCGATCGAGCACGGAACCCTGACCCCGGGCAGCCTGCTCGGCAACGAGATCGAGCTCGCCGGCCGACTCGGTCTGTCCCGCCCGACCGTGCGCCAGGCCATCCAGTCCCTCGTCGACAAGGGCCTGCTGGTACGCCGCCGCGGTGTCGGCACCCAGGTCGTCCACAGCCAGGTCAAGCGGCCACTGGAGCTCAGCAGCCTGTACGACGACCTGGAGGCGGCCGGACAGCGCCCCGCGACCCAGGTGCTTGCCAACACCTTCGTGCCCGCCTCCGCCGAGGTCGCGGCCGCGCTCGGCGTGGGCGAGGGCAGCGAGGTGCACCGCGTGGAGCGGCTGCGGCTGGCCCACGGCGAGCCGATGGCGTACCTCTGCAACTACCTGCCCACCGGGCTCCTCGACCTGGAGAGCGGCCAACTGGAGGCGACCGGCCTGTACCGGCTGATGCGCGCCGCGGGCATCACCCTGCACAGCGCCCGCCAGACCATCGGCGCCCGCGCGGCCACGGACGTCGAGGGCGAGCGCCTCGGCGAGCCGGAGGGCGCCCCCCTGCTGACGATGCAGCGCACGACGTTCGACGACACGGGCAGAGCGGTCGAGTTCGGCACACACACGTACAGGGCTTCGCGCTACTCGTTCGAGTTCCAGCTGCTCGTACGCTCGTGAGTGTGGGCGCGCCCCGTGCTCGTCAGGCGCGCGGGGAAGCGCGCGACCAGCCACAACGCACCCGCGCCCGAGAGACGAACACGGCGCCCCCGCCTCCCCAGCGGCGCGCCTCGCGCGAGCGTACGGCACAATCGGCCCGATGAGCACCTACCGCGACTTCACCCACCGCGGCTCCGCGCGGGCCACCGTCCTGCGGACCGTGGGAACGCGCGAGCGCCGCTCCCATCTGACCGCACCCCGGGTACCCACGGTCGGCATCGACATCGGCGGTACGAAGGTGATGGCGGGCGTCGTCGACGCCGACGGCAACATCCTGGAGAAGGTCCGCACCGAGACGCCGGACAAGTCCAAGAGCCCGAGGGTCGTCGAGGACACCATCGTGGAGCTGGTCCTCGACCTCTCCGACCGGCACGACGTGCACGCGGTCGGTATCGGCGCGGCGGGCTGGGTCGACGCCGACCGCAACCGCGTGCTGTTCGCCCCCCATCTGTCCTGGCGCAACGAGCCGCTGCGCGACCGCCTCGCCGGACGCCTCGCCGTCCCGGTCCTGGTCGACAACGACGCCAACTCCGCCGCCTGGGCCGAGTGGCGCTTCGGCGCCGGCCGCGACGAGGACCACCTGGTCATGATCACGCTCGGCACCGGCATCGGCGGCGCCATCCTGGAGGACGGCCAGGTCAAGCGCGGCAAGTACGGAGTGGCGGGCGAGTTCGGCCATATGCAGGTCGTGCCCGGCGGCCACCGCTGCCCGTGCGGCAACCGCGGCTGCTGGGAGCAGTACAGCTCGGGCAACGCGCTGGTCCGCGAGGCCAAGGAGCTGGCCGCCGCCGACTCCCCGGTGGCGTACGGGATCATCGAGCACGTCAAGGGCAACATCTCCGAGATCAGCGGCCCGATGATCACCGAGCTGGCCCGCGAGGGCGACGCGATGTGCATCGAGCTGCTCCAGGACATCGGCCAGTGGCTCGGCGTCGGCATCGCCAACCTCGCGGCGGCCCTCGACCCGTCCTGCTTCGTGATCGGCGGTGGTGTCTCGGCGGCCGACGACCTGCTCATCGGCCCCGCCCGCGACGCCTTCCGGCGCCACCTCACCGGCCGCGGCTACCGCCCCGAGGCCCGTATCGCCCGCGCCCAGCTCGGCCCCGAGGCCGGTATGGTCGGCGCCGCCGACCTCGCCCGGCTCGTCGCCCGCCGCTTCCGCCGCGCCAACCGCCGCCGGGTGGAGCGTTACGAGCGCTACGCGCGGTACGTGGAGGCGCGCCGTACGACCCAGGACTCCGCATGACCTCACCCGTGAGCCCGCAGGGGCCGTCCCCGGAGGACCCGGACCGCCCGACGGAGGACCGGCGCCACGTGATACGGCGCCGCGCGCTGACCCTGCTCATCATCGTGCTGCTCATCGGCGTGCCGGCCGGTTACCTGGTCATCTCCGCGGAGCAGAGCCGCGACAGCGGCAAGGACAAGGAGAGGAAGTACTCGGCGACCGGCCTCACCGTGGGCTGGCCCTCCCGCGTCCAGCGCCGCATGTACCACATTCCCATCCCGCGGTACTCGGGCAGCGTCGCGTACTACGAGACGAACAACTGGAAGACCAGCCGCCTCTACGCCCAGTTCCTCACCAGCAACGAGGGACTGGACATGTTCCTTTCCGAGATCGGCAGCAGCTCCGCCGACCTCAGGCGCGGCGAGATCGCCATCAGCGCCCGGGACCGGCGGATCGTCGGCTGGGAGTTCGCGGAGCCGGGTCCGTGGTTCGGGCTCGTGCGGGCGCGGAAGAACCCGACACCGACGCTGGACATAGTCGTGAACCGGTCCAATCCCGACCATCCGATGGTGTACGTGGTCTCACGGACCACCCCCTGACGACCCCGCCGCCCCCACCGACGGCTGCCGGTGCCGGAGCCGATCCCGGGGCCGATTGTCAGACCCCGCCCGTAGAGTCGAAGACGACTGATC
>NZ_VJZE01000652.1 GCF_009377205.1 Streptomyces phyllanthi
CGCGTGGAGGGGCCGCCGTCCCGCACGCGCGCGGGGGCACTGTTTTCTCCCTCTTCCACCCCTGCGTCCCCGTCGGCACCCTCTGCTGAGCGCCGCGCCTCGGGCGCGCCCTCTCCGGGGCTGCCCTCTCCAGGACTGCCCTCTTCAAGCCTGTCCTCTTCGAGCCTGTCCTCTTCGGGAGCGCCCTTCGTGGGACTTCCCTCTATGGCGAGCCCGCTTTCCGAGGCGCCCTCGGCAGGGAGGGCGTTTGCGGACCCCTCGCCCTTGGTGGCCGGCCTGGAAGCACTCTCCCCGGCCCGCACACCCTCTCCAGCCCGCGCGCTCTCTGCGGCGCTCTTGGAAGCCTTCTTGGAAACCTTGCCCACCCCTTCCCCTGCTCCGGCCCTCTTCCCGGTTCTCTCCCCGGAGCCCTCACCCCCCGTGTGATCGGCGTGATCCGTGCGGTCAGTGACGGCAGTCACCGCTGTCACCTCTCCTTCTGCAGTACGGACAGCGCGGCGATGAGTTCGGCCTGGGGCTCGGGGTGTACGTCGAGGGCGTCCAACGGGGCGAGACGGCGCTCACGCTCGGCGTGCAGCGCCTTGTCGAGGTACTCGGTCAGCAGCCGCCCGCCCCTGTCGCGCAGCCGGAGGGCACCGTGCGGGCCGACCCGCTCGGCGAGTCCCTCCGCCGCGGACCGCGCCCGGCGCCCTCCCAGGAGCGTGGTCGCCACGAGCGCGGCCACGACCTCGGCGTCCGGGGCGACGCTCCGGTCGAGGACGCGCGCTTCTTCCTCCGCGTACTCCTCCAGGACGCGCCGCCAGCGTCGTACGGTCATCCCGACACGGTGCTCGGCACTGTCCATCGCGCGGTCGCGGCCGGTCAGGCCCGGCGCTCGGGCGGCCGGTTCGCGCCGCCAGGCCTCGTCGATACGCTCGTCGGCGGCCGTGACCGCGCACAGGAGCAGCGCGCAGAGGCTCTCGACGAGGGCGTCGAGGAGTTCCCCCGCGGTGCAGTCGAGTGGGTAGCTGCGCCAGCGCTTGAGCGCGTCCCCGGCGAGCACCGCACCGGTCTGCAGGCGCTTCTTCACGCGCGTGTGCTCGCTGTCGTAGGCGGCGTCGACGGCAGCGGTGAGCCGCAGCGCGGCTGCGTACTGGGCGGCGGCCGCGCCGGCCAGTTCGGGCATGCGGGTCCTGAGCGAGTCGAGCACCCCGTGCGCCGTACGGGCCATCGCCTGGTGCCGGGCAGCCGGATCGGTCACCTGGTGGATGAGCCAGGCGCGCAGGGGAGCGACGGCGGTGGCCGGCAGCAGACCGCCGCCCCAGGCGGACTCGGGCAGCTCCGGCACGGTGAAGCGGGGCGCCTCGCCGAGCCCCGCCTTGGTCAGCAGCGCCCCGTACTGCCGTGAGACCTCGGACACGACCTGATGGGGCACCCGGTCGAGAACGGTGACGAGCGTCGCCCTGTGCTCCTTGGCGGTACGCAGCAGATGCCACGGCACGGCGTCGGCGTACCGGGCGGCCGTGGTGACCATGATCCAGATGTCGGCGGCGGAGATGAGTTCGGCGGCCAGGGTGCGGTTCTCGGCGACGAGGGAGTCGATGTCGGGCGCGTCGAGCAGGGCGAGGCCTTGTGGGAGGGTGTCGACGGTCTCGATCCGCAGCACCCGCTCCTCCTCCCCGCCGGTGAGGAAGCGATCGTCCCCCAGCACCTGGGGCACCCACTCGCGCGTGAGATTGGGCAGCACCCGCATCCCGCTGAACCAGTGGTGGTCGTCGGGGTGGCACACCAGCACGGGGTCGCGGGTGGTGGGGCGCAGCACCCCCGCCTCGCTCACGCGTCGTCCCACCAGCGAGTTGACGAGAGTCGACTTGCCGGCCCCCGTGGACCCGCCCACCACGGCCAGCAAGGGCGCTTCGGGCTCCCTCAGGCGGGGCACCAGGTAGTCGTCGAGCTGTGCGAGCAGTTCGTCGCGGTTGGCACGCGCGCGTGGGGCCCCGGCAATGGGCAGTGGAAAGCGCACGGCGGCGACACGGTCGCGCAGGGCGGAGAGTGCGTCGAGCAGCTGAGGCCGTACGTCCAAGGTCACCACATGCGAAGAATGCCCAATTTTACGGCCATTCGGAAGCATATGAGCATGCCAGCGCGCCGACAGAACACAAGGGACGGAAGGGACTACTGGGGCACAGGCATAACGAGTGCACAACACCCGATGCGCCGAGCGCTAAAAGCGGTGCACGATTCGTACCTGCCTGCGATTATCAGGACCGCTTCACCGAACCTCCACATTGAGCCACGGAGGCGAAGCAACAGGGACAAGGAGCTGGGAGCCCTATCCTTGTCCCCGGCAACGTCACGGATCAGCCCACACCCGGGCACCACGACACAGGCCACCACACCCGGCCCCCGTAGCTCAGTGGATAGAGCAGGCGCCTTCTAAGCGCTTGGCCGCAGGTTCGAGTCCTGCCGGGGGCGCAAACACCCTCTCACCTGCGCGTTCAGGGAGAGGGTTCTTTCATCCCCACTCGGCACGGCGGTATGTGGCCAAGCGCTTCGGCAGCGGAGACCGCGGGATGCGCGGGGCTCGGTGGCCGAAACACTTCGGCCAGGGAAGCGATCTCACCGGGGCGGCGTCTCGGGGCGGCCCGTGACGGCATTCGGCATTCGGAGCCGCGCCTCCGCATTCGGACCCGCCCCTCCGCATTGGGACGCGCCCCCTCCGCCACCGCCGAGACACACATCGCCGAGACACACATCAAGGAAGTGCATATCGGGATGAATGTCCATCCGGGTTGAAGGGATGACGAATATCACATCATCCTTACCGCCATGTCTGTCGCCTCCCCCGCTCTCGGTCTGTCCGGCCTGCGCGACTACGCCTTCGACTGGGCGCTGGTCGATGTGGAGACCTCCGGCCTGTCGGCACGCCGGGACCGGGTGCTGTCCATCGCCGTGGTGACGCTCGGGCCGGACGGCGAGCAGACGGCGGAGTTCTCCACGCTGCTGAATCCCGGCTGCGATCCCGGGCCGGTGCATGTGCACGGTCTGACGGCCGAGCGGCTGCGCGGGGCCCCGGCCTTCGGCCAGGTCGCGGGGCGGATCGGGGCCATGCTCCAGGACCGGGTGCTGGTCGCGCACAACGCCCAGTTCGACTACGACTTCCTGGCGCACGAGTTCGCCCGGGCTCAGCTCCCGCTCCCGGTGGCCCGGCGGCTGTGCACCCTCGCGCTGAACCGGCGTGTCGATCCGCCCACCGAGGATCTGAAACTGGCCACGCTGGCAGCCCACTACGGCGTACCGCAGCTGAAGGCGCACGACGCGCTGGACGACACCCGCGTCCTGGCCGGGGTACTGCGCGCCTCGCTGCGGGAGGCGGCGCGGCTCGATCTGCCGCTGCCGCTGGTGGCCTGCCCACCACGGCAGGACCCGCGGTTCACGCCGAAGCCGCCCAGGACCGCGTGCGGCTTCCGCAATCCCGGACGGCCGGCCCCCGGCGGTCCGCTGGTGCAGGGCATGAAGATCGCCATCACCGGACAGACCGCCACCCCGCGCACGGAACTGGCCGGCCGGGCCGTCGCCGCCGGGCTGAACGTGATGGGCTCCGTCAGCCGGCACACCAGCGCCTTGGTCACCAACGACTCGGCATCGGGATCCGCCAAGGCCCGGCGCGCCCTGGCCGAGGGCGTCCCGGTCATCGACGAGCCCACCTTCCTGCGGCTGCTGGACGACGTACGCCCCGGCGCACCGCACGAGCCGACCGCCGCCGCTCCTCGTGCCTCCACGACAAGCGCCCCGGTGAGCACCGCGGCAAGCGCCGCGGCCGGGACCGTACGGTCATCCGCCCCCAGCGCCGCACAGCCGTCCGTCCCCAGCCCCGTACGGCCGTCAGCCCCCGACAC
>NZ_VJZE01000653.1 GCF_009377205.1 Streptomyces phyllanthi
GCCCCTGCCCCTGCCCCTGAGCGTCAGACCGTCGGCGGTGGTGCCGCCTGGACGAGGCCCGACTGGTAGGCGATGACGACCAGCTGGGCGCGGTCGCGGGCGCCCAGTTTCGTCATGGCGCGGTGGATGTGGGTGCGGACGGTCAGAGGGCTGACGACGAGCTTCTCGGCGATCTCGTCGTTGGGGAGGCCCTCGGCGGCCAGGGCCATGACCTCCCGCTCACGGGTGGTGAGCGCGGCGAGGGCGTCGGGCGGGACCAGCCGGGCACTGGGCGCGGGTGTGGTGAGGAAGCGGGTGATGAGGGCGCGCGTGGCCAGGGAGGAGAGCAGGGAGTCACCGGAGGCCACGGTGCGGATGCCGTCCAGGAGCACATCGGCGCTGACGTCCTTGCCGAGAAAACCGCTCGCACCCGCGCGCAGCGCCTGGGCGACGTACTCGTCGATCTCGAACGTGGTCAGGATGAGGACCCGGGTGTCCGACAGCTCCGGGTCGGCGCAGATCGTGGTCGTGGCGGACAGACCGTCGGTGCCCGGCATCCGGATGTCCATCAGGACGATGTCGGGGTGGTGGACACGGGTCAGGTCGACCGCCTCGGCGCCGTCCGTGGCCTCGCCGACGACCTCCATGTCCGCGCAGGAGTCGATCAGTATCCGGAAGGTGGCCCGCAGGAGGGCCTGGTCGTCGGCGAGCAGGACGCGGATGGTCATGGCTTCTCGTTCTTCCGGTCTGGGCGGTCGTCTCGCGGTCATCATGTCTGGTCCGTCTGGTCCCGGGTGACCACTCCAGGATCCCCGAGAAGGGCCCCTCCCGTCGTCCTGCGCCTGCCGACCGGCGTCCTACTCGGAACGCAGTACACGCCGCCCGCCGGCTCCTCCGCGAGGCGGACGAGCGGCAACCGCGAGCGACCTCGGCGCGCGTACGGCGACGGGGCACGCCCGCGTGCCCGGGCGCGCCCCGAAAAGGCTCCGAAACGCTCCGAAGAGGAGCCCGCCGACGGTCAGGGCACGTACGTCGCCTTGCCCGCCGTGGAGACCACCTTCTCTCCGTCGGCTTCGGTGAGCAGGCCCTCGGAGACCCATGAGTCGACTGTCGATGCCACCCGCGATACCAGCGCGCCCTTGTTGTGGAAGGGCGCCCCGGCCCAGATCTCGTCGAGGAGTGTCGTGCCGTCGGACCTGGCTGGGTTGGTGACACCGGAGTCGGTGTTCCCGAAGGCGATCCCGGGCTCGGAACGCCGGACGTAAGCGTGCGTCGGGTCCTCGGTACCTTCGTGGAAGGGGGCGAACTCGGTGCCGTTCAGCGTGTAGTGGAGCGGCTTGCCGGACACGGGTGTCAGAGAGGGCAGCAGGTCCCCGGAGAGGGCGGCGTTCCGGTAGAGGCCGACCTGGAGGTGGCTCGTGCTCGTGCTCCGGCCGACCAGGTTGACCGGACCGTAGAACAGCGTCTGCAGGGACGGGTCGTCGAGGGCCTTCTCCACCCGCAGCCGGAACGGGATGGTGACCCGAACGGTGTCGCCGCTGCTCCAGGTCCGGGACACGGTGAAGTAGCTGCCCGCGGCCGGGGTGCCGCTGACCGCGCTGCCGTTGACGGTCACCCGGAAGCCGCTGGTCGCCCAGGACGGCACGCGCAGCTTCAGCTCGAACGACGCGCTGCCTCCGCCGATCGTGATCGTGGAGCCCTGCTCCCTCGGATAGTCCGTGGTCTGGGTGACGGTGACGCCCTTCTCCGACCAGGTCAGCGTGGACGGGCTGTACAGGTTCACGTACAGCGCGCTGTTGTCGGCCTTCCTGAAGTACACCGAGTCCTGGTACTTCGTGGCGCTCTCCATGCCCGTGCCCTCGCAGCAGGTCGTGCCCTGCTTGGGGGTGTAGTCGCGCACGTGCCCGGGCGTGAGGCCGATGAAGTACGTGACGAGGGGCTTCTCCGCGTCGGCCTTGTCCTGCTTGGAGCCGAGGACCTGGTTGTAGAGCCCCCGCTCGTAGTAGTCCATGTACTTCGGGTCCTGGTCGTGGAAGAACAGCATCCTGCTCAGCTTGAGCAGGTTGTACGCGCAGCAGGACTCGGCGCTGGTGTCGCTGATGGTGCCCGCGATCACGTCGCGGGCCTTCCAGAACTCGGCCGTGCTCGTTCCTCCGATGCCGAACATGCGGTGGGGGATGACCATGCCCCAGAAGTTCTTCGCGGCGGTGAGGTAGCGGGTCTCGCCCGTCGCGTCGTACAGCCGGACGTAACCGGTGAAGATCGGGATGTGCTGGTTGGCGTGGAGGCCGTTCAGGGTGTCGGTGTTCGCGGCGCAGGCGTCGATGAGCTTGTCGAGGTCGAACAGCTTGGCCAGCGCGAGGTGGTCGGCCGCGCCGGTGATGGAGTACAGGTCGACGATCGTCTCGACGATGCCGCCGAACTCGCCGCTGGAGAAGATGCCCCACATCCGCTGCAGCGTGGCGTCGGGCAGCTTGGACAGCCGGGAGTACATCCAGTCGCACATGCCGGACGCGAGGTCGAGAGCCCGGTCGTCGTCGGTGGCGAGGTACGCGTCCAGCAGGCCCTTGAGAATCTTGTGCGCGGTGTAGTAGGGCGCCCACACCTTGGTGTAGTCCGGGCTGGTCCTCGACTCCAGGTCGATGAACTGCGTCTCCGGGTACGCGGCGAGGAACCCGGGGTGGCTCGGCCCGCCCCAGGTACGGCGCAGGGTGGCGGTCAGCTCCCGGCCGGAGGCGTCGGCGAACGTGCCGCCCGTCGTCTCGTCGAAGGCGTACGACGCCAGGTCGCCGCGGTCCGCGGACGAGTCGGCGGCGCGGTTGCCCTGCAGGGACGTGATCTCGTCCGCGGTCAGGGCCCGCGACCACACGTTGAACTCGTCGAAGGCGCCCGCGAACACCGGGTCGCTGGAGAAGTTCGAGCGGCCCAGCCAGTTGTTCGCCAGGGTTCCGAGAGCCGACGGGGTGAGGCTCATCGACGTGTTCTGGGCGACGGCCGTGCCGTTGACGTAGAGCGTGCCGGTGCTGCCGCTGATCGTGACCGCCAGGTGGCTCCACTGGTTCAGCGGCAGCGCCGCGGTGCCGTTGAGACCCTGCTCCCTGCCGGGCCCGTTGGTCGTGATGGCGAAGCGCGGTACGCCGCTGCCGTTGCGGGCGGCCAGGTACATGTACCGGGTGGTGTTGTTGCCGAAGTCGAAGACCCGCTGCCAGTTGGCGTTGTGGGTGGGCTTCACCCAGGCCGACAGGGTGACCGCCGAGGCGCCGCCGAGTACGGCGGCCGGCAGGTCGACGTACTGGTACGAGCCCCGGACGTTGTCCTGGGCGGTGCCGAACTTCCCGGTGACACTGAGTATGCGCGGGTCCTGGCGCAGGGCCGCGCGCGCATCGGTCAGCGCCCCGAGCATGGTCCGGATCTTGTCGACGTACACCTGGTCCCCGGTGCTCGCGTACGCCTGCGACAGCATCGTCAGGAAGTGGCCGGTGTAGTGGCCGCGGAGGTTGCCGTTGGCCTCGCCGTCCAGCCCCTCCCAGCCACCGGGGGCGACGGCGCCGCCCGTGGAGAGCCCGGCGTTGGCGCGGAAGACCTGGAGCAGCCGGTTGACGTCGTAACCGCGGCCGTGGTCGAGCATCAGCTGGCGCTTGGTGGCGAAGATGCCCTGCCCGAGCTTGACATCCTTGAGCTCGAACGGCCGGAGCGTCCAGGCGGACGGCGCCGGTAGCGTGGCGGCGGCTGCCCGGCCGGTGGCGGCGTACGTCATCGTCGGCGCTGCCATGGCGAGCAGCGTGGCCTTGAGGAGGATTCGTCTGGGGAGGGCGGGTGCCATGGTTCCTCGTCTCTGCGCGGGGTCGGGACCGGGG
>NZ_VJZE01000654.1 GCF_009377205.1 Streptomyces phyllanthi
CCGTCACCGTGACCATGGCGTCGTGGCCGAAGTAGCACAGGTCGGTCACCGTGCCCCGGACCGCGCCCTCCGTTTCCGGGGTCGTCAGCCGGAGCTGTTCCGGGCGGAGGACGACCGTGCCGGTACGGGCGTCGGGCGGTGGGGCGGAGAGGGAGACGGTGCCGAGGGCGGTGCGGGCGGTGCCATCGGCCCCCACCGTGCCGGGAAGCAGGACGGCGTCCCCCACGAAGCCCGCCACCCAGGGGTCGGCCGGGCGGCCGTACAGGTCCTGCGGGGTGGCGCACTGGGCGACCCCGCCGTCCCGGACCACGGCGACCAGGTCCGCCGTGGAGAGGGCCTCCTGCTGGTCGTGGGTGACCAGGACCGCCGTGGCCCCGGTGGACCGCAGAGCCGACCGTACGTCCGCCCGTACCCCCGCCCGCAGGGCGCTGTCCAGGGCGTTGAACGGCTCGTCCAGGAGGACGAGTTGGGGGCTGGGCGCCAGCGCCCTGGCCAGGGCCACACGTTGCTGCTGGCCGCCCGACAGTTCGTGCGGCATGCGGTCGCCGTAGCCCGCCAGACCGACCAGGCCGAGCATCTCCTCGGTGCGCTCGCGGCGTGCGCCCCGGTCGGCCCCCTTCAGACCGAAGGCCACGTTGCGGGCCACGCTCACGTGCGGGAACAGCGCGCCCTCCTGCGGGACGATGCCGATACGGCGGCGCTCCGGCGGTACGTGGGCATCCGGGCCGACGATGGTCCGGCCGCCCAGACTCACCGTTCCCGACTCCGCGCGCAGGAAGCCGGCGATGATCCTGAGCAGGGTCGTCTTGCCGCAGCCGGAGGGGCCCAGGACCGCGGCCAGGGATCCGGAGGGCACGGTGAGGTCGAGGCCGCGCAGGACCGGCTCCCCGGGACCGTACGACTTGGTCAGCCCTTCGACACGGAGCTCGTTCATGTGCGATGCCTGCCTAGGAGATACGAGGGGACGGCGGCCAGCAGGATCAGCGCGGCCGCGTAGGGGGCCGCCGCGGCGAAGGAGCCGGCGCCGGTCTCGGTCCAGAGTCGGGTGGCCAGGGTGTCCATGCCTGTGGGGCGGAGCAGGAGCGTGGCCGGCAGCTCCTTCATGCAGACCACGAACGTGAGGGCCGCCCCCGCAGCCACCCCGGGCGCGGCCAGGGGCACCGTCACCTCGCGCAGCACCTGCCACGGCCGGCGGCCCAGCGAGCGGGCCACGTCCTCCAGTACGGGCGGGGCCTGGAGTACGGCGGCCCGGGTGGCCGCGACCGCGACCGGCAGGAAGAGGACCGCGTACGCGCAGACCAGGAGCGGGAGTTGCTGGTAGAGGGGGTAGGCGTAGCGGACCGCGAAGAAGACCAGGGACAGCGCGACCGTGATGCCGGGCAGCGCGTGGCCGGCGTAGGCCGCCTGCTCCAGCAGCCGTGCGCCGCGTCCCCGGTGCCGGGCGGCGATCACGCCGACCGGCAGGGCGAGGGCCGTGGTCACAGCGGCCCCTGCCGCCGCCACCCCGAGGGTGGTCCAGGCGGTGTCCGCGAGGCCGGTCAGGTCCCAGGTGGCCGAGGTGCCCGCGGCCAGCCAGTAGCCGAGGGTGCCGAGGGGGAAGGCGACGGCCACGGCCGCCACCGCCGCGCACCACAGCAGCGCGAACGGCCGCCACCGGCCCAGCGGGTGGGGAACGGCCCGGCGGGCGGTGCCGGTTCCCGTCCTCGCGTGTCCGGCGCGTCCGCGCGTACGGGTCTCGGCGGCGACCAGCGCCACGGTCAGCACCACCAGGACGACGCTGAGCGCGGCGGCCGGGGTGCGGTCGAAGGAGGCACGGTACGAGGTGTGGATGGCGCGCGTGAACGTGTCGTAGCGCATGAGGGAGACCGCGCCGAAGTCCGAGAGCACGTACAGCGCGACGAGCAGTGCCCCGCCGGCGGCCGCCGGGCGCAGTTGGGGCAGGGTGACCCGTACGAACGTGCTCAGCGGGCCATGACCGAGGGAGCGGGCCGCCTCCTCCTGCGCCGGGTCGATGCCGCGCAGCGCGGCGGCGACCGGCAGGTGGACGTACGGGAAGCTGACCAGGGTGAGGGCGAGCGCGGCTCCGGCGAAGCCGGCGAGGTCCGGTTCGGCGGACAGCCAGGTGAAGGCGGCGACATAGCTCGGTACGGCGAGCGGCAGGGTGACCAGCACCGACCAGGCACGGGCGCCGGGCAGGGCGGTGCGTACGGTCAGCCAGGCCAGCGAGACCCCCAGGACCAGGCACGCCGCCACGACCACCACCGTGAGGCCGAGGCTGCGGACGAGGAGGTCCAGGGTGCGCTCGTCGGCGACCACGTCCCAGGCGAAGGCGGGCCCGCGTTCGAGGGCGCGGACGGCGAGGTAGCCGAGCGGGAGGAGGGCGAGGAGAGCGGCCGCGCAGGCGGGGAGGAGCAGGACGAGCGGGGGTCTGCCGCCCGTACGGGACCGGCGTGCGCCGGGCACCCCACGGCTCATGGTGCGGCGCCCGGACTGCGAGGTGCTCACGGCCGTCAGACCAGCCCGACGTCCTGGAGCATGGCCAGGGTCTCCTGCAGGGACTCCAGCTTGCCGAGGTCGATGTCGGGGGACTCCAGGGAGTCGAACGGCGGCAGACCCTCGACGGTGCTGGTGACGCCCGCGGCCAGCGGGTACTCCTTCGTCGTGTCGGCGAAGTAGGTCTGCGCCTCCTTGGACAGCAGGTAGTCGACGGCCTTCTGGGCTGTCTCGCTCTGCCCGCTGTCCTTGAGGATCCCGACGCCGGCGACGTTGATGAGCGCGCCGGGGTCCTTGCCGGGCAGGAAGTGGAGCTTGGCGTTGACCTTGTCCTCGCCCTTCTCGGCGACCCGCTCGTACCAGTAGTAGTGGTTGACCAGGCCGAGGGAGACCTCGCCGGCCTCGATGGCGTCCAGGGTCGCGAGGTTGTGTGCGTAGGTCTTCGCGCCGTTGGCCTTCAGGTCCTGGAGCCACTCGCGGGTGGCGTCGTCGCCCTCCAGGACGCGCATGCCGGTGACGAAGGCCTGGAACGAGGCGTTGGTGGGCGCGAAGCCGACCTTGTTCTTCCACTCGGGCTTCACCACGTCGTGGACGCTGTCCGGGACCTCGTCCTCGCTGAGGTCTCCGGGGTTGTACGCGATGACGCGGACGCGCCCGGACAGTCCCACCCAGTCGCCCTCGCCGCCCCGGTAGGACTCGTCCACCTCGTCGAGGGTGCCCTGGGGCAGCTTCTCCAGCATGCCCTCCCTGGAGAGGGCGCCGAGCGCTCCGGCGTCCTGCGACAGGAACAGCCCGGCCTTGGTCCGGTCGCCCTCCTCCAGGATCTGCGCGGCGAGTTCGGCGCTGTCGCCGTAGCGCACCTCGACCTCGGCGCCGACGGCCTTCTCCAGCTTGTCGAGGATCGGCTTGACCAGCTTCTCGTTGCGGCCGGAGTAGATGACGAGGGCGGAGTCGTCCCCCTCTCCCGAGGGGCCCGTTGCGCTGTGGTCGTCGTCGGAGCCGCAGGCGGCGAGGGCGGGGAGCAGCAGGCCGGCCGCGAGAAGCGCGGTGATCCGGCCAGCCAGGGGGCGTCGCATGTGTGTGCCTTCCTGTGTGATTCGCCGTCACACCACTGGTCACGGCGCTGGTTGGCGAGCGGGTTGAGGGAAGCTTTCAAGCCATCTGTGAACATGCTATGAATAAGGTAAAGCTTGCCTAACCGTCAAGGGATCTGTGCTATTTGCGGACGCTGCCGCAGAAAGGTTGCGCGCCCGTGATCTCTCCGCCCGAGCCGCTCCCGGTTCCGTCATCCGTTCCGAGCCTGCGCCCCGCCCCGGCTCCGTCTGCCATTCCGAGCC
>NZ_VJZE01000655.1 GCF_009377205.1 Streptomyces phyllanthi
CCCCTGCTCCGTCCGCCATTCCCAGCCCGCGCCCCACCCCGGCTCCGTTTCCATTTCCGCTCCCGGAGCCGTCCGAAGGGCAGCCCAGCGCACGGCCCGGGCGACCGCACACCGCACGCCCCATACGGCCGCGCGGTGTGCCCTTCGCCCGCGAACTCGCCTCGTACGGCGACCGCGTCGCGTTCCACACCGCGACCGGTGACATGAGCTACCGCACACTCGCCCAACGCGTCGCCGCCACCGCCGAACGCCTCGGCCCCGTACGCCGGCTGGTCCTCCTGGCCGGGGCCAACCGGCCCGACGCGCTCGTGGTCCACCTCGCGGCCCTCGCCTCGGGCCACCCCGTACTCCTCGTCCCCGGCGACAGTGACAGCACGATCGACGCCCTGACCGCCGCGTACGACCCGGACGTGGTGGCCCGGGCGGACCGCCGCGGTGTCTGGTCCCTCGATGAACGGCGCCGCGGCAGCGCCCACACCCTCCACCCGGACCTCGCGCTGCTGCTCAGCACCTCGGGTTCGACCGGCTCGCCCAAGCTGGTGCGGCTCTCCCACGAGAACGTGCAGGCCAACGCCGAGTCCATCGCCACCTACCTCGGCATCTCCGACACCGACCGCGCGGCGACGACCCTCCCCCCGCACTACTGCTACGGCCTGTCGGTCATCCACAGCCATCTGGTGCGCGGGGCCGGGCTGATCCTCACGGACCGGTCGGTGTCGGACCCCGCCTTCTGGGAGGAGTTCCGCACGGCCCGCGGGACCTCGCTGGCCGGGGTGCCGTACACCTTCGACCTGCTCGACCGCGTCGGCTTCGCGCGGATGGACCTGCCGCATCTGCTCCGCGTCACCCAGGCCGGGGGGCGGCTGGCCCCGGAACGCGTGGCGCGCTACGCCGAGTTGGGGCGCCGCTCCGGCTGGGAGCTGTTCGTGATGTACGGGCAGACCGAGGCGACGGCCCGCATGGCGTACCTGCCGCCGCACCTCGCCGCAAAGCGCCCTGAGGCCGTGGGGGTGCCGATACCCGGCGGGTCCTTCCGGCTGGCCCCCGCGGAGGGGAACGGCCACGGCCCGGAGACCGGTGAACTCGTCTACTCGGGGCCGAACGTGATGCTCGGTTACGCCGAGACCCCGGCCGACCTCGCCCTCGGCCGCACCGTACGGGAGCTGCACACGGGTGATCTCGCCCGGCGGGCTCCCGACGGGCTGTACGAGATCGTCGGCCGCCGCAGCCGGTTCGCGAAGATCCTCGGTCTGCGGATCGACCCGCAGCGCGTCGAGACACTGCTGGAGGAGCACGGTGTCACGGCCTACTGCTCGGGGGACGGTGACGCGCTGGCGGTGGCGGCGGTGGGCAGCGGGGAGGACGAGGCTCAGCTGCGGCGGCTGGTCGCGGAGGGATGCGGGCTTCCGGCCCGCGCGGTACGGGTCCGGGCCCTCGCCGAACTCCCCCGGCTCGCCACCGGCAAGCCCGACTACGAAGCCGTACGACGCCTGACGCGCCCGGTGCCGGAGGAACGGCCCTTCCCGGCCGGGAACGTGCGTGACCTGCGTGGCTTGCGCGCGCTCTACGCCGAGATCCTCGACCGTCCCGCGGCCACCGTCACCGAGGACAGCACCTTCGTCGGCCTGGGCGGCGACTCGCTCTGCTACGTCGAGATGTCCCTGCGGCTGGAGGAGGCGCTCGGCGTCCTGCCCACCGACTGGCACACGAGACCGATCCGCGAACTGCGCTCACTGGCAACGCCCGGACGGGAAGCGGACTCCCCCGTGGGGCCCGACCGCTCCCCGCGGCCACCGCAGCGCCCACGCTCCCTGGAGACCGGGATCGCCCTACGGGCCATCGGGATCGTCCTCATCGTCGGGTCCCACATCCCGGTCTTCTCGCTCCAGGGCAGCGCCCATGTCCTGATCGGCGTGGCGGGCTTCAACTTCGCCCGCTTCCATCTGACCGCCGCGGCCCACCGCGAGCGCCTACGGCACCTGTGGCGCAGCATCGCCCGCATCGCCGTACCGAGCGTGGTGTGGATCACCGGCGCGGTGGTGCTGACCGGCCTGTACGACCCGGCCAACGCCCTGCTGCTCAACAGCCTCCTCGACCAGGGCACCGAACGCCACGAGTGGCACTACTGGTTCGTGGAGGCCCTGGTCTACTTCCTGTTGGTGCTGGGCGTGCTGATGGCGGTACCGCTGCTGGACCGGCTGGAGCGCCGACACGCCTTCGGGGTGCCGCTGACACTGGTGGCGATCGGTCTGATCGGCCGCTACGACCTGCTGGAACTGGCCCCCGCCCGCTTCCATCTGGGCCCCGCCGTGGTCTTCTGGCTGTTCGCCCTGGGCTGGGCGGCGGCCCGGGCGACGTCCGTACGGCAGCGCGCCCTGCTCACGGCCACGCTCGCCCTCACCACACCGGGTCTGTTCGGCGACCAGCCCCTGCGCACCGCCCTCGTGGTGACCGGGCTGTCCCTGCTGATCTGGGTGCCGACGCTCCCCAGCCTGGGTCCGCTCAACCGCGTCGCGGGCGTGCTGGCGAGCAGTTCTCTGTACATCTACCTGACCCACTTCCAGGTCTACCCCCTCCTTCGGGACGACTTCCCCGTCCTCGCCCTCTTCGCCTCCCTTGCGATCGGCATCGGGTACGCGACGCTGGCCACGCGGGTGGTGCGGCGGCTCTCGAGAAAGTGGCTCGGACGCGGGCTCCAGACTCAAGGCTCCGGACTCCGACTCCGGATTCCGAACTCGACGAGAAAGTGACCCGCGCTCCACCGGAAACACCCCCGAGACGAGCCCCGGGGCAGGCGCGAACGACCCGGCACACGGGCTACGGCAGAGGGGGACATCCGGTTCGCGCAAGCCCGTCCATGCCCTGCAGGACCACTCCGGGCACCCGGCCTGAGCTGGTCTTTTCCCTCCCTTCGGCCTAGCGTCGACCTGTCTCGGAAGGGGGACCTGTGGACCGGAAGAACCCGAGCAATCAACCGATCCCGACGGACCGGAACATCCGCACCGTCGAAGACGTACTCACACTCCTCGACGGCCTGTTCGCACCCGAGGCCGACCGCTGGAGTCAGGGCGGCGCCGACTGGTGGGACGGTTTCTACGCCGACCGCTCCAGATCCGTGCCGTTCTTCGTGGCGAAGCCGGACGAGAGCCTCGTGTCCCACCTCGACCGGAAGCTGGTCGCCCCGGCCGGCCGAGCCCTCGACCTCGGCTGCGGACCGGGCCGGAACGCTCTGCACCTCGCCTCCCGGGGCTGGGAGGTGGACGCCATCGACCTCTCCCCCACCGCGATCGCCTGGGCCGAAGAGCGCGCCCGTGAGGCGGGGGTCGCCTGCGGCCTGCGTTTCCACTGCGGTGACGCCTTCGCGCCCGATGGGGTCGCTGCCGAACTGACCGCGCCCTACGACCTGATCCACGACTCCGGGTGCTTCCACCACCTGCCGCCTCACCGCCGTGTCAGCTACCTCGCTCTCATCGACCGCGTCCTCGCTCCGGGCGGCCACTTCTCCCTCACCTGCTTCGCCGCCGGCGGCATGGGCTCCGAGCTGCCCGACCCCGCCTTCTACCAGCAAGCCGGCCTGCACGGCGGTCTCGCCTACACGCCGGAGTCACTGCGCTGGATCTTCTCCGATCTGACGGAGGTCGAACTGCGCCGCATGCGCGACGAGCCGCCCGAGTCCCCGCACTTCGGCGAACCCTTCCTCTGGACCGCGCTGTTCCGGAGTTGACCGGGGCCGCCCCCTCCCCCC
>NZ_VJZE01000656.1 GCF_009377205.1 Streptomyces phyllanthi
CGGCACCCTCGCGGACCAGTCCCGCCTGGCCACCGCGCTCACCCGGCTCGCCGCCACCTCACCCGCGGACCTCCTCGCCCGCGCCGAGCTCCCCACCGCCCAGTCCCTCCTGGCCCAGGGGTTCCCGGCCCGCACGGTCGACGGGTTCCTGCGGCCCCTGCTCACCGCGCTCCTCTCCGGCCCCGCCCTGCTCACCTCCAGCCGGTGCGCCGACCTGGCTCTGTACTCCTTCGCGGCGGGCCGCCTCTGCCTTTCCGAGGGCGGCGCCGACACGCTCCCGGAGCTCCTCGCCGCCACCCTCCCGCCGGGCACGGTCCGGACGGGCGTACGCGTCACGTCCCTCAGCATCACCTCGGTCACCACCGCCGACCACGGCGAACTGCCCTGCCGTGCCGTCGTGTCGGCCACCGGGGCACGCGCCGCCGCCGAACTCCTCCCCGGGCTGCGCGTCCCGGCCTTCCATCCGGTGACGGTCCTGCACCACGCCACGGAGGAACCCCCGCTCACCGAACCGTCACTGCTCCTGGACTCCGACCGCAGCGGTCCGGTCTCCCATACGGCGGTGGTCAGCCAGGTGGACCCGTCACGGGCCCCCACGGGCCGGGCGCTGATCTCCTCCACGGTGCTGGGTACGCCCCCGGACCCGGCCCATCTCGACGCCACGGTCCGCACCCAGCTCTCCCGCCTCTACGGCACGTCGACGAACCGCTGGGAGCTCCTCGCGGTCCACCACGACCCCGAGGCCGTCCCCGCGACGCCCGCCCCGCACGACCTCCGGCGCCCGGTACGGATGCTGGCCGGTCTGTACGTCTGCGGGGACCATCGGGGCTCGGGCACCGTCCAGGGCGCCCTCCACTCCGCCCGCCGGGCCGCCCACGCGGTCCTCACGGACCTCGGCGCCCGGCCGACCCTCCGCGAGGAGCCCCTCGAAACGGCCGCGTGAGAGGACGTACAAGGGCGCCCGGCCGGACCGTGCACACGGTGCGTACGGCCCGACCGGGCGCCCTTGTCCGCCGTACCCCCTATCCGAGCGCCGCCACCCGGTCCCGGTATCCCCTCACCGGTGCCGCGTCCCGGTACGGCTCCAGCCGGCGCTCGAAGTCGCGTACGTACTCGACGGCCCGGACCGAGCGCATCTCCGCCGCCTGTCCCGCGGCCTCCGCGCCCAGCTGGCAGGCCTGCTCCAGCTCGCCGAGCCCGAGGCGGGCCGAGGCGAGGACGACACGGCAGAAGAGCCGGCTGCGGGCGTAGCCGGGCGCCCTCAGCTGCAGGGAGCGCTCGGCGTGCTGGGCCGCGGCCCGGTACTGCTGGAGGTCGCGGTGGCAGTGCCCGAACTCGTCGGCGAGCTGGGCCTCGTCGAAGAACCGCGCCCAGTACGGCACCTCGTCCTCGGGCCGGGCCGACTCCAGGGCCCGCTCGGCCCGGACCAGCGCGGCCGTGCAGGCCCTCACCTCGCCGAGCACGCCCTGCCCGCGCGCCTCGACGGCGTGCAGCATCGCCTGGACCACGGACGGCGCGGACGACCCGACGCCCTGCTGGGCCACACGTGCCAGCTGCACGGCCTCCCGCCCGTGCCCGAGGTAGACCGCCTGGCGGCTCATCGTCACCAGCACATACGCCCCGTACAGCCGGTCCCCGGCCGCCTGCGCGAGCCTCAGCGCCTGGACGAAGTACCGCTGGGCGAGTCCATGGGCGGCGATGTCGTACGAGGTCCAGCCGGCGAGGCGGGTGAGGTCCGCGGCGGCCGCGAAGAGACGGCGGCCGGTCTGCTCGCCGTACGTACCGCGCAGCATCGGCTCGGCCTCGTGCTCCAGGTAGCGGACGAGGGCCTGGCGGGCGTGGCCTCCGCCGTAGGCGTGGTCCAGGGCCCGGAACAGCTCCCCCACCGAGCGGAGGGCGGCGATGTCCCCCGGGGTGACCCGCTGGCCGGCGTTCCGCTCGGTGTGGTTGCGCCGGGGCGGGGGTGCCGCCTGTTCGAGCGGGGACGGGGCGCCCGGCGGTTTGAGGGCGGCGGGGCGGCCCTGCGCGGGAATGCGGCGGACGCCCGTCTCCCCGCGGCCGACCGAGTCGTCGGCGCGGCCGATGAGCCAGTCGCGGCTGGGCACCACGAGCCCGGCCGGGGTGAACGCGATCTTGCGCAGCTCGGCGTGGCTGCCGGAGTCCTTGCGCCACAGCCCGCTGACGATGTCGATGGCCTCATCGGGACCGGCGGCGAACTCCAGGCCCGCGTAGACGGGCGCGCAGGCGTCGAGGCCGAGGTCCTGGGCGGTGAGCCGACGGCCGAGGCGGCGCGTGAAGACCTCGGCGATCAGGGCGGGCGTGGTACCCCGTGGCTGCTGGCCGCGCAGCCACCGGGTGACCGACGTCTTGTCGTATCTGAGGTCGAGTCCGTGTTCCAGACCGAGCTGGTCCACACGACGCGCTAGTCCCGCGTTGGAGAACCCCGCTTCTGCGATGAGGGCGGCGAGCTGGCGGTTGGGGGTGCGCTGCGCGGGTCGTTCCGTCATCTGCGGTGCGGTCTCCTGCCTTCCCGGTCTTCGGCGAGGTGCCCGGATTGCCTGTGAGCAGCCCTTATGACTGCCTGAACGGCGCGAATGTAGCTGGGAGTGAGCGGCCGATTGCCGACTTCGCCCTGCATTCATCCGATCGTGTGAGGATTGGCCGCCCGGCTGACGCGGATCGGGCGGGCGTACAGTGGCGTGGGCGCGTTACGCGCGTGACGTGCCTGACGACGGGTCGACGGGGACTACGGGACGGGACGACGGACGCATGGAGGCGCTTGCCGTGAGTGGGCTGCGGTTCGTCCGCATGGGATTCGGGGCCGAGCGGGTCGAGTACCGGGAGGCGTGGGACGAGCAGCGCCGGGTGCACGCGGCGCGGTTCGCCGACGAGGTGCCCGACACCGTGCTGCTGCTGGAGCATCCGCCGGTCTACACGGCGGGCCGGCGCACGGCCGACAACGAGCGTCCCCTCGACGGCACGCCCGTCGTGGACGTGGACCGCGGCGGCAAGATCACCTGGCACGGTCCGGGACAGCTCGTCGGCTACCCCATCCAGAAGCTTCCGCGCCCGGTGGACGTCGTGGCGCACGTGCGGCGGCTCGAGGAGGCCCTGATCCGTACGTGTGCGGAGTTCGGCCTGGAGACCACGCGGGTCGAGGGCCGCAGCGGGGTGTGGGTCCTCGGCGACCCCGTGGACCGGCGGCCGTCGGTGGGGGGCCTCTCCCTGGACTTCGACCCGCGCCTGCAGGACGACGAGTTCGATCCGCGCCTCAACGGGCCCGAGTACGCGCCCTCCAACGCCGGTCAGCGGCGTGAGGACCGCAAGATCGCCGCGATCGGGATACGCGTGGCGAAGGGCGTCACGATGCACGGCTTCGCGCTCAACGTGAACCCGGACAACGCGTGGTTCGACCGCATCATCCCGTGCGGTATCCGGGACGCGGGGGTGACGTCACTGGCGAACGAGCTGGGGCGGGATGTGACGATCGCGGATGCCCTGCCGGTGGTGGAGCGGCATCTGCGGGAGGTGATGGAGAACGCGGAGCTGCGGCCGCGGCGGGTGGAACGCGCACCGGCGTAACGATTTCGCGGGCCGGGCTGGGATGTGCACGCCCGGGCTGGATTCCTCCGGACCAGGGCCAGGCTTTTCAGGGGCGCGAGGAACTGCGCGACCAGCCCCCACCCACCCGCAGACAACAAACCCACTCCCGACCCCCCGGCCGCCAGGCCGAAC
>NZ_VJZE01000657.1 GCF_009377205.1 Streptomyces phyllanthi
GCCCCACGACCGCCGTCACGGCCACGAGCACACCGGCCTTTGCCCCCGCCTCGATCAGCGCGTACGTCACCAGGCCCAGGCTCAGCGCCCCGAGAACCGCGCCGAGGACGTCGAAGCGCCCATGGGCCCTCGGGTCCGCGGACTCGGGTACGTGACGGAGGGCGACCGGCACGCACAGCGCGGCGAGCGGGACGTTCAGCAGGAACACCCAGCGCCAGCCCGGCCCGTCCACCAGCCAGCCGCCCAGGAACGGCCCGACCGCCGCGCCGATCCCGCCGAAACCGGACCACAGACCCACCGCCCGCCCCCGGTCGTCCGGGTGGAACGAGGCCTGGATGAGGGCGAGCGACCCGGGCGTGAGAAGCGCGCCGCCGACGCCCTGGAGGGCACGGGCGGCCACCAGCACCCCGGCGTTGGGCGCGATCCCGCACAGCAGCGAGGCGACCGCGAACCACACCACGCCCAGCACGAAGATCCGCCGCCGCCCAAAACGGTCGCCCAGGGCGCCACCGAGGAGGATGAGCCCGGCCAGCGTCAGCATGTACGCGTTGACGGTCCACTGCAGGACCGCGAGGTCCGCGTCCAGATCGCGCCCCATCCGCGGCAGCGCGACATTGACCACCGTCGAGTCCAGCAGCGCCATGCTGGAGCCGAGCACCGTGGTCAGCAGGATCCACCTCCCCCGCGGGGAGGCGAGCCTGACGGCCGTGTCCTCGGGCGACGGCGCAGCCATGCTTCGGAGCATACGGAAAGACCCGGTACCGCAGGGGGTACCGGGTCCAACCGGAGCAAAAACCGAGTTACGTGACCTGCGAACAGGACCCGCTCGGTCGATGGCCCGCCTACTTGATCTTCGTGCCCGTCGAGCGCAGGTTCCCGCAGGCCTCGACGACACGCGCGGCCATGGACGCCTCGGCCAGCTTGCCCCAGGTGCGCGGGTCGTACGTCTTCTTGGAGCCGACCTCGCCGTCGACCTTCAGGACGCCGTCGTAGTTCCTGAACATGTGGTCGGCGACCGGCCGCGTGAAGGCGTACTGGGTGTCCGTGTCGATGTTCATCTTCACGACGCCGTTCTCCAGCGCGGTGCGGATCTCCTCCTCGGTGGAGCCGGAGCCGCCGTGGAAGACGAAGTCGAAGGGGGACTGCTTGCCGAAGCGCGAGGCGACGCCCTCGTTCAGCTGCTTCAGCAGCTCGGGACGCAGGACGACGTTGCCCGGCTTGTACACGCCGTGCACGTTGCCGAAGGAGGCGGCCAGCAGGTAGCGCCCCTTCTCGCCCAGGCCCAGCGCCTCCGCCGTACGGACGGCGTCGTCGACGGTCGTGTAGAGGGAGTCGTTGATCTCGTGCGAGACACCGTCCTCCTCGCCACCCGTCGGGGTGATCTCGACCTCGAGGATGATCTTCGCGGCGCGGGTGCGCTCCAGCAGCTCCTGGGCGATCTTCAGGTTGTCCGCCAGGGTCTCCGCCGAGCCGTCCCACATGTGGGACTGGAACAGCGGGTTCTCACCGCGGGCGACCCGCTCCTCGGAGACCGCGAGCAGCGGACGTACGTACCCGTCGAGCTTGTCCTTGGGGCAGTGGTCCGTGTGCAGGGCGATGTTGACCGGGTACTTCTCGGCGACGATGTGCGCGAACTCGGCGAGGGCGACGGAGCCGGTCACCATGTCCTTGCTGTACTGGCCGCCCAGGAACTCGGCACCGCCCGTGGAGATCTGGACGATGCCGTCGCTCTCCGCCTCCGCGAAACCGCGCAGCGCCGCGTGCAGGGTCTGGGTCGAGGTGACGTTGATGGCCGGGTAGGCGAACTTGCCTGCCTTCGCCCGGTCGAGCATCTCGTTGTAGACCTCGGGGGTTGCGATGGGCATCTGTCCGCTCCTTGTGTGCGGGTCGCGTACAGCTTGTACGGCTGGTACAGCTGTACGGCTCTTCTGCTTTACGGCCCTGACCTAGGGTTGCGACGTCATCGTCGGCCCCATCTTTCCAGACTTGACCGGATGCTCCCGCCAGGGTGACCGGAAGTTTTCGGCGCCCCTTTTCGCGTCCCTCAGTCCAGGCCGATCAGTCCAGACCGAGCTCGTCCTTCGAGTACGCGAAGAGGTACGGCACTCCGGCGCCCTCCTGGATCTTCTCGGCGGCGCCGGTGGCGCGGTCGACGATGGTCGCGACGGCGACGACCTCGGCGCCGGCCTCCCGCACGGCCTCGACCGCGGTCAGCGGGGAGCCGCCGGTGGTGGAGGTGTCCTCGACGACGAGCACGCGCCGGCCCGCGATGTCCGGTCCTTCGACCCTCCGCTGCATCCCGTGGGCCTTGGCCGCCTTCCGCACGACGAAGGCGTCGAGCCGCCGTCCCCGCGCGGCGGCGGCGTGCAGCATGGCCGCGGCGACGGGGTCGGCGCCCATGGTGAGCCCGCCGACGGCGTCGAACTCGAGATCACCGGTCAGGTCGAGCAGCACCTCCCCGACGAGCGGGGCGGCCTCGCCGTCGAGGGTGACACGGCGCAGGTCGACGTAGTAGTCCGCCTCCAGGCCCGAGGAGAGGGTCACCTTGCCGTGCACCACGGCCTTGTCCTTGATCTGCTCCAGCAGAGCGGCGCGTACGTCAGTCATGCCAGTCAGCTTAGACAGCGCGGTGCGGGCGGCGGCTCACCCGGTGGGGAGCCTGCGCCAGGTCCAGGTCGTCGTGGCCTCCAGGGGCTCGATCGGGGTGACCAGGCGCGGGTGGGTGTTGAGCCCGTTGGGCGGCCCGGTCTGCGGCTCCACGCACACGGCCTCGGCCTGCTCGTCGTAGACCACGACCCACTCCTCGCGGGACGCGACCTTGAGCTCCAGCAGCCCGGGCCAGGTGAGGGTCACGTCGACACCGCCGGGCATCGCGAAGCAGTCGTCCCAGGGTCCGGGCCGGGGATCGACGCGCTTGCCGGTGGGAAGGTGATCGTCCCCCCGCTCCTCCTGCCACTCGGCGGTGAAGTCGACCCGCACGCCACCTCCCTCCCCCAGATTCCGGTTGAACCAGGGATGCCACCCGATCTGCGCCGGAAAGGACGAGTCGTACGTCTCCACGGACATGGTGAGCGTGAGGGAGTCCTCGGCGAGGGCGACGACCTGGGTGACACGACCGGAGTAGGGCCAGGGCTCGACCAGGTCGTACGTGAGGACGGCCTCGTCCTCCGTCACACGGGCGGTGCGCCAGGCGCCGTCGCGGACGGTGCCGTGGATGGCGTGCGGCGGCGCGTTGACCGGCATCTGCTGCACGACGCCTCCGCTCAGGAACCGCCCGTCCCGGATCCGGCCACACCACGGAACCATCGGGAAGCACCCGAACCGCTCCCCCTGCCGCAACAGTTCGACCCCACCGACCCGCAGCCCACGCACCCTCCCCCCGTTCCCCGGCGCCACGACAACTTCCGCGTCTCCCGCGGCCAAGGTGATGTCTTCGTTACTCACGCCACGACCCTAAGGGGTGCCTCCACAACGGGGCGAGCACAGCCGCCCGAACGCCCACCGCCCGGGGGCGAAGCCCCCGGCGGGGTTCCAGCGGAGGAGCCCCCGAGCGAGACCGCGGCGTCGGCGCCCCCGAGCGAGACCGCGGCGTCGGCGCCCCCGAGCGAGGTCGAAGGGGCTGAGCCCCGGCGGAACCGAAGAGGCGAAGCCCGCGGGCGGGACCGAAACGACCGGGCCCCCGGCCAAGCCGAAGGGCACGAAGCCGCCGAGCGGTGCCCACCCTGCCCAAAAG
>NZ_VJZE01000658.1 GCF_009377205.1 Streptomyces phyllanthi
GGCCTTGGGGGACTTGGGGGCCTTGGGGGCTCCGGGCCACTCCATGGCACGGCTGTGCGGTGCCCCACCGGTCCGGACAGCCCGCCGTCAGCCCCCCATCGCGTCCAGGTCCAGCACCTTCCCCTTGGGCGCCTCGGCCGGTACCGGCTTGTCGTAGTCGGTGAAGGTGATGTCCCCCGGGTCCTTCGCGGACTTGCTGACGACCCGGAGCAGGTACGGCTTGCCCTCGGTGGCCACGTAGGCCGTGTCGCGGTCCTTGCCGTCCTGTTCGTGGAGCGCGATCGCCGGGGTGCCGTCGACGGTCGTCGTGGCTCCGCGCTCCGCGTCCGAGTTCACGTCCTCGAACTCGGAGAGCACGGTGTCGAGGTCGCAGAAGCTCGCGAGGTCCTTGGCGTCCGTGCCGGTCGCGGCCGTCTTGGTCCACTTGCCGGCCAGCATGTCCACGACCGCCTCGGTCTCCTCCTCGGACGACCCCTCGGACTGCGCGCGCAGGAACGCCTCGTCGAACTTCAGATAGACGGTGTCGCCGGTCTTGATGAGCTCGGTCCTGCCGCCGTTCATGCTCATCGTCCCGGCGCAGTCGCCCTTCTTACTGAGCGCCATGTCGATCCGGATGGTGCCGCCGCTCTCCTCGTCCGGCACCTCGCCCTTGAGCCGGAGCGAGGTCGCGCCCTTCGTGGCCTCCACGGCCCGGTCGGCGATCTCGCCGCCGGTCAGCCCGGCGAACGGTCCCTTCGACTCGCTGTCCGCCTTGTCGGTGCCGGGCAGGCAGCCGGTGAGCGTGACGGTGGCGGCCGCGGCGATGCAGAGAGCGGCAAGTGCGGTGCGACGCATGAAAGTCCCCCCAGAGAGTGTGACCGCCCCGCGTGAGCAGAGCGCTGTTCGATGCGTCAATGAGAGCAGAGACTGTGAACCGAGTCAACACGGTTCACGAGGATGGGTGCGTACACGCGCGTGAAGCGGTCGGCTTGCGTGTGCCGGTATGCTCGGCGCACACACAGGGGGCACGGCACACGACGACGTGGCGCCCACGGACCAGGCAGAGGGGAGCCGGGCGCGTGCAGGGCAGCGGAACAGAGGTGACCGCCGCGGGGATCGCGCGGCTCGCGGGAGTCGGGCGCGCCGCCGTCAGTAACTGGCGCCGCCGTCACGCCGACTTCCCCAGGCCGGTCGGCGGCACCGAAACCAGTCCGTCGTTCGCGCTCGCCGAGGTCGAGGCGTGGCTTCGCAAGCAGGGCAAACTCGCCGAGGTGCCCCTCAGGGAGCGGGTCTGGCAGCAGCTGGCCGGCCACCCCGCGGGCCCCGTCCCGGCCCTCGTCCACACGGGCTGCGCCCTCCTGCTCGTCCACGACCGCCACCCGGTCTGGCTGGAGGTGAGCGCGGGCTCCGACCAGCGTCTCGCCGAGCTGCTCCCGAACTCGCTCGACCAGGTGCTCACACCCCGCTTCGGCATGGTCCGCGAGCCCGCTGTGACCGCCCCGACGGCCGCCGCTCTCCGGCCCTCGGTCCCGCTGCTGCGCGGCGCCGCCGAGCTCGCCGCCGAGACGGGCGCGCGGCAGACGTTCGAGTTCCTGCTCACCCGGTATCTCGACGCCAACCCGCGCCAGTACACGCTGACTCCGGGCGACCTCGCCCGGCTGATGGCCGACCTCGTGGGCCCCGCCACCACGGTGCACGACCCGGCCTGCGGCACCGGAGCCCTGCTGCGCGCCGTCGAACCGCGCCCCGACCAGGAGCTGTCCGGCCAGGACAGTGCCCCCGAACTCGCCACGCTGACCGCGCTCCGCCTGGCCCTGCACACCCGGTCCACCGTCCGCACGGCCGCCGCCGACAGCCTGCGCGCGGACACGTACGGCACGCTCAGGGCGGACGCGGTCCTCTGCCACCCGCCGTTCAACGAGCGCAATTGGGGCCACGACGAGCTCTCCTACGACCCCCGCTGGGAGTACGGCTTCCCGGCCCGCAACGAGTCCGAACTGGCCTGGGTGCAGCACGCGCTGGCCCGCCTCAGGGACGGCGGCACCGCCGTCCTGCTGATGCCGCCCGCCGCGGCCGGCCGCCGATCCGGGCGCCGTATCCGCGCCGACCTGCTCCGCCGGGGCGCCCTGCGCGCGGTGATCGCCCTGCCGGCGGGCGCGGCACCCCCGTACAACCTCCCGCTGCATCTGTGGGTGCTGCGCAGGCCCGACAAGGCGCCCGCCCAGCCCGAGGTGCTGCTCGTCGACGCCGGGCACCTCGTCGACGGGGGTGTCCCGGCGGTCGAGCGCGCCCGTGAGACGGGGGGCGCCCGGGAGCCGGGAAGCGGCCGTGGCGTGCTGGACCGGGAGGACGTACGCGCCGCCGTCCTGGAGACCTGGCGGTCCTTCGACCGCGACGGCACCGTGCCGGAACAGCCGGGCCTGAGCCGTTCCGTGCCCGTCATCGAACTCCTCGACGACGACGTGGACCTGGCCCCCGCCCGCCATCTCCCGCCCCCGGGCACCGCGGGCGGCGTCGCGGAACTCTCGGCGGTGCGCGAAGACCTCGGCCGCACCCTTCGGCTGACCGCCGATCTGACGCCCCCCGCCCCCGACGAGGCGCAGCCCGCCCGCTGGCCGCTGACCACGGTCGGCGAACTCGCGCGCGGGGGCGCCCTGTTGCTGCGTACCGGCGGAAACGGCCCCCACGCGCGCGTGCTCACCGACCACGACGTCCTGACCGGCACGGCACCCTCGGGGGCCCTGCCCGAGACCGGTGAGGCGCCCGTGCTCGTCGAGGAGGGAGACGTCGTCGTGCCCGTCGTCGGGGGAGGTGCCGTCGCGCGCGTGGTGGACGAGGCGACGGCCGGTGCGGCCCTCGGGCGCAGCCTCACGCTGCTGCGCCCCGACCCGGCCGCACTCGACCCGTGGTTCCTCGCGGGCTTCCTGCGCGGCACCGCCAACAACCGCCAGGCCAGCAGCTACGCCTCCACCGCGACCCGGCTCGACGTACGCCGCCTCCAACTGCCCCGGCTCCCGCTCGACCAGCAGCGCCGCTACGGCGAACGGTTTCGCGCCCTGGCCGAGTTCGAGAACGCGCTCCGGCTCGCGGGCCGCCTCGGCGAACAGCTCGTACGCGGCATGTACGACGGCCTGACCGACGGCACGGTCGCACCCGACTGACCGGCCCTGACCCGGGGCGAACCGGACCGATCCCCTCCGCCGTCAGCGTGTGGAACGGTGCGGCAACGGTTGTCCACAACCCTGGACGGCATGTCCTCCTCGGCCTATACGCTCAAGTACGACATCGCACGACCGCCCTCACCAGGCCACCAGGAGCAGCCATGCACGGCCCCGGCTACGCGCCGCCACCGCCTCACCGCCCCTCGCAGGGCGCACAGATCACCCTGCGTGTGATCTTCGTGGCGCTGGCCGTCATGAGCTGCGGCGTCTTCGCCTGGGCGAGCCTGCTGAGGCTCGCCTCCGTGACCCGCAAGAAGCTCGACTGGGCGCTGTTCGTCCTCGGGATCGTGCACATCGTGCTCGTCATCACGCTGCTCGCCGCCGACCCCGGCGAGGACGAGTTCACCACCTGGCGCGGCAACGGCGGGATGTGGCTGCTGCTCATCGGCATGGTGGTGACCGTCGCGTACTACCTGTACGCGGACATACGCCACTTCGGCCCGTCCGGCCCGGCGCAGTACGCGCAGACCACCGGCGGCTACGCGCAGACGACGGGCGGCTACGCCCCGCCGCAGACGGGATACGGCTACCC
>NZ_VJZE01000659.1 GCF_009377205.1 Streptomyces phyllanthi
GCCCGGCCAACACCCCCCACGCCAGCAGCACCCGCAACAGCAGCACCAACCGCACGGGAGGTGAAGGGCGTTGACGACCCAGTCCCACGTGTCCCATCCGGTCACGCCCCGCCGTACGTATCTGATCGGCCGTGCCCGGCCGAACGCGGTCATCGGCCGGAACCGCGAGTCCGGCGAGATCGCGCTGATCATCGCGGGCGCGTTCCTCGGCATGATGTGCGGACTCCTCGTCCCGGTCCTCTCCCTGCGGATCGTGCTGCTGACGGGCTTCCCGATGCTCGCCCTCGCCGCCGTGTACGTGCCGTACAAGCGACGCACGTTCTACAAGTGGTTCGAGATCAACCGCAGCTTCAAGCGCACCCTCCGCCAGGGCACGACGTACCGCTCGGGCGCCGTCGAGGCCGGCACCCGCCTCGACGGACGCGAGGTCGAGGTCGGCCCCCCGCCGGGCATCGGCCGCATCACCTGGCTGGCCGCACCCTTCGGCCCCGACGAGATCGCCGTCCTCCTCCACGCCGACCGCAAGACCGTCACCGCGGCCATCGAGATCGAGGGCCCTGGCGTCGGCCTGCGCGACTCCGAGGACCAGGAGGCCCTGGTCGACCGCTTCGGCACACTGCTCAAGCACGTCGCGAACGGCGACGGCTTCGTCACCCGCCTCCAGATGCTCGCCCGCACCCTCCCCGCCGACCCGGACGCCCACGCCAAGGACGTCGCCGCACGCGGGGACGACAAGGCCCTGCCCTGGCTCCAGCAGTCGTACGACCAGCTCCAGTCCATGGTCTCCACCAGCAGCGAGCAGCACCGCGCGTACCTCGTCGCCTGCATGCACTACAACCGCGAGCTCGCCGCCGAGGCCCACACCATGGCACGCGCCGCCCGCCCCCACGGCGGCCCCAAGCTGGACAAGGACGCGGGCCTCGCCGTCGTCATGGCACGCGAGCTCACGGACATCTGCTCACGGCTCCAGGAAGCCGACATCCGCGTACGGCAGCCGCTCGGCCAGGGCCGCCTCGCCTCCCTCATCCACTCCATGTACGACCCGGACCACCCCATCGACCACATCCAGGCCATGACCAAGCGCAACGCCTGGCCGGCCGAGCTGGACGCGATGGAGCCGACGTACCTCCAGGCAAAGACCCGCGAGTCCTCCACCCGCGCCCCCTGGTGCCACGCCACGGCCTGGGTCAAGGAGTGGCCGATGACCCCGGTGGGCGTCAACTTCCTGGCCCCGCTCCTGGTCCACACCCCGGACGTCATCCGCACGGTCGCCGTGACGATGGACCTCGAACCCACCGAGGTGGCCATCGAACGCATGCTGACCGAGAAGACCAACGACGAGGCCGAGGCCAGCCGCGCCGCCAAGATGAACCGCACGGTCGACCCGCGGGACGTGGCCTCCCACTCCCGCCTCGACCAGCGCGGCGAGGACCTCGCCAGCGGTGCCGCCGGCGTCAACCTGGTCGGCTACATCACGGTCTCCTCCCGCTCCCCCGAGGCCCTGGCCCGCGACAAGCGCACCATCAGGGCCTCGGCCGGCAAGTCGTACCTGAAGCTGGAGTGGTGCGACCGCGAGCACCACCGCGCGTTCGTGAACACCCTTCCGTTCGCCACCGGAATCCGAAGGTAGGGCTGCTGCATGCGGGATCACCGGGATCACTCGGAGCCACGGCTGCCGGAACACCGGGGGGTACTGCCGCACCACGACCCGGCGGCACGACGGCACGACCACGCGGGGACACGGCTGGAGGTACGTCTCTGATGCGGGATCCGCTGTCCGCCCTCACCGAAGCCTTCACCTCCTTCCTGTTCGGCAAGGTCGAGACAACCCGCCTCCCGGTGCGCACGTCGACGGGCCAGGCCCAGGCGGTCTACCTGCCGACCGCCGCCCCCGGCCTCGGCGACTCGGGCGTGATCATCGGGCGCGAGGTCTACTCCGGCAAGGGCTACATCTACGACCCGTTCCAGCTGTACGGTCAGCAGCTCCCCGCCCCGCACTGGCTGGTCCTCGGCGAGTCCGGCAACGGCAAGTCGGCGCTGGAGAAGACGTACGTGCTCCGCCAGCTGCGCTTCCGCGACCGCCAGGTCGTCGTCCTCGACGCCCAGGGCGAGGACGGCGTCGGCGAATGGAACCTCATCGCGCAGGAGCTGGGGATAACTCCCATCCGGCTCGACCCCACGGCCGCCCTGGACCACGGCATCCGCCTCAACCCCCTGGACCCGGCGATCACGACCACGGGCCAGCTCGCGCTGCTCCGCACCATCGTCGAGGTCGCGATGGGCCACGGCCTGGACGAACGCTCCGGCTTCGCCCTGAAGGTCGCCCACGCGTACGTCAACGAGACGATCGTCAACCGCCAACCGGTCCTCACCGACATCGTCGAACAGCTCCGCCACCCCGAGCCGGAGTCCGCGGAGGCGATGAACGTCGCCATAGACGACGTACGGGCCTGGGGCCTGGACGTCGCGCTGGTCCTGGACCGCCTGGTCGACGGTGACCTCAGGGGCATGTTCGACGGCCCCACTACGGTCGGCATCGATCTGGACGCCCCGCTCATCGTCTTCGACCTGTCCCATATCGACCGCAACTCGATCGCCATGCCCATCCTGATGGCGATCGTCGGCGTGTGGCTGGAGCACACCTGGATCCGCCCCGACCGGAAGAAGCGCATCTTCCTCGTCGAGGAGGCCTGGCACATCATCAACAGCCCGTTCGTGGCCCAGCTCTTCCAACGCCTGCTGAAGTTCGGCCGGCGCCTCGGCCTGTCCTTCGTCGCGGTCGTCCACCACCTCAGCGACGTCGTGGACGGCGCGGCGGCGAAGGAAGCGGCCGCGATCCTCAAGATGGCGTCGACCCGCACGATCTACGCCCAGAAAGCCGACGAGGCGAGGGCGACGGGCCGGGTGCTGGGCCTGCCGAGGTGGGCCCAGGAGATCATCCCGACCCTCACCCCCGGTATCGCCGTCTGGGATGTCAACGGCAACGTCCAGGTGGTCAAACACCTGGTCACCGAGACCGAACGCCCCCTGGTCTTCACGGACCGCGCCATGACGGAGTCGTCGAGCGACTTCACGGACGACGCCCTGCACGCCGCGGAACTGGAGGCGGAGGAACGGGCAGCTGCATTCGTGGAACACCACCTGAGCGACCTGGACGGCTCGTCCGAGTCGACGGTGGCGTGAGAACGGCGGCATGGAATGAGACCGGAGCACCATGACCGGCGCCGTGAGACGGAAGGTGGCATCCCCGACGGACTGCTGATCGGAGTCCTCGCCTTCCTCCTCGGCATGACCCTGCTCGTATGGTCGGCGACGGGCCTGGCCGGCTGGTTCGCCCGGGACGCATGGCCGGACGGCGTCACCTTCGCCCGTACGCCCCTCGCGATGCGCCACCTCGTCGCGAACCCGCACGACATGGCGGACGCCTGGCCGGACACCCCGGCCGACCAGCTCTCCGGGTACGGACTCTTCTGGGGCCTGTTCATCGGCCAGCTGATGGTGCTGCTGGTCCTGACGGTGTTCGCGATGGGCACGGTGGCCCGCTGGCGAGCGGTACGCGCCCGACGAAAGGCCGAGCGAAAAGCCGCCCGGCCACCGGAGAAAACGGAACCGCAAGAGACCGTCCACAGGCCGGAGCCCCCGAAGACGGTACGGCCATCCGGCCCCACGTACATGGCCCCGCACCCCCGCTCCCCACAGGAGCCGGACCACACCCACAC
>NZ_VJZE01000065.1 GCF_009377205.1 Streptomyces phyllanthi
GACGGGACGGGTAGGGGCGGCGGGGGCGAGGAAAGCTAGCGGTTGGCCACCGCCTGCTTCACCAGGGTCTTCCCGAAGTCCCACATCAGTCCGCTCCCGCCGTGCGCGTCGTCCATCACCTCGGTGAAGGCGTCGACGAACCGGTCCACGTCCTGCTCGTCGATGACCAGCGGCGGGATCAGCTTGATGACCTCCAGGTGGTCCCCGGAGACCTGGGTCAGGATCCGGTGCCGCTGCAGCAGCGGTACGACCACCATCTGCGCGAACAGCCCCTTGCGCGCGGCCTGGAGCATGGCCCACCGGCTGCGCAGCCCCAGCGATCTGGGCTTCCCGAACTCGATGCCGATCATCAGTCCCCGGCCGCGTACGTCACTGAGCAGCTCGTACTTGTCGACGAGCGCCCCGAGCCGGGACTTCAGCCGCTCCCCCGTCGCCCTGGCGCCCGCCACGATCTGCTCGTTCTCCATGACCGACAGCACGGCGAGACCGGCTGCCATGGCCTGGGCGTTGGAGCCGAAGCTCGCCGAGTGGACGAGGACGCGGTCGATCGACGAGTAGACCTTCTTGAAGATCCAGTCCTTGCCGAGGGTGGCGCCGAGCGGCACATAGCCCCCGGAGAGCGCCTTCGCCACGCACACCAGGTCCGGCTCCACACCCTCCTCGTGCTGGTGGGCGTAGAAGTCGCCGGTGCGCCCGAGCCCCGTCTGCACCTCGTCGGCGATCAGCAGCGCCTTGTGCTTGTGCAGCAGTTCCTGGGCGGAGCGCAGATAGCCGGGCGGGGCCTCGTACACGCCCTTGCCCTGGATCGGTTCGACGATGAGGGCGGCCACGTCGCCCTGCTTCAACTCCCCCGCCAGGGCGTCGAGATCGCCGAGCGGTACGGCCGTGTCGGGCAGCAGCGGCGCGAACCCGTCCCGGAAGCCCGACTCGCCGTTCACGGACAGCGAGCCGGTGGTCAGCCCGTGGAAGGCGTGCGCGCAGTACAGGATCCGCGGCTTCCCCGTCGCGTACCGGGCGAACTTCAGCGCGGTCTCGACGGCCTCCGTACCGCTGTTGCCGAAGAAGACCCGGTCCAGATGGGGGCTGTGGGTGAGGAGCTTCTCGGCGAGGAGCCCCGGCAGCGGCTGGCAGTCGAAGCGGGTGAGGTCGGCGAGGGAGGCGTCGAGGACGTCGTGCAGCGCCTTGCGGACGACGGGGTGGTGGCGGCCGAGGCCCATCACCCCGAACCCGGCGAGCATGTCGAGGTAGTCGTTGCCGTCCGCGTCCCAGAAGTGCGCGCCCGCGGCACGCTCGTAGACCTTGTCGAAGCCGATGGTGTGCAGCATGCGCGGGAGCTGGTGGTTGAGGTGCCGGGCGTGGAGCTCGTAGCGCTCGGCCCCACGCTCGGCCAGGAGCCGGCCGAGGTCGAACTCCTCGGTCCCGGCTGCGGGTTCGGCGGTGGTCATTCCTGTTTCTCCTTGGCGAGCTCGTCCTTGGCGGCCAGGCAGGCGCTGATCCGCCCGGCGATCTCGACCGGTGTGAGGCCGATGTCGGCCAGCACCTCGCCCCGCTTGGCGTGCGCGAGGAACTGCTCCGGGATGCCGAACCGCCGTACGGGCACGTCCACGTCGGCGTCCCCGAGGGCCAGTGCGACCGCCGCGCCGACACCGGCCGCCCGGCTGTTGTCCTCGACCACGGCCACCAGCCGGTGCTCGGCGGCGAGTCCGGGCAGCGCGGGGTCGACGGGCTTGACCCAGCGCGGGTCGACGACGGTGCAGCCGATACCGCGGGCCTGCAGCAGTTCCGCGGCCTGGAGGCAGACCGGGGCCATGACGCCGACGGCCACCAGCAGCACGTCGGCGCCCCCGGGGAAGCGGTGCAGCACGTCCATGCCGCCCACTCGGTCCACGGCCGGGATCTCCGGGCCCACGGACTCCTTCGGGAACCGGACGAGCGTCGGCGCGTCGTCGACGGCGACCGCCTCCCTCAGCTGGGCACGCAACTGCTCGGCGTCGCGCGGCGCCGCGATCCGCAGCCCCGGTACGACCTGGAGGACCGACATGTCCCACATGCCGTTGTGCGAGGGCCCGTCGACTCCCGTGATCCCGGCCCGGTCCAGTACGAACGTCACTCCGCAGCGGTGCAGCGCGATGTCCATCAGGAGCTGGTCGAAGGCGCGGTTGAGGAAGGTGGCGTAGACGGCGACGACCGGGTGCAGTCCGCCGGTCGCGAGTCCGGCCGCCGACACCGCGGCGTGCTGTTCGGCTATCCCCACGTCCCACACACGGTCGGGGAACCGCTCGGCGAACGGGCCGAGCCCCACCGGGTGCAGCATGGCCGCGGTGATCGCGACGACGTCCTCGCGCTGCTCTCCGATCCGTACGATCTCGTCGCCGAACACCGAGGTCCAGGACGGTCCGCCCGCGGGCGTGAGCGGCGCGCAGGTGAGCGGGTCCATCACGCCGACGGTGTGGAAGTGGTCCTCCTCGTGGGCGAGCGCGGGCTCGTACCCGCGTCCCTTCTCGGTGAGGCAGTGGACCAGCACGGGCCCGTGGAAGCGTTTCGCGCGCCGGAGCGCCGACTCGACGGCGCCCACGTCATGGCCGTCGATCGGCCCGACGTACTTCAGGCCCAGGTCCTCGAACATGCCCTGCGGGGCGAAGGCGTCCTTGAAGCCCTTCTTCGCGCCGTGCAGCGACTCGTACAGGGTGTGGCCGACGACCGGTGTACTGAGCAGCACGTCCTTGCCCCAGGCCAGGACCTTCTCGTAGCCGTCGGTCGTGCGCAGGGTCGCGAGGTGGTTCGCGAGGCCGCCGATGGTCGGGGCGTACGACCGCTCGTTGTCGTTGACGACGATGATCAGGGGCCGGTCCTTGGCGGCCGCGATGTTGTTGAGCGCCTCCCACGCCATACCGCCGGTGAGCGCGCCGTCGCCGACGACCGCGACGACATGGCCCTTCTCCCCCCGCACCTGCCGGGCCTTGGCGAGCCCGTCGGCCCAGCCGAGGGCGGTGGAGGCGTGGCTGTTCTCGATGACGTCGTGCTCGGACTCCTCGCGCGACGGGTAGCCGGACAGGCCTCCCTTGCCGCGCAGCTTGGAGAAGTCCTGGCGACCGGTCAGCAGCTTGTGCACATAGCTCTGGTGACCGGTGTCCCACAGGATGCGGTCGACCGGCGACTCGAAGACCCGGTGGAGCGCGATGGTCAGTTCCACCACCCCCAGGTTGGGCCCGAGATGGCCTCCGGTCCTGGCGACCGCGTGCACCAGGAACTCCCTGATCTCGTCGGACAGTTCACCGAGTTCCGCCTCGGACAGCGCCTTCAGGTCGCGTGGTCCCCGGATGCTCTCCAGAATCGTCACGCTCGGGCCCCCTCTCGATCCGTGCTGTTCAATCCGTGCTCATCGGCTCACGGTGACCGCCGGCTCCCCCGACGCGACGCCGTCCCGCTCCATCTGCTCGGCGATCTTCATCGCCTCTTCGATGAGGGTCTCCACGATCTTCGACTCGGGTACGGTCTTGATGACCTCGCCCTTCACGAAGATCTGGCCCTTTCCGTTGCCCGAGGCGACCCCCAGATCCGCCTCGCGCGCCTCCCCGGGGCCGTTGACGACGCAGCCCATGACCGCGACGCGCAGCGGCACCTCCATCCCCTCGAGACCGGCCGTGACCTCGTCGGCCAGCTTGTACACGTCGACCTGGGCACGCCCGCACGACGGACACGACACGATCTCCAGCCGCCGCTCCCTCAGCCCCAGCGACTGAAGGATCTGGATGCCGACCTTGACCTCCTCGGCGGGCGGCGCGCTCAGCGAGACCCGGATGGTGTCGCCGATGCCCTCGCTGAGCAGCGCCCCGAAGGCCACGGCGGACTTGATCGTGCCCTGGAAGGCGGGACCGGCCTCGGTCACCCCCAGGTGCAGCGGGTAGTCACACCGGGCCGCGAGCTGTCGGTAGGCGTTGACCATGACCACCGGGTCGTTGTGCTTGACCGAGATCTTGATGTCCCGGAAGCCGTGCTCCTCGAAGAGCGACGCCTCCCACAGCGCCGACTCGACCAGCGCCTCGGGCGTGGCCCTGCCGTACTTCTTCAGGAGTCGCTTGTCGAGCGAGCCCGCGTTCACGCCGATACGGATCGGGGTGCCGTGGTCCGTCGCGGCCCGCGCGATCTCCTTGACCTTGTCGTCGAACTGCTTGATGTTCCCGGGGTTCACCCGCACGGCCGCACAGCCCGCCTCGATCGCCGCGAACACGTACTTCGGCTGGAAGTGGATGTCCGCGATCACCGGGATCTGCGACTTGCGGGCGATGGTGGCGAGGGCGTCGGCGTCGTCCTGCGTGGGGCAGGCGACCCGGACGATCTGGCAGCCGGACGCGGTGAGCTCCGCGATCTGCTGGAGCGTCGCCCCGATGTCCGACGTACGGGTCGTCGTCATCGACTGCACCGACACCGGGGCCCCGCCCCCCACCGCGACCGGACCGACCTGGATCCGCCGCGAGACGCGGCGCTCCGCGATCGGCCGGACGGGTACTTCGGGAACGCCCAGGGACACGGCGGTCATGGCGTCACCCGTGGTTTCCGGAGACGGTCTCGCGCATGGCGCGCAGCGACTCCTTGAGCGAGTCCATGGTGGCGAGGACGGCGGTCGGCTCGTAGCCGCAGTGCGCCATGCAGTTGGCACAGCGCGGGTCCTTGCCGCGGCCGTACTTGTCCCAGTCGGTCTCCTCGATGAGCTCCCGGTACGTCGGGACGTACCCGTCGCTCATCAGGTAGCAGGGCCGCTGCCAGCCGAAGAGCGAGTAGTTGGGGATCGCCCACGCGGTGCACGGGAAGTCGACCCTGCCCTCCAGGAAGTCGAGGAACAGCGGCGAGTGGTTCAGCCGCCAGCGACGCCGGTTGCCGCCGGCGAAGGCCTTCCTGAACAGCTCGCGGGTCTGCTCCACGCCCAGGAAGTGCTCCTGGTCGGGTGCCTTCTCGTAGGCGTAGGCGGGCGAGATCATCATCTCGTCGACCTTGAGGTCGTCGTTGAGGTAGTTGAGGACCTCGATGACGGTCTGCGGGGTGTCGGTGTTGAAGAAGGTCGAGTTGGTGGTCACCCGGAAGCCGCGCCGCTTGGCCTCCTTGATGGCCTCCACGGCCTCGTCGAACACCCCCTCCTTCGCCACGGACTCGTCGTGCCGCTCCCGCAGCCCGTCGATGTGCACGGCGAACGCGAAGTACGGCGAGGGCTTGAACGTGCCCATCTTCTTGCGCAGCAGCATGGCGTTGGTGCACAGGAAGACGTATTTCCGCCGGGCGACCAACTGCCGCACGATCTCGTCGATCTGAGGATGCATCAAGGGCTCGCCGCCGGCGATCGAGACCATCGGCGCACCGGATTCCAGCACCGCGCCCACGGCCTGCGCCACCGGCATGCGCTGCTTGAGCACCCCGGCCGGATGCTGGATCTTGCCACAGCCCTCGCACTTCAGATTGCAGGCGAAGAGTGGTTCCAGCTCGACGATGAGCGGAAACTTGTCCCGCCGGCGCAGCTTCTGTTCGGCGAGATACGTCGCCACCTTGATGGACTGGCGGAGCGGCATGGCCATCTGGCTCACCTCCTGGGGAGCAGCAAGGAACGGTGCCATTCGAAGAAAGCGGGAACGACGGCACGAAGGACGCGGAAAGCAGATATTCCACCGCGTACCGTGCCGATCCGGACTAGTTCATGTTCTGGAGCGTCCACGACCACCCGGACGGCCGCAACCGGGCGTGCGCCCCGGCGGAGGGCGCTGTGGAGCGTGGCCGCGGACTCCATGTCGACCGCGATGGCGCCGGTGGAGTGCAGTTCCGACCGTTCGTGCCCGCGTACGACATGGTGGGAGCCGGTGAGCGGCCCGGTGTGGACGGTGCGCCCGGGCACGAGGCGCACCAGCTCCTTCACCAGCAGTTCGGTGCCCACACACGGCGTGGTGGCGCCGTCCGGGTACCGCGTCTCCTCCGCCACGACGAGGTCACCCGGGTGCATACCGGGCGCGAGCCCGGCGCAGAAGCCGGTGGCCAGGACGGCTGCCCCGCGCAGGGCCGGGGCGGCGAGCATCCGGGTGACGGAGCGCTCGGCGGCCCTCGGCCCCATGCCGGTGCGCAGCAGGACGGCCGGGGCCCCGTCGCCGCCGCGGCTCGCCCTGCGCAGGGCGAGCCGCTCGATGCCGAGCGCGCAGGCGATCAGCAGCGGGGCCGGGGCGGGAGCGTCGCTCACATCAGCTCCCCTTCACCGACACGGCGGCCTCGCCGCCCTCACCGTCCTTGTCCGCCTTCCCGGGCCTCTCGACCTCCTCGGGCCTCCCGGCCTCCTCGGGCCTCCCGGCCTTCGCGACCGCCTCGGCGTTCCCGTCCCTCCCGGGCTCCTCCGCCCTCTCCGCGAACGGCTCTCCATGGACGTACCGGCCGAGCGCCGTCAGCGGGAAGACCTGGCGGTAGAGGTGGTAGTTGATCGAGAAGTCCCACGGGAACCCGGTCCCGGTGAAGTACGGCTCGTCCCAGGAGCCGTCCTCCCGCTGGGTGCCCGCCAGCCACTCGATCCCGCGCTCCACGGCCTTCGACTCCCGCTCCCCCGCCGCCAGCAGCGCGAGCAGCGCCCACGCGGTCTGGGAGGCGGTGGAGGCGCCCTTGCCGCTCCACCCGGCGCTGTCCCGGTACGAGCGCAGGTCCTCGCCCCAGCCGCCGTCGTCGTTCTGCACGGTCTCCAGCCAGGCGACGGCCCGGCGGACCGCCGGGTGCGAGGCGGGCAGTCCCGCGGCTACCAGCGCGGGGACGACCGACCCCGTGCCGTACACGTAGTTGACGCCCCAGCGCCCGAACCACGAGCCGTTCGGCTCCTGTTCGGCGAGCAGCCACTCGATGCCCCGGCGGGTGCGCTCGTCATGGGCGAGCCCCTCGACGGCCAGCATCTCCACGACATGCGCGGTGACATCGGCGGACGGCGGGTCGATGACCTCGCCGAAGTCGCAGAAGGGCAGCTTGTTCGGGAAGGGACTGGTGTTGTCGACGTCGAAGGCGCCCCACGCGCCGTTCCTCGACTGCATGCCGAGGTTCCAGCGCACGGCACGCGCGATCGCCCGGTCCGCGCGCTCCGGGTCGGGGTGCTTGACGCGGCGCAGCGCGAGGACGACCTCTGCGGTGTCGTCGATGTCGGGGTAGTTGTCGTTGTGGAACTCGAACGCCCAGCCCCCGGGCGGCAGCTGGGGTCTTTGCACCGCCCAGTCGCCGGGCCGGACGATCTCCTCGCCGAGCATCCAGTCCGCGGCCCTCACCAGCTGCGGATGGTCGGCGGGCAGCCCGGCGTCGACGAGGGCGATGGTCGCGAGACAGGTGTCCCACACCGGCGACTGGCAGGCCTCGATCATCCGGGCCCCGTCCTCGCGCCACACGGCGAACCGGTCCAGGGACTCGAGGCCGGCGCGCATGACGGGATGCCCGAGGTCATAGCCCAGCAGGTGGAGGGCGATGACCGAGTACACGGCCGGGGGCTGGATGCCGCCCCAGCAGCCGTCGTTCTCCTGCCGCTCGATGATCCAGCGTGCCGCGTTGTTCATGGCCGCCCGGCGCAGTCGCTTCGGCGCCACTCTGCGGTAGCCGTGCAGGACCTTGTCGAGGCGCTGGAACACGCCGTCCCAACTCGCCGCCGGAGCGAGGGGCCTGGGCGGATTCGGGCTGCCCGGGTCGGTGTGCAGCTCGTCGAGTGGGAAGGGCGCGGGCCGTACCGGCCGCTTCGCGGAGACGATGGTCAAAGGCACGATGGTCTGCCGTGCCCAGCACCCGAAGTCGTAGATGTTCAGCGGCATCCACGTCGGGAAGTACATGAGCTCCGGCGGGAGTTCGGGCAGGTCCTCCCACTTCCACCAGCCGAACAGGGCGAGCCAGATCCGGGTGAAGACGCGCGACGCGGCGATACCGCCCCGGGCGCGGATCCACTCCGACGCCCTCGCCATGTGCGGGGCGTCCGGCGCGTCTCCGGCGAGGCGCAGGGCGACGTACGCCTCGATGGTGGTGGAGAGTTCCCCGGGCCCGCCGTAGAAGGTGCCCCAGGTGCCGTCCTCGCGTTGCTCGCCGCGGATGAAGAGGGCGGCCGCCCGCGTGGTCTTCTCGTCGCGGATGCCCAGGAACTGACGGAGCAGCAGGTCCTCCGCGTCCATCGTGACGTTGGTCTCGAGGTCGCCCTTCCACCATCCCTGGGCGTCCTGGCGGGCGAGGAGGAAGTCGGTGGCGCGCTGTATCGCACGCACGGCGGCATCAGGAACCCCTGCCGCCCCCGGGGTGTCGGTTTCCGTGTCGGTGTCGCTGGCCGAGGCCGCCCGGGGCGGTGGTGGTGCCCCGGTGCTTCCGTCGGTCGTCGCTGTCATGGCTTCCCCTTCGTGCAGTGGTACGTCTCTGCTGTGGGTCCGCCGTCGGCCGGTGCTGTCCCTGTGCCCCGAGGCCCTGTCCGGGAGCGGACGGAAGCTCGGGGGCCGGCACCGGCCGGCGACTACGCGAGGCCTATTCGACCGGGAGGGCTCGTCTCTTCCTCGGTCGTGATCACCTCTTTCGTACGACGACGAAGTCGGCGACCGCCACGAACCGGTCCCGCACCGGGTCCGGCATATGGATCTCGTCCAGGGCCTCGACGGCGATCCGGTGCTGGCGGCGCGCCTCCTCGGCGGTCCAGTCGCGCCCGCCGGCCTCCTCGATGAGGGCGGCGCGGGCGGCGAACTCCTCCTCGGAGAAGTTCTCGAAGTCGCTGGTCTTGGCGTCGGCGGCGAGGATCTCGCCGAGCCGCTCGGACGCCTCGCCGCCCGCCGCGAGCGCGGCCACGACCGGCAGGGACTTCTTGCGCTGGCGCAGGTCGCTCCAGGTCTGCTTGCCGGTGGACACCGGGTCGCCCCAGATGCCCAGCAGGTCGTCGACGGCCTGGAAGGCGAGGCCGAGGTGGTAGCCGTACTTCTCCAGCGCGTCGGCCGTACGGTCGTCGGCCCCGCCGAGTACCGCGCCGATGGAGCAGGCGCAGGCCAGCAGCGCGCCGGTCTTGTTGCCCTCCATCTCCAGGCACTCCTCGACGCTGACGCGGTCGCGGTGCTCGTAGGAGATGTCCTGGGCCTGGCCGTCGATGAGGGCGCGGGTGGCCGTGGTCAGCCGGCGGGTGGCGCGGCCGGCCTCAACGGTGCCGAGTTCCAGGAGGATCTCGTTGGCGAGCGCCATGAGGGCGTCACCCACGAGGATGGCCTGGGCGGGGCCGTGCACCTTCCAGACGGTGTCGCGGTGGCGGCGCTGTTCGTCGCCGTCCATCAGGTCGTCGTGCAGCAGCGAGAAGTTGTGCACCAGTTCGACCGCGACCGCGCCGGGGATGCCGGTCTCGGGGGCCGCCCCGGTGACCTCGGCGGACAGCACGGCGAGCGCGGGGCGCACGGCCTTGCCGCCGTCGCCGTCGGCCGGGTTTCCCCGGGCGTCGATCCAGCCGAAGTGGTAGGCGGCGACGGTGTCCATGGGCGGCGCCAGTCGGTCGATGGCCGCCCGCAGCACCGGGGTGGCCAGGGTCCGGCCACGCTCCAGGAGCGCGGTCACGTCCACCGCGGTCTCTCGAGCGGCCGTCGAGGCCGGGGGCACAGTGGGCACAGTCTCTCCTCTTGTTGCGGTGCGGGAGGTGCGGGAGTCTGCCGCGCGTCGCTGATCGAGCATCAAGCCGCCTCCTCGAAGGCGAAGAGGTGGTCGCGGGATCCGCCCAGGGCGCCCAGTGCGGCGTGCGCCGCGCTGATGCCACTGCGGACCGCACTCTCCATGGTCGCGGGCCACCCTGTGGCGGTCCACGCTCCGGCCAGGTACAGGCCGGGGGCCTTGGTGCGGGCGCCGGGCCGCAGCCGCCCGACACCGGGTGCGGGGGCGAACGTCGCCGTGCGCTCCCGGGTCACGAAGAAGTCCCGTACGACCGCGCCCCGGGTGGCGGGCAGCAGCCGCTCCAGCTCCGGCAGGTACCGCTCGCGCAGCACGGACACGGGTGCGTCGATCTCGTCCCTCGCGGCGGACTGGGACAGCGCCAGGTACTGGCCCTCGCCCAGACCGGACGCAGCGGTCCGGTCGAAGACCCACTGCACCGGTGTGCCGAGCGCCGCGAAGAACGGCTTGTCCAGCACCTTCCGGTCGTACACCACATGGACGTTGAGGATCGGCGCGGTACCGATCTCCAGCAGCCGCTCGGGATGGTCGAGCGCACCCGCGGGCAGCAGGTCGTGTGCCTCGCGCTGCGGTACGGCGAGGACGACCGCGTCCGTGTCGAGGCTCTCGCCGGGCAACTGGACCTCCCAACGCCCGTTCCCGCGGGGGGAGACGGAGGTGACGCGGGTCCGGAGTACGGTACGGACGCCCGCCGAGTCGAGGGCCTTGCGGGCGAGCCGGTCGTGCAGTTCACCCAGCGGGACGCGCGCCCAGCCGATGTCGGCCGCGCCGGGGTCGGACAGCAGACCCGTCTTGAAGACCATCGCGGCGAGTCCGAGGGAGGCCTCGCCGGCCACCGCGTTGAGGGTGGCGACCCCCACGAGGTCCCACAGTGCCGCGACGGCACGAGCCGACTGGCCGTGCGCGGCCAGCCAGCTGCCGAAGTCCTGTGCGTCGAGCGCCGGGTCGGCGAGGTCGAGTGCCTTGAGCGCCAGTGCGGCACGCCCCACCCGGGCACGCTCGGCGAGCGAGAGATGCGGGTACGTCGCGAGGCTGCGCCCGAGGTGCAGGGGTACGGGCAGCGCGTCGCGCCGCAGTCTGCCGAGCCTGCGCCCGGGCCTGCCCTCGGCGTCGAGGACGGGCACGTCGAGACGGCGCTGCAACGGTGCGAGCGGGGCCCCCTCGACACGGTCGAGGAACCAGCGGTACGCGGTGCAGCAGCGCAGATACACATGCTGTCCGTTGTCGACGGTCAGGTCGGCGCGCTGGAAGGAGAAGGCGAGCCCGCCGAGCCGTGGCCGCCCTTCGAGCAGCGTCACGCGCACCCCGGCGTCGGCCAGTGACAGAGCTGCGGTGATCCCGGCGAGCCCGCCGCCGACCACCACGGCCGTGCGCCCGTCGGCCGCCCCTGCCGGAAGGCGGCGCGCGCCCGACTTCACTGCGGGGCTGCCCGGACTGTCCGCGTCGAGCAGCCCGTCGGGCTGTGTGCCGTCGGTCATCACGCACCCTCCCCCACGACCCGCCCGAGGTGCCTGAAACGTCCACGGCAGGCCGTCGCAGTCTGGGACGCGACCGGGCCGCGGAGGGTTGCGTGCCACTTTTCCCCGATGGGTTCACCTTGGGCCGGATTGTCCATCAGACACGCCTCCTGACGGTTCGGCTGACGGTACGGCGGGACACATGACGGGCGTCGAGACCCGACAGTCCGCGTACGGCGACATACGCCTTCTCGCGCCCGGGCAGTGAGACGCGGCCGCGCAGCACGGCCTCCGGCTCACGCTCGATACGGCCCAGGAGGCGGCGGTAGATACCGGCCATGGCGGCGACACAGGCGCCGCTGCGCCGGTCGAGCATGGGAAGCAGCCGGTAGCCCTCGGCGAACAGGGCACGGGCCCGCCGCACTTCGAAGTGGACGAGGCCCGCGAAGTCGGAGTCGGGCGGTGGAACAGGACCGCCGAACCCGGCGGAGCAGCCGAACTTGGCGAGATCGTCGGCGGGCAGATAGGTGCGTCCACCCGCGGCGTCCTCGCGCACATCCCTGAGGATGTTGGTGAGTTGGAGCGCCAGTCCGAGCGTGTCGGCGTACTCGGCGGCCCGCTCGACGCCGCGCGCCCCCGGCTCCGTACCGAACACTCCCAGGGAGACCCGCCCGATGGCGCCCGCCACACAGCGGCAGTAGCGCCTGAGGTCGTCCCAGGTCTCGTAGGCCTCGCCGCGTACGTCCATCAGGACGCCGTCGATGAGTTCGTCGAGGCCGCCGAGGGGAATCGGGAACTGCCCGGCCGCGTGCGCGAGGGCGACCGCGACCGGGTCGGTCTCGTCCTCGTCGACGCCTTCCTCGCGGACGCGGGCGAGCAGGGCGCGGGTGTCCTCGAGCCTGGCCGCCTTGACGCCGGGGTCGAGCGCGCCGTCGCCGATGTCGTCGACGCGCCGTGAGAACGCGTAGACCGCGGACATCGCGCGGCGCTTGGGCGTCGGCAGCAGCCTGATGCCGTACGCGAAGTTACGGGCCTGCTGTCCGGTGACGGCCTCGCAGTAGCTGTAGGCGGCGAGTACCGGTGCGGACACGGATGGAGAAGACTCCACGGTCCGGATCACCCCTCTCCTCGCAGAGTCACGCCCGTCTCGCGCAGCAGTCGGAGCCTGCCGGGCTTGGGCGGGCCGGAAAGTACGTCGTATTCGGCGGCGGCGATCGCGTGGATGGCCGCCCTTCCCCCCGCCACGAACCCCGCAAGGAGCAGCCTCAGCCTGCCGTGGACGCTACCCACCAGGGGGAGGCCCTCATCCAGCAGGTCACGGGCGCGTTGTGCTTCGTAGGCAAGCAGTGCGCGCACCGATGCGCCTGCTGTGGTCGCGGCGAGATCCGCCTCCTGGACATGAAAGCGCTTCATGTCCGCGGTGGGCAGATAGATACGGTCGCGGCCGAGATCCTCGGCCACGTCCTGGAGGTGTTCGACGATCTGGAGTGCCGTACAGACGGCGTCGGAGCGGCGCACGCGTTCGGGTGTCGAGGTGCCGGTGACGGCGAGGACGAGGCGGCCGACGGGGTTGGCGGACAGCTCGCAGTAGGCCAGGAGGTCGTCGTATGTCTCGTATCGCTTGACGAGCTGGTCCTGGCGGTTGGCGGCGATCAGGCCGAGGAAGGGCTCGGGTGTCAGGGAGCGGCGCCGGACGGTCCGCTGGAGGCGGCGCAGCAGCGGGTGGCGGGGGCCCCCGTCGAACACCCTGCGCAGGTCGGTCTCGAAGGCGTCCAGCAGGGCCGACCGGTCCTCGGCCTCGTCGGGGGACACGCCCAGCAGTCGGGCGTCGGCGCCGCCGGGGGCGAGGTCGCCGTCGCCGATGTCGTCGACGAGGCGGGCGAAGCCGTAGACGGCCATGAGGTCGGTGCGCCAGGCCCCGGGCAGGAAGAACGGCGCCACGGGGAAGTTCTCGGCCGCGGCCTTGTCAAGGGTGCCGCGCTCCGGGTCGCCGGTGCGCGCCGTCCCGGCTTCGGTCACCGCTCGTCACCCGGCGCGGGGACGGCACGGGCGTCGCGGAGGTGGGGAGTTTCCGTAACCATTGCCGTCACATCTCCCGTTCTACACTGCCGACCCAATTCACACTATTTCGGACACGCCGCCAGTGGTCGGCCGGTGCGGCGGGTGCCGGGTCTCGCGCATTATGGCCCTACTTGCCGTGATTGGGCACCGGTACAGCTTACGTTGTACACGCGCCATGCCCTGTCCGGGTGTCCCGCGCATCACAACAACGCACCGATTGGCGTCAAGCCTTGTGAACCGAACCGGAGTTGGGCCCTCCGCCCCCGGCGGGACGAACCCGTGCGGAACAGCGGGCTCCCCGCGCACGAGGGACCCCGCCGGAGGCGTTCCGGCGGGGTCCGGGACGTGCTGGGGACGGGGCCGGACGGGCCCCGGGTGGCGGGCTACTTGCCCGTGAACTTCTCGTACTCCTTGAGGACCTCTTCGGTGGGCCCGTCCATCCGCAGCTCGCCGCGCTCCAGCCACAGGACGCGGTCGCAGGTGTCGCGGATCGACTTGTTGTTGTGGCTGACCAGGAACACCGTGCCGGCCTCCTTGCGCAGCTCGCGGATGCGGGCCTCGGAGCGCTTCTGGAACTTCCGGTCACCGGTGGCCAGCGCCTCGTCGATCATCAGGACGTCGTGGTCCTTGGCGGCCGCGATGGAGAAGCGCAGTCGGGCCGCCATACCGGACGAGTAGGTGCGCATCGGCAGGGTGATGAAGTCGCCCTTCTCGTTGATGCCGGAGAAGTCGACGATCCCCTGGTAGCGCTCCTTGATCTGCTCGCGGCTCATGCCCATCGCGAGCCCGCCGAGGATGACGTTCCGTTCGCCCGTCAGATCGTTCATCAGGGCCGCGTTGACACCGAGGAGGGAGGGCTGGCCGTCGGTGTAGACCTTGCCCTTCTCTGCGGGGAGCAGGCCGGCGATGGCGCGCAGGAGGGTGGACTTGCCGGAGCCGTTGGAGCCGATCAGTCCGATGGCCTCGCCGCGGTAGGCGATGAACGAGACGCCCTTGACGGCGTGCACCTTGCGCACGCCGCGCTCCTCGCCGCGCCTGAGGATCCGGCTGAGGGCCGAGGTGGCGCTGCCCTTGCCGGTCTTCGCACCGTTCACGCGGTAGACGATGTGCAGTTCGTCGGCGACGACGGTGGGGACATGTGACTCAGCCACGGCCGTACCTCTCCTCCGCCTTCCAGAAGTACACGAAACCGCCGAGCGCGACGAGCGCGGCCCAGCCGGCCGCGACCGCCCACACGTGCGGGGGCAGGTTCTCGCTGCCGTACCCGTCGATCAGCGCGAAGCGCATCAGGTCCATGTAGATGGCGGCGGGGTTCCACTGGAGGATGTCGGCGATCCACTTGGGGTGGTCGGCGAGCATCACCGGGATCGAGAACATCACGCCGGACGCGTACATCCACGTACGCATCACGAACGGCATCAGCTGGGCGAGGTCCGGGGTCTTGGCGCCCATGCGCGCGAAGATCATCGCCAGGCCGGTGTTGAACAGGAACTGCAGCGCCAGTACGGGGACGATGAGCACCCAGGACAGACGCGGGTAGCTGCCGAACCCGATCGCGACGGCGAACAGCACGATCATCGAGAAGAGCAGCTGCTGAAGCTGCTGGAGCGAGAACGAGATCGGCAGTGAGGCACGCGGGAAGTGCAGGGCCCGGACCAGACCGAGGTTGCCGGAGATCGCGCGGACGCCCGCCATCACCGAGCTCTGTGTGAAGGTGAAGACGAACACACCCGTGACCAGGAAGGGGATGTACACCTCCCGTGTGAAGCCCCGGTCGGCGTTCAGGATCAGGCCGAAGATCAGGAAGTACACCAGCGCGTTGAGCAGCGGGGTCGCCACCTGCCAGAGCTGGCCGAGCTTGGCCTGGCTGTACTGGGCGGTGAGCTTCGCCTGGGAGAAGGCGAGGATGAAGTGGCGCCGCCCCCAGAGCTGGCGGACGTAACTGCCGAGTCCGGGCCGGGCTCCGCTGACCGCGAGCCCGTACTTGGCGGCCAGCTCGGCGGCGGAGAGTCCCTCGTCGGGCGACGGCCGGTCGCTCACGGCGACTCCACCGTCATGCGTTGTCTCACTCACAGATGGAAGCTTTCGTCCTCAAAAGTGCGCAGCCTGGTCGGACCGAGGTGGAAACCTGGAACCGCGGGTACCGCCGAATGCTCTCAGATTTCGAGCTTGTCAGATGACAGGAGGTCGGCCCAGACGGGTCAGACGCCACACCGTACGCCACTTCATGGGCCTGCGGGGACCGCAGGCGCTCCGCCACCCCTCCCGGAACCCGCCGAACCAGGCCTTCAGGGCGGGCCGCGACGGCCTGCGGAGCAGCGTCAGGAGCATCCAGACGCCCAGGTAGACCGGCACCAGGAGCGCGGGGAGGTTGCGGCGCGCGAGCCAGACGCGGTTGCGCGCCACCATGCGGTGGTAGACCGCGTGCCGTGAGGGCGCGGTCGTGGGGTGGTACAGCACCATGTCGGACCGGTAGTCGATCATCCAGCCCGCGTCGAGAGCCCGCCATGCCAGGTCGGTTTCCTCGTGTGCGTAGAAGAATTCGTCCGGAAGTCCTCCGATTTCGGCGAAAACCTTTGTGCGGACGGCGTTGGCGCCGCCGAGGAAGGTGGTCACCCGGGAGGAACGCATCGGGTCGGAGGCGCGCAGCCGGGGTACGTGGCGCCGCTGGGTGACGCCGGTGTCCGGGTCGGCGATACGGAAGCTGATGATGCCGAGCTCCGGGTCGGCCTCGAAGGCCTCGCGGCAGAGCTCGGCGGTGTCGTTGCGGGCGAGCAGGCCGTCGTCGTCGAGGAACAGCAGGACGTCCACGTCGGTACCGCCGGGGCCGAAGGCCTCGATACCGACGTTGCGGCCGCCGGGTATGCCAAGGTTCTCCGGCAGCTCGACGGTGCGTACGCCCGCGGGGACCTCCGGTACCGGGGAGCCGTTGCCGACGACGACCACCTCGACCGGGTCGCCGTCCTGCTTGGCGACCGAGTCGAGGAGGGCGCGCAGTTCGTCGGGGCGGTTGCCCATGGTGATGATGACCGCGCCGACCTTCATACCGCTGCTCACTTCAGCCTGCTGGAGGCGAGGATGGACACCAGGTGCAGCACGGTCTGGAGGAGCGCGATGCCCGCCAGTACGGCGACACCGAGCCGCGAGAAGAACAGGTCGCCCCTGGCCTGGTCCAGGAAAGCGAGGACCAGGATCAGCAGGGACGCCTCGACGCCGAGGACGAGGCGGTGGAACTTCAGCGCGGCGGCGGCCCTGCGGGCCAGCGCCATGCCGGACGAGCGCGGCACGGACGCCGACTCCTCGACCGGCGCCTTGCCCGTCTGGTGACGGGCGACCCCGACGAGGTCCGTCTCGGCCTTGATCAGGATGGCGCCGAGGGCGGCGAGGGTGCCGAGGAAGGCCCACAGCCAGTCGATCCGTCCGGAGCCCCACAGGTCGGCGGCGCGCAGACCGAAGCCGACCAGGACCGCGGCGTCGCACAGATAGGCGCCGACGCGGTCCAGGTACACCCCGGCGAGTGAGTACTGCTTCTTCCAGCGCGCTATCTCACCGTCGACGCAGTCCAGCAGCAGGTAGAGCTGGACCATCAGCACACCGAGCACGGCGCCCGCGATCCCCGGCACCAGCAGCGCCGGGGCGGCGAGGACGCCGAAGAGGGTCATCAGGTAGGTCAGCTGGTTGGGCGTGACCCGCGTGTTCACCAGGTGCCGGTCGATGCGCAGCGAGATCTCGCGCATGTAGAGCCGGCCGGCCCAGTGCTCGCCGCTCCGCCGGTCCTTCACACCCGGGGGGTGAACGACCGGGCGGAGTTCAGCTACCGATGGCTTTGGCATAGTCGGCGTACGCGTCCCTGATCTGGTCGGTGGACAGGTCGAGGTGTTCGAGGATCGTGTAGCGGCCGGGCCGGGTCTGCGGGGCGAACTCCACGACCTGGACGAACTCCTCCGGCGTGAAGCCGATCTCCTCCGGCAGTACCGGCAGGCCGTGGCGGTGGAGCACCTCGCCCATGAACGCCGACTCCTCCTTGGCTCCGCGCAGGTACATCGCGAAGGCCGCGCCCAGTCCGCACTGCTCGCCGTGGCTCGCGGCGCGCTTGGGGAAGAGCAGGTCGAAGGCGTGGTTGATCTCGTGGCAGGCGCCGGAGGCAGGGCGGGAGTCACCCGCGACCGACATCGAGATACCGGTCAGGACCAGACCCTCGGCGAGCACCTGGAGGAAGCCGTCGTCGCCCACGCCGCCGGGGTGGCGCAGCACGGCCTCGCCGGCCTGACGGGCCATCGCGGCCGCGAGACCGTCGATCGCCTCGCCCCTCTCCCGGTTGGCGAGCTCCCAGTCCGCGACCGCGGAGATGTTGGACAGGGCGTCACCGATGCCGGAGCGTACGAAACGGACGGGGGCCTCGCGGATGACGTCGAGGTCGATGACGACCGCGATGGGGTTCGGCACACCGTACGAGCCGCGGCCCGCGTCGTTGTCGAGGGTCGCGACGGGCGAGCACAGGCCGTCGTGCGACAGGTTCGTCGCGACGGCGACCAGGGGCAGCCCGACGCGCGCGGCGGCGAACTTGGCGCAGTCGATGATCTTGCCGCCGCCCAGGCCCACGACCGCGTCGTAGCGCCCGCGCTTCATCGCGTCGGCCAGCTTGATCGCGTCGTCCAGGGTGCCGCCGCCGACCTCGAACCAGTCGGCCTTCGGCAGCGCCGGGCTCACCCGGTCGCGCAGCACGGCGCCGGAGCCGCCGCTGATCGCGACGGCCAGCCGACCGGAGGACGAGATCCGCTGGTCCGCGAGGACCGCCGCCAGGTCGTCGAGCGCACCGGCGCGGATGTCGACGACGATCGGCGAGGGGATGAGCCTCGTCAGTACTGGCACGCGATCTCACGTCCCTTGGCGAGGTCGTCGTGGTTGTCGATCTCGACCCACTTGACATCGCCGATGGGCGCGACGTCGATACGGAAGCCGCGGTTCACCAGCTCCTGGTAGCCGTGCTCGTAGAACTGCTGCGGGTCGGTCTCGAAGACCGTCTTCAGCGCGTCGGCCAGCTCGTCGGCGGCCTCGCCCTCGATGAGGGTGACGCCGATGTACTCGCCGGTCGCCTCGGCCGGGTCCATCAGCTTGGTGATCTTCGTCATGCCGCCCTCGGGGCCGACGACGACCTTCATCTCCTCGTCGGCGAGGGACTTCACCGTGTCGAGGGCGAGGATGATCTTCTTGCCGTCACCGCGGGCGGCGAGCAGGGTCTTCTCGACGGAGACCGGGTGCACGGTGTCGCCGTTGGCGAGGATCACCGAGTGCTTGATGGCGTCACGGCCGCACCACAGGGAGTAGGCGTTGTTCCACTCCTCGGCCTTGTCGTTGTCGATGAGGGTGATCTTGAGGCCGTACTTCTGCTCCAGGGCCTCGCGCCGCTCGTAGACGGCCTCCTTGCGGTACCCGACGATGATCGCGACCTCGGTCAGGCCGATCTCGGCGAAGTTGCCGAGGGTCAGGTCCAGGACGGTGAGGCTGTCCTCGTTGCCCTCCGGTCCCACCGGCACCAGTGCCTTGGGCAGCGTGTCGGTGTAGGGGCGCAGACGCCGTCCGGCGCCGGCCGCCAGCACGAGGCCGATCATGCGGGTTCTCCTTCATCGTGTACGGCGGGTGCTCCTGCGGAGACCCAGAAGCGGATGCTCTCGGCGAGCACCACCAGCGCCACGGCCACGGCGAGAGCCGTGAGCGCGACCTTGAACTCTGTGGGCGCGAGCAGCGCGGCCAGAACGGTGACCAGCAGCGTCCTGCCTTCGTGACCGCCGATCGCCCGCACCAGCCACTGCGGTGGCGCGCCGGCGTTGCCGCGGATGCGGTACACCGTGTCGTAGTGATGGTAGGCGACGGCCGCCACCAGCCCGAACGCCGCGGGAAGGGCTCCGTTCACCTCGGCTTTGGCCGCCAGTAGCAGGACCGTGCCGTACTCGGCGGCGCGGAGGAAGGGGGGAACGAGCCAGTCCAGGGCGCCCTTGAGGGGCAGTGCGACGGCGGCGGCGGAGGTGAGCGTGTAGAGGACGGCGGCGCCGACGGGCAGCCAACTGCCGTACGGCTCACGCCATGCTGCCGCGACGAGAATCACAGCGCCGGGCAGCGTGACGAAGACCCGTGCGCCGAACGGCGGCTTGGCGGGCAGCTTCCGCAGCAGCCGCACCAGCGCCTGGGCGAGCGCGCCGCTGTCCGCGAGGTCCGCCAGCGCCTCGGCCGCCCGGTCCGTCCGCCGCGCCTTGCGCGTCAACGACCGCAGGACGCGCCCCGCCGTGGTGTAAGTCGCGGCGAACGCGCACCCGATGAGCAGCGCGTAGAAGGTGATACGGGGCGTGGTGACGGCCGTCAGTACGGCGATCATCGCCCAGCGTTCGCCGATCGGCAGGACGATCATCCGGCGTAGCCACACCGTCCAGCCGGCGCTGTCGAGCCGGTCCGAAAGGGCCGCGGTGGGGCTGGCGTTGGCGGTGGCGGCCGTACTGTCGGCGTTTGCCTCATTGAAGGAGAAGTCGACGACATGGCGGCACGTCTGCAGCACCATCGCGCCGAGGGCGAGCGCCCACACGTCGTCGCCGCCGCGGGCCGCTCCGAGGGCGAGGCCCGCGTAGTAGGCGTACTCCTTGGCGCGGTCGAAGGTGGCGTCGAGCCAGGCGCCCAGTGTCGAGTACTGCAGTGAGTAGCGGGCGAGTTGGCCGTCGGCGCAGTCGAGGACGAAGGAGAGGATGAGGAGCGCACCGGCCGCGACGAAGCCGCCGCGGGTGCCGGTTGCCGCGCAGCCCGCGGCGATCAGGGCGGTGAGCAAGGAGGCGGTGGTGACCTGGTTGGGGGTCAGACCGCGGCGGGCGCACCATCGGGCGAGGTAGCGGGAGTAGGGGCTGATGAAGTGCGTGGTGAAGAAGCCGTCACGGGACTTCACCGCCGTACGCAGACGTACGGCCTCGTCGTCGACGGAGGCCACGGCCTGGCGGGCCTCGTTGCGGGCCTGCGGGTCGGCGGGGACCACGGCCACGAGGCTGCCGAGCTCGGGGCGGTGCACGGCCACACCGTCCGTGTCGAGGGCCGCCGTGACGCGGTCGGCGAGGTTGTCCACGGCGACGGCAGTATGGCCGGACACGGCGGAGCTCTCGCGGGCCACCGCGCGGGTCAGGGCCTGGCGGGCGTCGGGCTGGGCGGTCACGGCGCCGGGCAGTGCGGCGGCCGGGAAACGGGGATCGGTGAGGCCCAGGCGCAGCGCGTGGACGTGGCCCACGAAGCGGGCGTCGACCAGGGCGACCCGCTGGCCGGCGGGGACCTGGGCGAGAAGCGTCTCGGCGTCACCGGCGCCGGAAGCGACCCGAACGTCGAAGCCGAGCGACCGCAGATCGCCCTCCAGCGACGATCCGGGCACCGGCTGACCGGTGAGGATGGCGGTCGACAGACGAACTCACTCCCTGGGTGCCGACGCGGTGGCGCCGGGCGTGTGCGTGTGAGGGCACCCCTGGCCCACTGCGGCCGGGCGGCGTGTCGGCAGAGGCTATCGGATGAGGAGAAGGGGGCGTTCACCGGCCGTTCACGGCCCGCTCAACCCACTCTGCTGCGCCTGTGCCGCGATCATCATCGGGGATCGCGGGGCCATGTCACAAACCGCTGCCGGCCGGCACTTTCGCAGATCGGCGCATTCCCGGCATTGGGTACGGGGCCCGGGCCCCGGGATTAGGGTGGGGAGCCATGACGTGGCTGATCACAGGTGGGGCCGGATACATCGGGGCGCATGTGGCGCGGGCCATGGCCGGTGCCCGAGAACGCGTGGTGGCGCTCGACGATCTGTCGGCCGGGGTACCGGCTCGGCTCCCCGAGGGCATCCCGCTGGTGCGGGGTTCGGCACAGGACCCCGAGCTGCTGAAGCGGGTGCTGGCCGAGCACTCGGTGACCGGTGTGGTGCATCTCGCGGCCCGGAAACAGGTCGGCGAGTCCGTGGCGCAGCCGACGCGCTACTACCAGGAGAACGTGGGCGGCCTCGCGACGCTCCTGGAGGCGGTGGCCGAGGCGGGTATCGAGCGGTTCCTGTTCTCCTCGTCCGCGGCCGTCTACGGCAACCCGGACGTGGACCTCATCACCGAGGACACCCCGTGCGCTCCGATGAGCCCGTACGGCGAGACGAAGCTCGCCGGGGAGTGGCTGGTGCGGGCGGCGGGCCGGGCGCACGGCATCGCGACCGTGTGCCTGCGCTACTTCAACGTGGCGGGAGCGGCCGCGCCGGAGCTGGCGGACACGGGTGTCTTCAACGTGATCCCGATGGTCTTCGACCGGCTCACGCGCGACCAGGCACCGCGCGTCTTCGGCGACGACTATCCGACGCCGGACGGCACGTGCGTCCGCGACTACATCCACGTCGCCGACCTCGCCGAGGCGCACCTCATGGCGGCCCGGCGGCTGGACGCGGGCGCCACGGGCGACCTGACGGTCAACATCGGCCGCGGCGAGGGGGTCTCGGTCCGTGAACTCGTCGCCCTCATCGGCGAGGTGAGCGGCGACCGGCGCGCCCCGCTGGTCGAGGGGCGCCGTCCCGGTGACGCCCCGCGGGCGGTCGCCTCGGCCGGGCTGGCGGCCCGGGAGCTGGGCTGGACGGCCCGGCTCGGGGTGCGCGAGATGGTCGAGTCCGCCTGGGCCGGATGGCGGCTGCACCACGGCGGATGATCTCCCCGAGCCTCTGACCTGCGCTTCGTTTCCGCAGGTCAGGGCACATGACAACGGTGTTCAGTGCCGCGTTGCCCCATACCCCCCGCCCGTAGTTCACTGGGCCTCCCGAACGCATCTGGAAGGGCGGAATCATGGGGGCTGGGCACGATCACGGGCACGCGCACGGAGCGCCGGCCGGTGGTACGGCGACGGCGGCGTACCGCGGGAAACTGAGGGTCGCGCTGACGATCACGCTCGCCGTCATGGTGGTCCAGATCGTCGGCGGCATCCTCGCGGATTCGCTCGCGCTCATCGCGGACGCGGCCCACATGGCCACCGACGCCGTGGGACTGGCGATGGCGCTGCTCGCGATCCACTTCGCGGGACGCCCGGCGAGCGACCAGCGCACGTTCGGGTACGCGCGCGCCGAGATCCTCGCAGCGCTCGCCAACTGCCTGCTGCTGCTCGGCGTCGGCGGCTACCTCCTGTACGAGGCGATCGAGCGCTTCATCACGCCGGCCGAGACCAAGGGCGGGCTCGCCATCACGTTCGCGCTGATCGGTCTGGTGGCGAACATGATCTCGCTCACGCTGCTGATGCGGGGGCAGAAGGAGAGCCTCAACGTGCGGGGCGCGTTCCTGGAGGTGGTGGCGGACGCGCTGGGTTCCGTGGCGGTGCTGGTCTCCGGGGTGGTGATCCTGACGACGGGCTGGCAGGCCGCCGACCCGATCGCCTCGCTCGTCATCGGCCTGATGATCGTGCCCCGTACGGTGAAGCTGCTGCGCGAGACCCTCGACGTCCTGCTGGAGTCCGCCCCCAAGGGCGTGGACATGGCGGAGGTGCGCGCCCACATACTCGCCCTGCCCGGCGTCGAGGACGTCCACGATCTGCACGCCTGGACCATCACCTCCGGTATGCCCGTTCTCTCCGCCCATGTGGTGGTCAGCCCGGACACCCTGAACGCCATAGGCAACGAGAAGATGCTCCACGAGCTCCAGGGCTGCCTCGGTGACCACTTCGACGTCGAGCACTGCACCTTCCAGCTGGAGCCGAGCGGCCACGCGGAGCACGAGGCGAAGCTGTGCCACTGACCATCACGCGCTGCGGGCCCGGGCGGCCGTAGTACCCTGGCGCGTCCTCTTCCCGCCAGGGCGTCCGGCCCGGGCTCGACGCACCCACGGGGCGATCGGAGCGCTTGAACTGGGCGGTTCCCCGCCCCCGGGGCCGGGCACGATCTGATGAACGGCCGGTTTCGGCCTGTGATCACCGCATCTCGCTCCGTCCCCCGCCGGGGTGCCGGAGGGGGACATGCGGAGCCGCGCGAAGTGCCGGAAGTGCTGGTTTCGTGCGGCAGACTTGGGGCTCGACGAACGAGGCGAAGGATGGGTATGGCGATCACACCTGCCACCGCGATGCACAGTTCACCATGGGGGCACCGCCCAGGCCTTGAAGGCTCTGGGGGAGGCAGCACGGATGCGATCCTGCTGGAACTGGTCGACGAGAACGGCACCACGATCGGCACGGCGGAGAAGCTCGCTGCCCACCAGCCGCCCGGACAACTGCACCGGGCCTTCTCCGTGTTCCTCTTCGACGAGTACGGTCGGCTGCTGCTCCAGCAGCGCGCCCTCGGCAAGTACCACTCCCCGGGCGTCTGGTCGAACACGTGCTGCGGCCACCCGTACCCGGGCGAGGCGCCCTTCGCGGCGGCGGCCCGGCGGACGTACGAGGAGCTCGGGGTGTCGCCGACGCTGCTCGCCGAGGCGGGAACGGTCCGCTACAACCACCCGGATCCCGCCTCGGGCCTGGTGGAGCAGGAGTTCAACCATCTCTTCGTGGGACTGGTGCAGTCGCCGCTGAGCCCCGATCCCGAGGAGGTCGGGGCTGCGGCCTTCGTGACACCGGCGGAGCTGGCGGAGCGGCACGCACGGGACACGTTCTCCGCCTGGTTCATGACCGTCCTGGACGCCGCCCGTCCCGCGGTCAGGGAGCTGACGGGCGAGTCCGCGGGATGGTGAGGGGCGCCGGGCTCACCGGGTGAGCCCGGTACGGCGTACGCGATGAGCTAGCCGAGACGTACGGGGTGCAGCGGCAGGGCGACCCAGATCACCTTGCCGCCGCTCGCCGTGTGCTCCACGTCGCACACACCGCCCGCCTCCCTGCTGATCTCACGGACCAGCAGCAGCCCCCGGCCCCCGGTCCGGGCGTGGTCGGCCTCCAGGGCGCTCGGGCGGTACGGGTGGTTGTCCTCCACCGCGACCCGCACCCACTCGGCCCCGACGGCGACCTCCACGGCGATCGTCGGGGAGAGCAGCGCCGCGTGTTTGACCGCGTTGGTCACCAGCTCGGAGACGATCAGCAGCAGCCCATGGAGCAGGTCGTCCGTGAGGGGGACCCCCTGGCGGGCGAGCAGGTCGCGGACGGCGCGGCGCGCCTGCGGCACGGAGGCGTCGACGGCAGGGGCGGTGAAGCGCCAGACCCCTTCGTACGGCAGGGGGCCCGACGGTCTGCGATCGGGGGGTGCGTCACCGCCGACGTCAGGACGCGGGCCCGGCCCTCGCCCCTGGTCGTCCATCGTCCGGTCGCCGCCCTTGCGCTGCATTGTCACCACGCGTCAAGTGTTGGTAACGCAGAGCTGAGATCCGGAGAGCTGAACTGAAGTCGGCGCGTATCGACGCCTACCGGCTGCCTCTTGACCGGGCACGTTCGGGCAGATGACCGCCCCTGCCCGCATCGCACCGCTTTCGGAACTCTTCGGGTTATACGGGGTTGACGCCGGGGCTCGTCCGCTCACGTCCCGGAGGTGTTCCGGCCCTTCCCGGAGGCTCCGTGGTCACCCTCCGTGGTCAGCCGCTCGGTGACCAGGCCGACGACCCGCCGCCCGCCGTAGCCGGTGGCGATCAGGCCGAGTCCGTCGAAGAGCAGCGCGAGCGAGATGAACGTCCCGATGACGTACTGGCTGCTGCTCGGCCAGGTTCCCAGCACCAGGATGCCGAGGAGCAGGCCGAAGGCGCCTTGGACCAGGGTCCAGCCGAACTGCGGGCCGCGCACCACGAGGGCGCCGACCAGGCGGAAGAGGCCACCCGCCAGGAAGAGCAGCGCGGCGAACATGGCGAGGGCCTCGGCCGCGGCGTCCGGGGTCTTGAGGACGACCACTCCGGCCGCGATGTTGAGGGCCGCGACCACGACGCCCAGCCAGAAGAAGTTGGTGCCGCGTGCCTGTACCGCGTGCAGCAGGCCGACCAGGCCGCCGATCAGCAGCAGCCAGCCGAACAGGAGCATCGAGGTCAGGGTCGCGAACGCGGTGTAGAAGAGTCCGATGAGACCCGCGATCACAAGGATCACACCGAGTGCGGCGAGCCAGCTGAAACCGCGGCTGAGCCGGGCGGTCTCGTCACGCTTCGTTCCTGGCATCGGACCCTCCTCTCACCGGGCCCCTTCTTGATCGTACGTTCGAGCAGGGCGGATAGCATCCCGCTCATGGAGCTGCCGCACAGCGTCTCGGACGGGGTCGCCACCGTCGTCATCCGTCATCCGGCCAAGCGCAACGCCATGACCGCCGGGATGTGGCGAGCGTTGCCGCCGCTGCTCGACGGGCTGTCCGCCGACCGCGCCGTACGGGCGCTCGTGCTCACCGGGGAGGGCGACACGTTCTGTGCCGGCGCCGACATCTCGACGCTGCGGGGCTCGCCTGGCGAGGCGCAGGAGCTGGCCGTGCTCGCCGAGGAGGCGCTCGCCGCGTTCCCGAAGCCGACGCTCGCGGCGGTCCGCGGGTACTGCGTGGGCGGCGGCTCCCAGCTGGCGGCGGCCTGCGATCTGCGGTTCGCGGAGGAGGGCGCGCTGTTCGGGGTGACCCCGGCCAAGCTGGGGATCGTCTATCCGGCCTCCTCGACCCGGCGGCTGGTGGCGCTGGTGGGGCCGGCCACCACCAAGTACCTGCTGTTCTCGGGTGAGCTGATCGACGCGGACCGGGCGCTGCGTACGGGACTGGTGGACGAGGTGCTGCCGGCGGGTGAACTCGGCAAGCGGGTCGCGGAGTTCACCCGTGTGCTGGTCTCCCGCTCGCAGTTGACGCAGGCGGCGGCCAAGGAGTTCGCGAACGGCCGTACGGACCGGGACGCCCACTGGGCCGCGCAGGCGCGCGGCAGCGGCGACACCGCGGAGGGCGTCGCCGCGTTCCTGGAGCGCAGGCAGCCGCGCTTCACGTGGAGCGTGTGAGGCTCCCCGCTACGTCAGGGCGAAACGGCTGTTGGTGCGGAACTCCTCCACGAGGTGCGCGGGGGCCTTCTGCGGGGAGCCCGCGTCGTAGGGCGGCTGCGGGTCGTACTCCGTCATGAGCTGTACGGCCTGGGCGTGTTCGTCGCCGGCGATCCGGCCGACCAGGGTCAGGCCCATGTCGATGCCGGAGGAGACCCCGGCCGCGGTGACGTACTTGCCGTCGACGACGACCCGCTCGCCCGTCGACTCGGCGCCGAACTGCTCGAGGAAGTCCAGGGCCAGCCAGTGCGAGGTCGCGCGGCGGCCCTCGAGAAGGCCTGCCGCGGCGAGCAGCAGGGAGCCGGTGCACACGGAGGTCGTCCAGACGCTCGTGCGGTCGGCGGTGCGCAGCCAGTCGAGGAGCGTCTGGTTCTCCATCTGGGCGAACTGGCCGGGGCCGCCCGGGACCACCACGATGCCGGGGTTCGGCACCTCGGCCAGGGTCCTGTCGGCGGTGATCGCCAAGGCGCCGGTGTCACTGCGGACCGGGCCGGTCTCCTCGGCGACGAACACGGTCTCCGCGTCCGGGAGGCGGCCGAGGGTCTCGTACGGGCCGACCGCGTCCAGGGCGGTGAAACGGTCGAAGAGGACGATCGCGATCTGCATGGGTTTCCCTTCAGTGGGCTTCAGTGGGCTTCAGTGGGTGGGAGAGGGCGCCGGACGGAAGCGGCGCCGGTACTCCGCCGGGGCCGCGCCGAGCGTTCTGACGAAGGCGCGCCGCATGGCCTCGGGGGTGCCGTAGCCACAGGCGCGGGAGATCTCCTCGACGCCGTCCGCGCTGTCCTCCAGGAGGCGGCGGGCGTGTTCGAGGCGTACGCGGTCGACGTACCGTCCGGGCGTCATACCGGTCTCGGCCTGGAAGGCGCGGGCGAAGTGGCGGGGCGAGAGGCGGGCGCGGGCGGCGAGCGACTCGACGGTCAGATCGTCGCCCGGATGTTCGGTGATCCACTGCTGGACCTCGCGCAGTGGCTCACGCCGGGCCGTCTGGGCGGCGAGCTGGGCGCTGAACTGGGCCTGGTTGCCCGGGCGGCGGAGGAAGACGACCAGGTGGCGGGCGATGGAGAGGGCGGTGTCCCGGCCCAGGTCCTCCTCGACGAGCGCGAGGGCCAGGTCGATGCCCGAGGTGACGCCGGCCGAGGTGGCGACGTTGCCGTCGCGGACGTAGATCGGGTCCGGGTCGACCTCGATCTCCGGGTGGTCCCGGGCGAGCTTGTCGCAGTACGCCCAGTGGGTCGTGGCGCGGTGCCCGTCCAGGAGGCCCGCCTCGGCGAGCAGGATCGCTCCGGTGCAGACCGAGACGAGGCGCTCCGCGCGCGGGCCGTGCTCGCGCAGCCAGGCGACGAGGTCCGGGGCGGGGCGCCGGGTGCCCTGGCCTCCCGGGACGACCAGGGTGTGCGGGGCGGTCCCGCGCCCGTCGGTGAGGGCGTGGTCCGGGACGAGGGTGAGGCCGCTGGAGGTGCGTACGGGGGTGCCGTCCAGGGTGGCCGTGCGGATGCGGTACGTCCCGGGGCGGTGGAGTTCGGCGCCGTTGAAGACCTCCACCGGGCCGGTGACATCGAGGCTCTGCACGTCGTCGAAGAGGACGACCAGGACGGATCGCATGGCTTCGATTCTTGGCGGCCCTGGTGATGGCCGCAATGACGAGTTCCCCACCTTTCCTGCCATGCGATGAGACGGCCGTGCCCTGCGTGGTCGTGAGGGCGTTGGCATGACCTCGCTTACGCGCGGTACTCGATCGTCTCCCGGCCGTACAAGCCGGGAGACGAAGACGAAAGGGGAAGTACGTGTTCCGTGCGATCGCAGACGTGTTGCGGCAGATCGGTGCGGCCATCGCCACCGTGGTGACGCTGCCGTTCCGTGCCTTGGCCCGACTGTTCGGCGGCGCCTCGGCTTCTACGCACCGCGGCGGGCGGGCCCATCGGGTCTGACCGGCCGACGCGCACGGTGCGCCCGCCCCTTCCGGCGGGTCGTGGCCGGTGCGGTACCACCCGGATCCGCCGTCGCGGCACCTGGCCGCGGCGGCGGATCCGGGTGTGGACCGGAAATTTCCGCTCCGACCCTCCCAGGCGGTGCCCTGATCCCCCGTTGTCGGTGTCGCCTGCCACAATTGCCGCGCAACCTCAGTCAATGAAGGCGGTACGGGATCGTGACGACACCCGGATCCATCGAAGTAGGGTCCATCGAAGGCAGGATCGCCGAGGAGCTCGGCGTACGGGAGCGGCAGGTGAAGGCCGCGGTGGAGCTGCTCGACGGCGGTTCGACGGTGCCCTTCATCGCCCGCTACCGCAAGGAAGCGACCGAGATGCTCGACGACGCGCAGCTGCGCACGATCGAGGAGCGGCTGCGCTATCTGCGGGAGCTGGAGGAGCGGCGCACCGCGATCCTCGACTCGGTGCGCGAGCAGGGCAAGCTGACGCCCGAGGTCGAGGCGCAGATCCGCGGTGCCGAGACGAAGGCGCGGCTGGAGGACATCTATCTGCCGTTCAAGCCGAAGCGGCGGACCAAGGCGCAGATCGCGCGCGAGGCGGGGCTCGAACCGCTGGCCGAGGGGCTTCTGGGTGACCCGTCCGTGGAGCCGCTCGCGGCGGCCGCGGCGTTCGTGGACGCGGACAAGGGTGTCGCCGACCCGCAGGCCGCGCTGGACGGTGCGCGGGCGATCCTCACCGAGCGGTTCTCGGAGGACGCCGACCTGATCGGCGAGCTGCGTGAGCGCATGTGGGTGCGCGGGCGGCTGGCCGCCAAGGTGCGGGACGGCAAGGAGGAGGCGGGCGCCAAGTTCGCCGACTACTTCGACTTCGCCGAACCCTTCACGGAGCTTCCCTCGCACCGCATCCTCGCCATGCTGCGCGGTGAGAAGGAGGAGGTCCTGGACCTCGTCCTGGAGCCCGAGGAGCCCACGGACGGCCCGTCGTCGTACGAGGGCATCGTGGCGAACCGCTTCCAGATCGCCGACCGCGGGCGCCCCGCCGACAAGTGGCTGACGGACACGGTCCGCTGGGCCTGGCGCACCCGGCTCCTCGTCCACCTCGGCATCGACCTGCGCCTGAGGCTGCGTACGGCCGCGGAGGACGAGGCGGTCGACGTGTTCGCGGCGAACCTGCGGGACCTGCTGCTCGCCGCGCCCGCGGGCACGCGCGCGACGCTGGGGCTCGACCCGGGTTTCCGTACGGGTGTGAAGGTCGCCGTGGTCGACGCGACCGGCAAGGTCGTCGCCACCGACGTGATCTATCCGCACGTCCCGGCCAACAAGTGGGACGAGGCGCTCGCCAAGCTCGCGCGGCTCGCCAAGGAGCACGCGGTCGAGCTGGTCGCGATCGGCAACGGCACGGCGTCGCGCGAGACGGACAAGCTCGCCGGTGAGCTGATCAGCAGGCACCCGGAGTTGAAGCTCACCAAGGTGATGGTGTCGGAGGCGGGCGCGTCCGTGTACTCGGCGTCGGCGTTCGCCTCGCAGGAGCTGCCGGACATGGACGTGTCGCTGCGCGGGGCCGTGTCGATCGCGCGCCGGCTCCAGGACCCGCTGGCCGAGCTGGTGAAGATCGACCCGAAGTCGATCGGTGTCGGGCAGTACCAGCACGATCTGTCCGAGGTGAAGCTGTCGCGGTCACTGGACGCGGTGGTCGAGGACTGTGTGAACGGTGTCGGGGTCGACGTCAACACGGCCTCCGCACCGCTGCTGGCCCGTGTCTCCGGTATCTCGTCCGGTCTCGCGGAGAACATCGTGGCGCACCGGGACGCGAACGGTCCGTTCAAGTCCCGCTCCCAGCTGAAGGGCGTGGCGCGGCTGGGTCCGAAGGCGTACGAGCAGTGTGCGGGCTTCCTGCGGATCCGGGGTGGTGACGATCCGCTGGACGCGTCGAGTGTGCACCCGGAGGCGTACCCGGTGGTGCGGCGGATGGTGAAGCGGTCGGGCAGTGAGGTCGCGTCGCTGATCGGCAACACGTCGGTGCTGCGGTCGCTGAAGCCGGGTGACTTCGTGGACGAGACGTTCGGTCTGCCGACGGTGACCGACATTCTGAGGGAGCTGGAGAAGCCGGGGCGTGATCCTCGGCCCGCCTTCAAGACGGCCACGTTCAAGGAGGGCGTGGAGAAGATCTCCGACCTGGCGTCGGGGATGGTCCTGGAGGGGGTCGTCACGAACGTCGCGGCGTTCGGGGCGTTCGTGGATGTCGGGGTCCACCAGGACGGGCTGGTACATGTGTCCGCGATGTCGAAGACGTACGTGAAGGATCCGCGGGATGTGGTGAAGCCCGGAGACATCGTCAAGGTGAAGGTGCTGGACGTCGACATTCCGCGTAAGCGGATCTCGCTGACGCTGCGGCTGGATGACGAGGCGGCGCCTCAGGGGAAGCCGGGGCAGTCTTCTGGTGGGCGCCCGCAGCGGGGTGGCCGTCCGCCTCAGCCGCGGCAGGGCCGTGCTGGTGGCGGTGGCGGTGGCGGTGGAGCGCGGCAGGCGTCCGCGCCGGCGAACAGTGCGATGGCTGATGCCTTGCGGCGGGCGGGGCTGGTGGATCCTAAGC
>NZ_VJZE01000660.1 GCF_009377205.1 Streptomyces phyllanthi
GGCGGCGCCTGACCTCTCCCGCGGCTCCCGCAGCAGGACGAGGGGCTGGGCCGGTGCGGGGGCATCGACCGCGGACGTCGGCGGACCGGCCTGGTCCGCGACCCGGCGAGCAGGAGGGACGACGCCCCGGCCCGCTCGGCGGAGCCGGTGAGCGCGTCACGGTCGAGGAAGTCGCCGTCGATGGCTGGGCGTTCGAGGGGCGCGCTTCGGGGAAGTCGGGTCATCGTCGGCCTTCTCGCGTTCCGGGGGCGACCGGCTGGCGACGCACAGGTGTCGCGCCGGAAAAGGTGGCACGGTTGCGCGATTCACGCAAGGGGTCTCGCGCGAATCGCGCAGACCGTGTCATCATCGGTGGGCCAGCCGTCCGTTCGGCCGGGCCGAGGAGGTCCCCGTGTCATGTGGTCGTGTGCTCGCGCTCGCCGACGATCTGTCGGGCGCGGCGGAGACGGCGATGGCGCTGCGCCTGCCCGGGCGCCTCGTGCTGGGGGCTCCCGCTCGCGGGCTGCGTGCGGCGGGCGGGTCCGTGGCGCTCCCCTCCTCGGGCGAGTCCGTCGTGGTCGACCTCGACAGCCGGCAGCTTCCCGCCGTCGACGCCGCGCGTTCCGTGCAGACCGCCGTGGCCGCCGGGGCGTTCCACGGCGGGGTGCTGTTCAAGAAGGTGGACTCGCTGCTGCGGGGCCATCTCGCCGCCGAGACCGCCGCCTACGCGGCCGGGGCCCGGGGTGTGGTGATCGCGCCCGCGCTGCCGGTCGCGGGGCGCACGGTGCGCGGCGGGGTCGTCCAGCTGCGGGGTACCCCCCTGCACATGACGGAGGCCTGGCGGGCCGAGTGCCGCCGCCCGCCCCGGTCGGTCGCCCACGCGCTCAGCGGCGTACCGACGGCCCTCGTGCCGCTCTCGGTGGTCCGCGGTCCCGCACTCGCCGACTGCCTGCTCGCGCATCTCGCGCAGGGACGACAGCCCGTGTGCGACGCGGAGACGGACGACGACCTGACTCTGATCGCCGCTGCCGCGTACGGACTGGGGCCGGACGTACGGCTGTTGGGCTCGGGTGGGCTGGCAGCCGCGCTGGGCCGACTGCTGGCGCGGACACCGGTGGACGGCCGGGCCGCCGTACCGGCACCGCATCCCGGTACGGCCCGTCGGCCACTGCTGGTCGTCGCCGGCACCGCCGAGCCCGCTCTCGCCGCGCAGATCGCGCAGCTCGCCGCGGTCGGCGCCCGGCATGTGCCCCTCTCCCCCGGCGAGCTCACCCTCGCGCCGACCGGCCGGCTGGACATCACGCCGATCGGCATCACGGTCGTCAGCATCACCGGGCCCGTCTGCCCCGCTTCGTCCCGCGACCTGGTCACCGCGCTCGCCGCCGCCGTGGCCGATGTGGCCCGCGACAGCGATCTGGTCCTCACCGGCGGTGAGACCGCCCGGCGCGTTCTGGAAGCCCTGGGCGTCACCCAGTTGTGGCCCGTCGACCAGATCCACCACGGCGCCGTCCACTCCCTCACCCCTGACGGCCGTTCCGTCGTCACGCGTCCTGGCAGCTACGGGGAGACCGACTCGCTCTTACGCATCGCCCGGGCCCTTCGCCCCGAACCCTCGCACCTCGTGCCGTCCTCCCCCTTCTGAGGCCCTTCCGAGGCCCTTCCGAGGCCCTTCCGAGGCCCTTCCGAGGCCCCCTTCTGAGGCCCCCTTCTGAGGAGAAGCCCTGTGAACGCAGCTCCCACCGCCACCGCCGCCGACCGGACCGGCGCCATCGCGCGTGCGCTTCCGGTCATCGCGGTGACCATGGGCGACGGTGCCGGGATCGGACCGGAGGTCGTCGTCCCGGCGCTGCTGCATCCGGACACGCTCCGCGACTGCCGTCCGGTGGTCGTGGGCGACGCCGAACGACTGCGGCAGGCGGCCCGTGTCCTCGGGGCCGACTGCGAGATCGTCGCCGTGGAGGGCCCGGAGCGGGCGGAGTTCGCACCTGGTCGCGTCAATGTCATCGACCTCGGGCTGCTCCCGGCCGACCTGCCCTGGGGGAAGTTGTCCGCGGCGGCCGGTGACGCGGCGTACCACTATGTGCGGGTCGCCGCCGAGCTGGCGATGCGGGGTGATGTGCAGGGGATCTGCACGGCGCCCCTCAACAAGGAGGCGCTGCACGCGGCGGGCCATCCCTACCCCGGGCACACCGAGCTCCTCGCCCGTCTCACCGGGGTCGAGGAGGTGTCGATGATGCTGTCCACGCCCAGGGTGAAGGTCATCCACGTCACCACGCACATCGGGCTGATCGACGCGGTGCACCGTATCGAGCCCGGACTGGTCGAACGCACGGTGCGACGGGGCCACGAGGCGATGGTCCGCGCGGGGGTGACGCGTCCCCGGATCGGAGTGTGCGGCATCAACCCGCACGCGGGCGAGAACGGGCTGTTCGGATACGGCGAGGAGGAGACGAAGATCGCGCCGGCCCTGGAGGCGCTGCGGGCCGACGGGATCGACGCGCGCGGGCCGCTTCCGGCCGACACCGCGTTCTTCCTCGCCTCGCGCGGGGACTACGACCTGATCGTGGCGATGTACCACGATCAGGGCCACGGGCCGGTCAAGGTGCTCGGTATCGAGACCGGGGTCAATCTGACGGTCGGGCTGCCCGTGATCCGGACGTCCGTGGATCACGGGACGGCGTTCGACATCGCAGGTACGGGACGTGCCGACGCCGGTAGCATGATCGAGGCCCTGCGCCAGGCCGCCGAGATGTCGACCGCTCCGGCCGCCCGCTGACCGGCGGGGCGTTCACTCAGAGGACGGGACCTTCGAAGGACGGGGACTGATGGCCGAGCTCGGATCCAAGGCGCGGCGCGACCGGATCGTCCACCTCGCCACCACCACCGGTCTGGCGAGCGTCGACGAGCTCTCGCAGCTGTTCGGGGTGACGGCGTCCACGATCCGCCGGGATCTGGCGAAGCTCACCACCGACGGGCGGCTCGCCCGCACGTACGGCGGGGCGATGGCGCTGCTGGCGCATCCCGAGGCGTCACTGCGGCAGCGGATCGGGGAGGCGTTCGAGGCGAAGCGGGCCATCGCGGGGTGGGCCGCGGAGCAGGTGCGGCCCGGCGAGACGTTGCTGCTGGACGCGGGGTCCACGGTGGGTGCGCTCGCGCATGAGCTGCGTACCGCGAAGGATGTCACGGTCGCCACGACCGGTCTGACCGCGTTGCAGGCGCTCGCCGATGTGGAGACCGTTCATGTCGAGTGCCTGGGCGGTACGCTCCGGCCGCTGAGTCAGGGCTTCGTGGGGCCGCTGACCGAGGCGGCGCTGGAGCGGATGACGTTCGACCGGGTGTTCCTCGGTACGGACGGGATCGCGCCGGAGCTGGGTATCTGTGAGGCGGATCTGCGGCAGACGCGGCTCAAGGAGCTGATGGCCGCGCGGGCCGATCATGTGTACGTGCTCGCGCACGCGGCGAAGGTGGGGCGGCGGCCCTTCCACGCGTGGACGCCGCTGCGGGAGGGGTGGACGTTGGTGACCGACGACGATGCGGATGCGGGGGTTCTCGATGCGCTGCGGGCGCGGGGGGTGACTGTGGTCGTGACGGAGCCTCAGCCGTATCCCGTCAACCCGATGTGAGGGGTCGGTCCGGCGTTGGTTCCTGGGGGTTACTGCACGGTGGCGGGTGCCTCTCGTCCCGGACGGGTTTTCGCCCCCGCCGCCCCTACCCGTCCCATCC
>NZ_VJZE01000661.1 GCF_009377205.1 Streptomyces phyllanthi
GGGTACGGCGGTGGCGTCGGCGATACGCGCGAGGGAGGCCCAGGTGTCGTCGACGAGCGTGATGCCCTCGGTGCGCAGGCGCTCGGCCGTACGGGTCTCCGGCTCGCCGGGCACGAAGATCTCCTCCGCACCCGGGGCGGTCGGGGTGGACTTGGTCTCCTCGATCAGGACCTCCATCCGCTCCGCGAACTCGGCCGGGTCGGCCATCGACCGGATGTCGACGCAGATCAGCAGGTGACCGACTCCACTGCGGCCCGTGGGGCGATACGGCCCGACGACCGCCGAGCCGAAGGCGCTGCCGGTCAGGACGCCCGCCAGGACGTCGAACATGAAGGAGATGGCGTAGCCCTTGTGTCCTGCCATGGGCAGGATCAGGCCCTCGACGGCGCGGCGCGGGTCGGTGGTCGGCGCTCCGTCCGCGTCGGCCGCCCAGCCGTCGGGGATCGCCTCGCCGCGCTCCTTGGCGTGGTAGATCTTTCCGCGGGCGACGGCGGTGTTGGCGATGTCCATCACGACCGTGCCGTACCGGCCGCCCGGTGCGGCGATCGACCACGGATTGGTGCCGATCCGCTTCTCCCGGCCGCCCCAAGGGGCCATCGCCGGACTGGCGTTGGTGGCCAGCAGCGCCACGCAGCCCTGCTCGGCGGCCTTGCGGGTGAAGTACGCGGCCGTCCCGAAGTGACCGGAGTCGCGCACCGCGACCGCGCTGATCCCGTGCCTGCGGGCGCGTTGCACACCCCAGGTCACCGCGCGGTCGGTGAGCACCTGGCCGAGGCCGTCGCGACCGTCGACGACGAGGACGGCACCGTTGTCGCTCACGACCTCCGGGGCGGCGACCGCGGCGGTCGCTCCGCTCGCGATACGGCTGAGGTACCACGGCAGGCGCAGCATCCCGTGGGACGGATGGCCCCACAGTTCAGCGGTCACCAGCGTGTCCGCGAGCAGGTGCGCGTCCGCGGGCGGAACGCCATGGGCTTCGGTACCGGAGGCGGCGAACTCCAGCAGGTCGGCGACGCCGACGGTGTACGGCATGAGCAGCCTCCGTCTCCCGATGCTGTATGCAGGCCTGTATACAGAAGATCTGTATACAGCACTGTCCGCATGAAGACCACAGGCACGAGGAGCGGGGGGCAGGGAGCGGGGTCAGGGAGCAGGGAGCAGGGAGCAGGGAGCAGGGAGCAGGGAGCAGGGAGCAGGACGAGGTCAGCAGCCCTGGGGAAGGGGCCCGTTCAGCGCCGTACGACCCGAAGGGACACCCAGGAGGACGGGCACCAGGAGGACGGACACCAGGACGGCTGCTCAGTGGGCCGCGTCCAGCTGGACGTCCGCGCCGATCGCGAAGTCCTGGCCGGTCAGGCTGTCGATGAGCGCCCGCAGCGTCTGCGCCAGGTGGTGCCGGCAGGCGGCCTCCGCCGCCGGGGCGTCTCCCTGGGTGACCGCCTTCAGCATCGCGCGGTGCTCCTCCAGCGAAGTGAGCATGCGGCGCGGCCCGCTGTGCGAGAGGTTCCGCAACCGTGCGGTCTGGCTGCGCAGATCACGGATGGTGCGGGCGAGGTAGGGGTTGCGGCACGCGGCGATGAGCGCCTGGTCGAAGCCCTCGGACATGTCGTAGAACTTCTGGTACGACCGCGCCTGCTCGGCGGCGTCCAGCGCGCGGAAGGACTCGTCGAACTCCTCCAGCCGCTCCAGCAGTCCGCGGAACGGCACCAGCACCCGCTCGTCGGCCGCCCCAGCGGTCGCGACCGACGCCGCGGCCCGGGGCTCCAGCAGCATCCGGAATTCGAACAGGGCACGCGCCCCGCCCAGCGAGATCGGAGCCACCCGGGCCACCTCGCCCGGCACGAAGTCGACCAGCCCCTCCCCCGCGAGCCGCCGGATGGCCTCCCGCACCGGCGTCCGCGAGGCACCCAGCTCCTCGCTCAACTGGACCTCGCTCAGCTTGGCCCCCGGCCGCAGGCGCAGCGACTCGATGTCACCCTTCAGCCGCTCGTAGACCACTTCGCTCTTGCCAGTCGCCCGGGCCATGAGACTCCCTGTCCACCCCTCCGCACACGCTTCTGTATACAGACTACGGGGCGGGAGCGGGACCAGGGCTCCAGGCGGCCAGGACATGGCCGCGTGTGGCACGGGCGCTCGTCACGGCCGCTCCACGCGCCGCGCCAGCTTCCGCCCCCACCTCTGGGCCGGCGCTTCGACGCAGCGGTAGGTCAGCACGCACAGCGGCAACAGCACGGCGTAGAAGGCCACTTCGAGTACGGGACTGTCCCGCCTCCACCGGCCGATCGTGCCGTCAGTCACCGCCAGCAGCACCGGATGCACCAGGTAGACCGAGTAGCTGATCGTGCCCAGCCCGGTCAGCAGACGCGGTATCCGCCTGCGGCGCACCGCCAGCCCGGCGCCGAAGGTGAGCACGGCCGCCAGGAAGGCCGCGATCCAGCCGCGCTGTGTGAAGTGGGACCCGTCGCCGCCGTACCAGTACGCGCTGCCCACAGCGCAAACGAGCACCACGGCAGCCGTGCGGGCCGCGCACCGCCAGGTGCCCTGACCGTGTTCGGCCCGGTGGACGGCGGTGCCCAGGAACATCACGGCGAGGATCACCAGGCCCTCCCACAGGGGGACCGTGCCGTTGAAGGAGACCAGGACGAGCGCCAGCACCCCGCCCACCACGCCCCCGAACACGCGAAGCGCGGACGACCCGGCGCTCGCACAGCAGATGGCGACCACCATGGCGACCGAGGCGAGCGCGACCAGCGGGCCGGTACCGACCGCGCCGGAGAGGGCGGAGACGGGCAGCACGACCGCCACGGTCCCGCTGCTCACGACGGCGAGCACGGCGAGGATGACGGCGACCGCTGCCGACCTCTGCTGAAGCCGAACCGTGAAAAGAGCGACGGCCAGCAGATAGAAGGCCATTTCATACGAGAGCGTCCACAGCACGTTCAGAAGACTGGGCGTGCCCAGCAGTTCCTGGAGCAATGTGAGATGGGCGACGGCCACCGTGGTGGCGCTCTGCCCGCCGAAGTCATCGCGCATCTCCGCGATTCCCGCCGTCCGAAGGGCGAGCAGCGCGACAACGGCGGCGGCGCACAGCGGATACACACGGAACACCCGTCCGATCCAGAAAGCCCGGACGCGGCCGCGGCGTTCGAGCGACGCGGGGATGATGTAGCCGCTCACGAGGAAGAACACCATGATGCCGTACCGGCTGGTGTTGAACTCCGGCATCAACTGCCCACGGAACTCCGCCATGAAGGAGTACGACGAGTGGTCGAACACCACGACGAGCGCCGCGATGCCGCGCAGCGCGTCCAGCCAGCCCAAACGCGGGGGACCGCCCGGCACACCGGACACGGCTGATCGTGGCGGACCGTCAGAGTCGGATTCCCGTGGGCCGCATAACGCCATGCCGGGCGGCGGCCCACTCCGTTCCCGTTCCGCGCCGTCCACTGACGTCCCCTTGTCCTCGGAGGTTCCCCGAAGTGCTCCGAAGGCACTTCACCCGTTCTTGGGCCGAGGCGCGGAATGCGTTACGGAGTGAGCCCGGTGGCTGGGATCACCGACCACGCTGGATGCCGTGGAGTACGCCGGCTGATCGGGCTCACTCCCACTCAGTCGTCAGGAACGGTGCGAGGCCCGGCCAGGACAACGGGCGACGGGCGACGGGCGACGGGCGACGGGCGACGGG
>NZ_VJZE01000662.1 GCF_009377205.1 Streptomyces phyllanthi
CACACAACCCACCCACCCCTGCGGGAGGGGCCATTGACGGTTGGTGTTCGGATATCTAACCTCCATTTCCATACGTGTATAGCGTCTACATACGAAGATGGAGCTGGTGCTGGTATGGAGGGCGGAAGTACGGAAGGGGGCCTCGGGGTCGTCGTGGAGCGGCTGAGGAAGGGAATGGCCAGTGGTGTGCTGTCCTTTCCGCTGACCGGCTTCCGTCGTGACGGGTCCCTCGACCTCGACGGCTTCCGCGCGTACCTCGACGCGCAGATCGCCACCGGGCCCGGTGCCGTTTTCCCGGCGTGCGGGACCGGGGAGTTCTTCTCGCTCGACGAGGACGAGTACCGGCAGGTCGTCTCCGCGGCCGTCGAGGTGGCCGGCGGACGGGTGCCCGTCGTCGCCGGGACGGGGTACGGGTGGGCGCAGGCCGTACGTTTCGCGCGGATCGCCGAGGAGGCCGGGGCCGACGCCCTGCTCGTGCTGCCGCACTATCTCGTCGCCGCCCCGCAGGACGGGCTCGTCGCCCAGCTCGAGCAGATCGCCGTACGGACCCGGCTGCCGCTCATCGCCTACCAGCGCGGTCAGGTCGCCTTCGGCGTCGAGGCGTTGCGGAGGATCGCGCGTATCCCGAACGTCATCGGGCTGAAGGACGGGCACAGCGATCTCGACCGTCTGCAGAGGCTCACGCTGGCCGCGCCCGAGGGGTTCCTGTTCTTCAACGGGGCCGCCACCGCCGAGGTGCAGGCCCGTGCGTACGCCGCCGTCGGCGTGCCCGCCTACTCGTCCGCCGTGCACGCCTTCGCGCCCGAGATCGCGGCCGCCTTCTTCGCCGCCCTGCGCGACGGCGACACGGGCACGGCCGACAAGCTGCTGCGCGACTTCTACGTACCGCTCGTCGAACTGCGCGACCGGGTGCCCGGATACGCCGTGTCGCTGATCAAGGCGGCGGCCCGGCTGCGCGGGCGCCCGGTGGGACCCGTACGCGCCCCGCTCACCGACCCGTCGGCCGCCGACCTCGGCGACCTGGAGAAGCTGCTCGCCACCGGACTCGACCTCGTAGGAGCCGCCCTGTGACCCGGAACATGACGATCACCGAGGTCCGGCTGACCCCGATCCTGGTCGCCGATCCGCCCCTGCTGAACACCCAGGGGGTGCACCAGCCATACACCCCCCGGCTGATCGTGGAGGTGGTGACCGCCGACGGGATCTCCGGGTTCGGGGAGACCTATGGCGACGGCAAGTACCTGGAACTCGCCCGGCCCTTCGCGGACAGACTGGTGGGGCGTCAGGTCACTGATCTGAACGGACTGTTCACCGTCGCGGACGAGGTCGCCGTGGACGCGGCCCGCGTCGACAACCAGGTCGACGTGGGCGGGCTGCGCGGCGTCCAGACCGCCGACAAGCTGAGGCTGTCCGTCGTGTCGGCGTTCGAGGTCGCCTGCCTCGACGCGCTGGGCAAGGCGCTCGGGCTGCCCGTGCACGCGCTGCTCGGCGGCAAGGTGCGGGACGCCGTGGAGTACAGCGCGTACCTGTTCTACAAGTGGGCCGACCATCCCGGGGGCGTCGCCTGCGAGAAGGACGACTGGGGGGCCGCCGTCGATCCGGCCGGGGTCGTCGAGCAGGCGCGGAGGTTCACGGAGCGGTACGGGTTCACGTCGTTCAAGCTCAAGGGCGGGGTCTTCCCTCCCGATGAGGAGATCGCCGCCGTACGGGCGCTGGCCGAGGCCTTCCCCGGGCACCCGCTGCGGCTCGATCCCAACGGGGCCTGGTCCGTGGAGACGTCGCTCAAGGTCGCGGACGCGCTGAGCGACGTACTGGAGTACCTGGAGGACCCGGCGCTAGGCACGGCGGCGATGGCCGACGTCTCGCTGCGTACCGACGTGCCGCTCGCCACCAACATGTGCGTGACGACGTTCGCGGAGATCAAGGAGGCGTTCGCACGGGACGCCGTCCAGGTCGTCCTGTCCGACCACCACTACTGGGGCGGGCTGCGGAACACCCAGCAACTCGCCGCCGTCTGCCGCACCTTCGGGGTCGGGGTGTCCATGCACTCCAACACCCACCTCGGGATCTCACTGGCCGCGATGACCCATGTCGCGTCGACCGTCCCGGACCTCCACCACGCCTGTGACTCCCACTATCCGTGGCAGTCCGAGGACGTGCTCACCCGGCGGCTCGCGTTCGAGGGCGGCAAGGTCGCCGTGTCCGACGCGCCCGGCCTCGGTGTCGAAGTGGACCGGGCCAGGCTGGAGTTCCTCCATCGGCGGTGGCTGGACGACGACGGGTCGCTGCGGGACCGGGACGACGCGGCGGCCATGCGGGTCGCCGACCCCGGGTGGGTCGCTCCGGCCGTTCCGCGCTGGTAGTTCCGGGGCGGTCGTCCGGGGCCGTGGCCGTGGTCGTGCCCCTGTGGGGTGGCTCCGGCCCGACCGGCGCCGCCCCACAGGGCGTTTGGTGCACACTGGCCAGATCCGCACCATGCCAGGGAGCACACCGTGACCGCGTTCGAGGGAGAGCGTCCGCACCTCCGGCACCAGACCCACCCCCGGCCGGGCCCCCGGTCGAGCTCGGACGGGTGGGATCCCCTCGCCGGTCTGCGTGCCGAGGGTGATCCGCCCTGGGACGTGTATCTGACCGGGACCGTCTTCCTCGACATCATCTTCACCGGGCTCGACTCGGCGCCGGTGCGCGGTACCGAGTCCTGGGCGCGGGGAATGGGGTCGAGCCCCGGCGGGGTCGCGAACATGGCCACCGCGCTGGCCCGTCTCGGTCTGAGGACCTCTCTCGCGGCGGCCTTCGGGGACGACCACTACGGGGAGTACTGCTGGGACGCGCTGGCGCAGGGTGAGGGGATCGACCTGACGCCGTCCCGTATGGTCCCCGGCTGGCACTCGCCGGTCACCGTCTCCATGGCGTACGAGGGGGAGCGGACCATGGTGTCCCATGGTCACGAGCCCCCTCCGGAGGAGCCCGCGCCGGAGTGTCCGCCGCATGCGCGTGCGGCTGTCGCCTCACTGACGCCTGGTGTGCGTGCGCCCTGGATCGCCCAGGCGGCGAGCAAGGGCACCCGTGTGTTCGCCGATGTCGGGTGGGACGAGACCGGGCGCTGGGATCTGGCGGGGCTTGCCGATCTGGAGCACTGCGAGGCGTTTCTGCCCAATGCGGAGGAGGCGATGCGGTACACCGGGGCGGGCTGTCCGCGGGCGGCCGCGCGGGCGCTCACCGAGCAGGTGCCGCTGGCCGTGGTCACGCTGGGGGCGGAGGGGGCGTATGCCGTGGACGCGCGGACCGGTGAGACGGCTGAGGTGCCGGCGATCGTTGTCGAGGCGCTGGATCCGACGGGGGCGGGGGACGTGTTCGTGGCCGGTTTCGTCACCGGTACGCTCGCCGACTGGCCGCTGGCGGACCGGCTGGCCTTCGCCGGGCTGATCGCGGCCTTGTCGGTGCAGGAGTTCGGGGGGTCCTTGTCGGCGCCCGGGTGGTCGGAGATCGCTGCGTGGTGGCGGCGGGTGCAGTCCCTGGAGGGGCAGGATCCGGCTGCGCTGCGGCGGTACGCGTTTCTGGAGGGCCTGCTGCCGGAGCGAGGGGTCGGTGCGTGGCCGTTGCGGAGGGCGGCGCCCACGATCGGGTTCCGGCGGTCGGCGTGAGCGGCGCGGGGCCGGCGAGGGTGTTTGC
>NZ_VJZE01000663.1 GCF_009377205.1 Streptomyces phyllanthi
GGCCTCCGCCACCCCGCGTCCCGCGCTGCCGGCTCGGCCCTCCGGTCACTTCACGATCCCGACCGCCGTGGCCGTCGTACCGGCGGCCCCTCGCCGACGCCCGGCCGTCGAGGGCGGGTTCGACTTCTTCGGCACGCAGAAGGGCGCGGCCGCCATCGAGGACGTACAGAACGAGGACCTCGCGGACGTGGTCGGCCAGGAGGCGCTCGCGCTGCACAAGGCCGAGTCCGAGGCCCGGTTCAAGCCCGCGGACGAGGACGCGCGCGGTATCGGCCAGGTCATCGACCTCACGGCCCACGACGAGACGGAACAGATCGACGTACAGGGACTGCGGAGCGCGGTCTCCTGAAGTCCTGAGGCACATGAAGTTCAGAGGCACATGAAGTTCAGAGGCATGTGAAGTTCTGAGGCACCTGCCCGAGGGGCGGCCGCACCGGATCACCGGACCGCGGCCGCCCCTCACACGTTCACCGGGGCACCGGGACCGCCCGGCTCGGGCTTCCGTGCTCCCGGCCGTCGATTTTCCGCCATCCACCGGTCCGGCCGCGCCTCCCTGCGCCCGGTACGGGACCGGTCGGCCTGGGCCGCCAGCAGCAGAGCGGCCTCGTCCGCGTCCCGCAGCCGGGCGGTCACCGTCTTGTTGGCCCCGGTGTCCACACGCACGTCCGCGAGGCCCTTGTACCGCTCCCACGGCCCCTGTGTCAGCCGTACGCTCTGCACCTTCGCGTGCGGCACCAGGGACACCCTGCGCCGCAGCAGCCCGTGCCGGGCCACGAACACGCTGTCGGTGACGGCGAGCCCGTACCCCCGCCACCAGAACGGCATGCACCAGCCGGCCCGCCGCGGCGGACGGTCCAGCGCGTGCGGCACGGTCACTCCCGGCAGCACCTGCTCGATCACGGACTCGGCCACGGCGCGTGGAGCGACCGGTACCAGGACGGAGTTCGAGGAGCCCGCCACGTCCAGTTCCACCCGCACCCAGCCGCGCCGCCGCCACAGCAGCGGTTCGACGATCCGCACGCTCTGCACGCGTCCGGGCGGCACCGTCTCGTGGGCGCGGTCGAGGAGGCCGTGGTCGATCCGCAGCCCGTCCGGAGACTCGCCCACCGTCCAGTCGTACTCCCCGACGAACCGCCCCACGCTGCTCGCGCCCGCCGCGCCGAGCAGCGGCAGCGCGGTCGCGAGGACCGTCCACACGCTGTGCGTGGCGAACCACAGCACCGGGGGTACGACGACGGCGGCGGCCAGCGTTCCCCAGGTCGCGCCGGTGAGGACCAGCGACACCGCGAGCATGCCCGCCGGGACGTGCAGCAGCCGGCGTACCGGGGCCTCGCCGACCTCGTGCGCGGTCTCGGGGGCGAAACCGGCCGCGCGGGCGAGGAGTTCGGCCCGCAGGGCACGGGCGTGCGCCTCGCCCAGATAGGCCAGTTCGTCCTTGCTGTCGGTTCCGACGACGTCGAGTTTGAGCTTGGCGACGCCCGCGATCCGGGCCAGCAGCGGCTGGGTGACATCGATGGCCTGGATGCGTTCCAGCCGGATGTGCGCGGTCCGGCGGAACACCAGGCCGGTACGCACGCGCAGTTCTGCGTCGGTCACCGCGAAGTGGGTGAACCACCAGGTCAGGAAGCCGTACAGGGCGGCGGCCGGCACGAGTACGGCGAGGCCTATCAGCAGTGAGTCGGTGGTCAGCCGGCTCAGCTGCCGCTGCGTTCCGCTGGGGTCGTGCAGGGCCCAGCCGATGATCACGGCGACCGGCGCCCAGGCCCGCCGCAGCGGGGTCACGGGGTGCAGCCGTTGCTCGGTCACCTCGGAGGCGGCACCCGGTATCCCCTCGGACGCCCCCAGTGACACGTCCGACGTGTTCGGCGACGCGTCCGGCGCGCCCGGTGACGTACCCGGCGTACTCACAGCCCCGCCGATCGAGCCTCGCCGAGCTGCGTCAGCCGGTCGCGCAGCCGTTCCGCCTCCGCGGGGTCGAGCCCCGGGATGCGCGCGTCCGAGGCGGCCGCGGCCGTGTGGAGCTGCACGCTCGCCAGCCCGAAGTGCCGCTCGACCGGCCCGGAGGTCACCTCCACCAGCTGCATGCGCCCGTACGGCACGACGGTCTCCTCGCGCCACAGCACGCCCCGGCTGATCAGCAGGTCGTCCGCGCGCTCGGCGTACCGCCACGAGCGCCAGTTGCGGCCCAGCATGGGCCACCCCCACAGCAGCACAGCCAGCGGCGGCAGCGCGAGGGCCGCCCAGACCGGACCGGCGAGCAGCCCCAGCAGCAGGGCCAGACCCACGGTCATCGATCCCAGCCACACCACCAGCAACAATCGACGCATCCGCAACAGCCCGGGCGGCAGCCCGATCCAGACCGGCTCACCCGGCTCACCCGCCGTGCGCTCGGCGGAGCGCTCCCCGCCCTGTCCCGCGTCGTCCAACGTCCCCGTCTCCATCTCGCCAGCGTACGTACGAGAGACTGTCCCCATGACTCCTACGACGGAGACCACGGTCGGCATCGGCGGCGCCGCCGAGAGCACCGACATGGTGCTCAACATCGGGCCACAGCATCCGTCCACGCACGGCGTGCTGCGGCTGCGGCTGGTCCTCGACGGCGAGCGCATCACGCACGCCGAGCCGGTCATCGGCTACATGCACCGTGGTGCGGAGAAGCTCTTCGAGGCGCGCGACTACCGCCAGATCATCATGCTGGCCAACCGCCACGACTGGCTCTCCGCCTTCTCGAACGAGCTGGGCGTGGTCCTCGCCGTGGAGCGCATGCTCGGCATGGAGGTGCCCGAGCGCGCGGTGTGGACGCGCACGCTGCTCGCGGAGCTGAACCGGGTGCTGAACCACCTGATGTTCCTGGGCTCGTATCCGCTGGAGCTCGGTGGCATCACCCCGGTCTTCTACGCGTTCCGGGAGCGCGAGGAGCTCCAGAACGTCATGGAGGAGATCTCCGGCGGGCGGATGCACTACATGTTCAACCGGGTCGGGGGCCTCAAGGAGGACCTTCCGGCCGGATGGACCTCCCGCGCGCGGGAGACGGTCGCCGCGGTGCGCTCGCGGATGGACGTGTTCGACGACCTGGTGCTCGGCAACGAGATCTTCCGGGGCCGTACGCGCGACGTGGGCGTCCTCGCGCCGGAGACGGTGCACGCGTACGGGGTGAGCGGGCCCATCGCCCGTGCCTCCGGGGTGGACTTCGACCTGCGCCGGGACGAGCCGTATCTGGCGTACGGGGAACTCCAGGACACACTCAGGGTCGTCACGCGCGCGGAGGGCGACTGCCTGGCCCGCTTCGAGTGCCTCCTGGAGCAGACGCACAACTCGCTGGACCTCGCCGACGCCTGCCTCGACCGGCTCGCCGGGCTGCCGCCCGGCCCGATCAACCAGCGCCTCCCGAAGGTCCTCAAGGCCCCCGAGGGCCACACCTACGCCTGGACCGAGAACCCGCTCGGCATCAACGGCTACTACCTCGTCAGCAAGGGCGAGAAGACCCCGTACCGGCTGAAGCTGCGCTCGGCCTCCTACAACAACATCCAGGCGCTCGTGGAGCTGCTGCCGGGGACGCTGGTCGCGGACATGGTGGCGATCCTGGGGTCACTGTTCTTCGTGGTCGGGGACATCGACAAGTAGGGGCGCGGGGCTCCCCGGCGCGCCCGGAAGCCCCACCGGCCCAAGCC
>NZ_VJZE01000664.1 GCF_009377205.1 Streptomyces phyllanthi
CAGCCGGGACAGCCCGCGCAGCCAGTGGCCGGTGACGCGACGGGCTGGTCCATGGACGAGCGGCTCTACAACCAGGTGTGGGGCATGTTCGAGGACCTGGCCCGCACCGCGGCCGCGTACCGCAGCGCCGTCGACTTCGCCGACTCGCGCATGGAGCAGGAGCTCGACAAGGTCCTGTCCGACCCGCGCAGCCGCATCGGTGGGCAGGGCGACGCCGCGCGTGAGGCGGCCCGGGCCAAGCACGCCCAGCTCGTCGACCAGGCCAGAGCGGCCCTCGACCGCGATCTCGCCCAGCTCAGGGCCGAGGCGGACGTCGTCGAGCCCGCGCTGCCCCCGGCATACGCACGCTGGGACAACCCCGTCTGGCACGGCTACCAGGTTCCGATGGAGATCCCCATGGCGCTGCGCCTGGGCGACCTCCATCTGCCCGAGACCGAGGACCTGCGGATCCCGATGCTGGTCAGGCTGCCACTGGAGCGCGGCCTGTGGATCGACAGCGGCCGCTCCGGGTCCTCCGACGCCTCGCTCGCCGACTCGGACGAGCTGCGCCGCCTCGCCCTCGACACGGCGGTGGCCCTCGCCGCGCGGCTTCTCGCGGTGTACCCGCCGGGCGAGTTCACCGTGCACGTCATCGACCCGGCCGGCAGCGGCACGTCCTCGTTCGCACCACTGGTGCAGACCGGTGTGCTCGCCTCCCCGCCCGCGTCCGGCGCGGCGGGCGTGACCGACGTGCTGGCCCGGCTCACCCAGCGTGTCGACCTGGTGCAGATGGCGGTGCGCGGCGGCGCGTCCGACGCCCTGCCCCCGGGCCTGGACACGGCCGAACAGCTGCTGATCGTCAACGACTTCCCGCACGGCTTCGACGACCGGGCCGTGACCCGGCTGCGCTACCTGGCGGACGAGGGTCCCGCCGTGGGCGTGCACCTGATGATGGTGGCCGACCGTCAGGACGCCGCCGCGTACGGGCCGTTGCTCGACCCGCTCTGGCGTTCGCTGATGCGACTCACACCGGTGCCCGACGACCACCTCGCCGACCCCTGGGTGGGGCACGCCTGGACGTACGAGCCCGGGCTCGTCCCACCCGGCAGCCAGGTCATCCAGCGCGTCCTCTCCCAGGTCGCGACGGCCCGCCGCTCCTGGAACCGCTGACCGTCCGAACTCCGCACCAAGTCCGAGCAAAAACCTCTGACCTGCGCACTTGACCCTTCTTTTGCTAACTCCTTTACCTTTCCTTGGTGATTCGGGTACTCTTTCCGTGCGGAGGGGAGTACTCCCTACCTACTGCGGCGCACCCGTCAGTACGGATCCAATGGCGGATCCCGGGGCGTCGGCCCGATGCGGCACCAGGCGTTATGGGCGCCAGGCTGTCCCGGGTGGAAGAGACCTCCGGTGCGACGACGCTGACATTTGCCGTTACGTACTGCCGGAGGCGCAGTGGAAGTTTCCACGACCCTGTGGGTCCTGACCATCGTGGGCCTTGCCGCCCTCATCGCGGTCGATTTCTTCATCGGCCGCAAGCCCCATGACGTGTCGATCAAGGAAGCCGGGATCTGGACGGTCGTCTGGATCGTCCTGGCCGTGCTCTTCGGGCTCGGCCTGCTCGTCTTCTCCGGCGGCCAGCCCGCCGGGGAGTTCTTCGCCGGCTTCATCACCGAGAAGTCGCTGAGCGTCGACAACCTCTTCGTCTTCGTCCTGATCATGGCGAAGTTCTCGGTGCCCTCGCAGTACCAGCAACGGGTGCTGCTCGTCGGCGTGCTGATAGCCCTGGTGCTCCGCGCGATCTTCATCGCCGCGGGCGCCGCGATCATCTCCAGCTTCGCCTGGGTGTTCTACATCTTCGGCGCCTTCCTGATCTACACCGCCTGGAAGCTGATCAAGGAGGCCCGGGCCGACGAGCCCGAGGAGGAGTACGAGGAAAACAAGCTGCTCAAGGCCGCCGAGCGCCGCTTCGGGGTCGCCGACCGCTACCACGGCACCAAGCTGTGGATCGAGCAGAACGGCAAGCGCGTCATGACGCCGATGCTGGTCGTGATGCTCGCCATCGGTACGACCGACGTGCTCTTCGCGCTCGACTCGATCCCGGCGATCTTCGGCCTGACCCAGGACCCGTACATCGTGTTCACGGCCAACGCGTTCGCGCTGATGGGCCTGCGTCAGCTGTACTTCCTCATCGGCGGCCTGCTGAAGAAGCTGGTCCACCTCTCCTACGGGCTGTCGGTGATCCTCGGCTTCATCGGCGTCAAGCTGGTACTGCACGCCCTGCACGAGTCCGGCGTCCACGTCCCCGAGATCTCCATACCGGTCTCGCTCGGCGTGATCTGCGCGGTGCTGATCGTCACCACGATCACCAGCCTGATGGCCTCCAAGAAGCAGGCGGCGGCCGAGGCGGCGCAGAAGGAGACCGAGGTGGCCTCGAAGGAGAACATCGAGGCGGGACGGCCCCAGGCGTAGAGGAAGCCGGTACGGCCGGTACAGCCGGTACGCGCCGAAGACACGCGAGCTCGAGCAGCCCGCCGCGTCTCGTGAACGGGCCCCGCACGAAAGAGGTGCGGGGCCCGTCGGCGCAACGACCGACTGGTTCTCCTCCTCCGGCGTCAGACCTCAGTCGGCGGTCGAGGCCAACGGCGGTCGAGGTCAATGGCGGTCGAGGTCAACAGCTGTTGAGGTCAACGGCGGTCGAGGCCATGGGGCGCCGGCCAATGGTTGCCTTCCGCGGCGGCAGCCCGGCCCGGGCCGGGCGGTGGCCCGGTGTAAGCCGGTGGCTGTCTCCCGCGTCACCCGGTGGTCGCCTCCGCCGCGATCACCCGGACCGGTCGTGTCTCCGGCAACAGCGCGAAGCACCCCAGGCTCAACAGAGCGATCCCCGTCAGATACGCGGCCACGCCCCAGGGGACCCGCTGGCCCTCGGCCACGGCCGTCGCCACGATCGGGGTCAGCGCACCGCCGAGCACCCCGCCCAGGTTGTAGCCCACGGCCGCACCCGTGCAGCGCACACGGGGCTCGTACAGCTCCGGCAGATACGCGCCGATCACGGCGAACATCGTGATGAACGCCAGCATCGCCACCAGGAAGCCGAGAAACATCAGCAGCGGCTCACCGGTGGCCAGCAGGGCGACCATGGGGAACATCCAGAGCGCGGACGCCGCGCAGCCGACCAGGCACAGCGGCCGCCGGCCGAAGCGGTCGCCGAGAAACGCCGCCACCGGCGTCAGCGCGCCCTTCACCACGACCGCGGCCATGATGCAGGTCAGCATGACGGTGCGGCTCACGCCGAGCTGTTCGGTGGCGTACGCGAGGGACCAGGTCGTCACCGCGTAGAACACGGCGTATCCGACCGACAGCGCCCCGGCCGTCAGCAGCACCAGCCGCCAGTGGCCGCGCATCACTTCGGCGAGCGGCACGCGCGCCCGCTTGTCGATGCCGAGGAACTGGGGGCTCTCGGTGAGCGAGGACCGCAGCCACAGCCCGGCCACGGCCAGTGCTCCCGCCGCCCAGAACGGCACCCGCCACCCCCAGGCCGCGAACTGCGCGTCCGACAGCGTCGCCGACAGCGCCAGCATCACTCCGTTGGCCAGCAGGAACCCCACCGCCGGGCCGATCTGCGGGAAGCTCGACCACAACCCGCGCCGCTCCGCGGGCGCGTGCTCCGCCGTCAGC
>NZ_VJZE01000665.1 GCF_009377205.1 Streptomyces phyllanthi
GACCCCTGGTGGCGGCGGGGGCGGGACAGCCCACGCCGCCACCAGGGGTCACGCGTCCGGTCACGCGTCCGTGAACCGCTCCCCCCGGTCCGCCTTCTCCACCAGCAACGCGGGCGGTGCGAACCGCTCCCCGTACCGTTCGGCCAGTTCCCGCGCGCGGGCGACGAAGCCGGGGAGTCCGCCCCGGTAGCCGTTGATGTACTGCAGGACACCCCCGGTCCAGCCGGGGAAGCCGATCCCGAGGAGTGAGCCGATGTTGGCGTCGGCGACCGAGGTCAGTACGCCCTCCTCCATCAGCCGCACCGTGTCCAGCGCCTCGGAGAAGAGCATCCGCTCCTTCATGTCCTCGAACGGGATCTGGTACCCCCGCTGAGTGAAGTGGTCGCGCAGGCCCGGCCACAGCTTCCCCCGGCTGCCGTCGGGGGCGTAGTCGTAGAAGCCCGCCCCTCCCCCGCGCCCGGTGCGGCCGAACTCCTCGACCATGCGGTCGATCACCGCTTCCGCCGGGTGGGGGGCCCACACGCCCCCAGCCTCCTCCACCGCCCGCCTCGACTCGTCGCGGATCTTACGCGGCAGCGTGAGCGTCAGCTCGTCCATCAGGGACAGGACCTTCGCCGGATAGCCCGCCTGGCCCGCCGCCTGCTCGACCGACGCCGGCTCGATGCCCTCGCCGACCATCGCGACGCCCTCGTTGATGAACTGGCCGATCACCCGGGAGGTGAAGAAGCCCCGCGAGTCGTTGACCACGATCGGGGTCTTCCTGATCTGCCGGACGAGGTCGAAGGCCCGGGCCAGGGCCTCGTCACCGGTCCGCCTCCCCCTGATGATCTCGACGAGCGGCATCTTGTCGACCGGGGAGAAGAAGTGCAGCCCCACGAAGTCCTCCTGCCGCTCCACGCCCTCGGCGAGCGCGGTGATCGGCAGGGTGGAGGTGTTGGAGCACAGCACCGCGTCCGGCGCGACGACGTCCTGGACCTCCTGGAACACCTTGTGCTTGAGCGCCGAGTCCTCGAAGACGGCCTCGATGACGGCGTCACAGCCCGCGAGGTCGGCCACCTCGGCGGTGGGCGTGATGCGGGCGAGCAGCGCGTCGGCCTTCTCCCGCGTCGTACGGCCCCTGGAGACCGCCTTGGCGCAGAGCTTCTCGGAGTAGCCCTTGCCCTTGGCCGCCGCCTCCGCCGACACGTCCTTCAGGACGACCTCGATGCCCGCCCGGGCGCACGAGTACGCGATGCCCGCGCCCATCATCCCGGCGCCCAGAACGGCGACCCTGCGGACCTGGCGGGGCTCGATGCCTTGAGGGCGGTTGGCGCCGGAGTTGACCGCCTGGAGGTCGAAGAAGAACGCCTGGATCATGTTCTTCGCGGTCTGCCCGGTGACCAGCTCGGTGAAGTAGCGGGCCTCGATGGTCAGCGCGGTCTCGAAGTCGACCTGGGAACCCTCGACGGCGGCCGCGAGGATGTTGCGCGGCGCCGGGTAGGGCGCGCCGTTCAGCTGCTTCTTGAGGCCGGCCGGGAACGCGGGCAGGTTCGCCGCGAACTTCGGGTTGGCCGGGGTGCCGCCGGGGATCCGGTAGCCGAGCTTGTCCCAGGGCTGGTGCGACTCCGGGTTGGCGTCGATGAAGGCGCGGGCCTTGGCGAGCATCTCCTCTGGGGTGGCGGCCACTTCGTCGACGAGGCCGTTCTCCAGGGCCCGCCGGGGGCTGTACTGGGTGCCCCGGAGGAGGACCTTGAGGAGGGCGTCCGCGATGCCCATCAGCCGTACGGTGCGGGTGACACCGCCACCGGCCGGCAGGAGGCCCAGGGTGACCTCCGGGAGGCCGATCTTGGAGCCGGGCGCGTCGAGGGCGACACGGTGGTGGCTGGCGAGCGCGATCTCGTAGCCCCCGCCGAGGGCCGCGCCGTTGACGGCCGCGACGACCGGCTTGCCGAGCGTCTCGATACGGCGCAGGGAGTTCTTGATGTCCATGCCCGTGTCGAACGCGTGCTGGGCGTGCTCCGGGCCGGCCTGGATCATGTCCTTGAGGTCGCCGCCCGCGAAGAACGTCTTCTTGGCGGAGGTGTAGATGATCCCGCGGATAGAGTCCTTCTCCGCCTCCGCCCGGTCGGCGATCGCCTTGACGGAGGCCCGGAACGCCTGGTTCATGGTGTTGGCGGACTGGTGGGGGTCGTCGAGGACGAGCGTGACGACTCCGGTGTCGTCCTGTTCCCAGCGGATGGTGGTGCTGCTGTTCGTCATGTGAGGTCTCCGTTGCCGTCGGGTGGTCCGCTGGGGGTTACAGGCGCTCGATGATCGTCGCGATGCCCATGCCCCCGCCCACACACAGCGTGGCCAGCCCGTACCGCTTGTCCTGCCGTTCCAGTTCGTCCACCAGCGTGCCCAGGATCATCGCGCCCGTCGCGCCCAGCGGGTGCCCCAGCGCGATCGCGCCCCCGTTGACGTTGACCTTGTCCAGCCCGATCCCCATGTCCTTCGCGAAGCGGAGCACCACGGCCGCGAAGGCCTCGTTGATCTCGACGAGGTCGATGTCGTCGATGGTCAGCCCGGCCTTGGCGAGGGCCTTGCGGGTCGCGGGCGCGGGGCCGGTGAGCATGATCGTGGGCTCGGAGCCGGAGACGGCCGCGGACACGATCCGCGCGCGCGGGGTCAGACCGTACCGCTCGCCGACCTGCTGGGAGCCGATCGCCACCAGCGCCGCCCCGTCCACGATCCCGGACGAGTTGCCCGCGTGGTGGACGTGGTCGATCTCCTCGACCCAGTGGTACTTCTGCAGTGCCACCGCGTCGAAGCCGCCCAGCTCCCCGATGTCCGCGAAGGACGGCTTGAGCCCCGCGAGCGAGTCCGCGGTGGTGCCGGGGCGCATGTGCTCGTCGTGGTCGAGGATCACCAGTCCGCTGCGGTCCCTCACCGGGACCACGGACCGGTCGAACCGGCCGTCCTTCCAGGCCGCTGCCGCCCGCTCCTGCGACAGCGCCGCGTACTCGTCGACGTCCCGCCGTGAGAAGCCCTCGATCGTGGCGATGAGGTCCGCGCCGATGCCCTGCGGTACGAAGTTGACGGCCAGGTTGGTCATCGGGTCGTTGAACCAGGCGCCCCCGTCGGAGGCCATCGGTACCCGCGACATCGATTCGACGCCGCCCGCGAGCACCAGGTCCTCCCAGCCCGAACGGACCTTCGCGGCGGCCAGGTTGACGGCTTCGAGGCCCGAGGCGCAGAAGCGGTTCTCCTGGACGCCGGCCACCGTGTCCGGCAGTCCGGCGGCGATCGCGGCGATACGGGCGATGTCGGAACCCTGGTCGCCCACGGGTCCGACGACCCCGAGGACGACGTCGTCGACGGCGGCGGGGTCGAGCCCGGGGAAGCGCCGCCGGACCTCGTGGATCAGCCCGACCACGAGGTCGATCGGTTTGGTGCCGTGCAGGGCGCCGTTCGCCTTGCCGCGTCCGCGCGGGGTGCGGATCGCGTCGTACACATACGCTTCGGTGCTCACGGATCTGGCCTTTCACGTGACGAGCGGGGTCGGGAGGCTGGGGGCGAGGCGGAACGGGTGTCAGCCGTCGTCCTTCAGGAGACCGGGTATGTCCCAGTCGCGGGCCACGGCCGCGGTGTCGGCACCCGGCTGGGCGGGGCCGCTCCGCACGGTCGTCGGTGT
>NZ_VJZE01000666.1 GCF_009377205.1 Streptomyces phyllanthi
GCCCCCGCAGCACCCGCCGCCGTCCCGCGGACCCCGGAGGACCGCCGGCGGATGACGACGGGGACGGTGACGGGGATGGTGACGGTGACGGGACATCGGCGGGGAACGCCAGGGCACCCTGCTCGGCTCTCGTGGGGTCCGCCGGGTGCGGTGGTGAGGACTCGGGTGGTGTGTTGGTTGGCAACGTCTGTCTCCTCCTCGTACGGGAAGGGGCACCGTGCTCGTCCGGGAGCGGTGGCTGCGCCGCGGGCACGCACGGAAGCGGCTCATCCGCCCTACCGCACGCTTCAGGGGCCGACCCCGCACGCGGCGGAATCGGCCCCGGAGCGTCCACAGGCGCCTGAGACACGAGCCGGGCACGAAGTCCGGCACAAAGCCCGGGGTGAAGGTCCCCGATGACAGTCCGAGCGAAAGCCTGAGACGAAAAAAGCGCCCGAACCGCTCAGCCCCGCTGCAGGGGGAGCCCACCGAGCAGAGCGTTGCCTCCCTGCTGGCCGGCGGGGCCCCTGGCACCGTTGGGGGCGCTGGGCGCGGAACCCCGCTGCGGCGTCCCGGGGGCCTGCGGCTTCTGCTGCAGCAGCTTGAGGGGGCCGCTCTTGGAGAGCGACTTCACGACTCCCGTGAGGAGGCCGGACTTGCCCCCCGGGGTGTCGGCGGCGGCAGCGGGGGCGGCGACACCGGTCACGACCACGGAGCCGACGACGACGGCGGCAGCCTTCAGAGACTTCATCGTGTTCCTTTCTTCGGCAACTCGAAGAGTCACCACGGGGAATTGCTTCACCGCCCCCAACGAGCCCCGGACGCCGCAGAAACCCCGAACGCTGAAAATTCCGACATCCAATGCGAAACCTCACCCGAATGACCGGCGTCGCGCCGAAGCGCCGTACCGACCCACCGCGGGGCCGGTACGACGTCAGCGGCCGAGCTGCGCCTGCTTCGCCTCAGGCACAGCTCCAGACACAGCCCCCCGTCTTCAGGAGCGCAGCGGCAGCCCGGGGAGCGTCCCGCCACCGAGGCCGCCCAGAGCGCCCTTGACGGCGTCCAGGAGTGCCGTCACCAGCTTCTCGACCTGAGGAAGGACATCGGCCGGGTTACCGGAGGTGGCCGCCTGGAGCAGGGCCTCCACGGCCTTCTGCAGCTCGGCGAGCAGGTCGGCGGGCGCCTTACGCTCGGCACGCGCCGCGGCCCCCGCCGACGCCGGCGGCACGGCGGCCGGACTCGTCGACGCCGACGGAGCGTCCGGCTTCGAGGGAGCGGCCGGCACGGAGGGGACGGCCTGCACCGAAGGCGCGGCAGGCACGACCGGTACCGAAGGCGCAGCCGGCACGGAAGGCGCGGCCGGTACCGAGGGAGCAGCCGGCACCGAGGGCGCAGCCGGTACCGAAGGCGCGGCAGGCACCATCGGAGCGGCAGGAGACGCCGGGACATTCGGGGTCGTCGAAGTCGCCGGAGTCATCGAAAACGCGCCGCCGACCCTGGCGATGGCGGCCTTGGCCTCGTCACCCAGCTTGGTCGCCTCCGCGGCGGTGAGCTGGCCGCTGTCCGCACTGAGCGCCGCCTCCGCCAGATCGGTGACCTCGGTGATCACTTCACCGAGCCTGTGCAGCGACATGACCTGGACCAGGGTGGCGTCCGCACTGGCGGCGGACGCGCCGCGGGTGCGCTCCCGCGCCGTGTCGGCCGCCAGTGCGACGGGGGCCGTGACGCCGAAGAGAAGCGTGACGCAGAGCGCGGAGGACGCGATGCGCCGTGCCGGGAAAGCAGGCATGAAGGTTCCTTTCGAACGGTGGTGCGTCAGGGTTCTTGCGTCCACCGTGAAATCGGTGACTTCACTCCGCAACCGAGCGGACACTCCGAGTAGCGGGACTGGCGCGCACGGCGGGGCGTCATCCCTGGTGAGAAACCCTGCCGGACTCCACGGCCGCTCCGCCTCCGTTCGGCGCAAACCCGCGACAGCGCTCCGGCTGCACCGGGCGGGACGGAAACGAACCCCGCACGACACGGCCTGATGGGCCACCCGGGAAGTCGGCACCGGCGGCGACGGCCTCGACGGCCGGGCGGCGACACCGACGAAACCCGCCCCCGCGAAGCGACGCGACGGCCCGCCACGACGGCGGCAACAGGGAGCCGGGCCAGGCACTTTGGCGACACGCGACCCGCAGTCCGGCCAGCCAACACACTTGTCGGTCTTACCCGATAAAAGCGACATATGAGTATAGAGTCGCGTCGCGAACCAAGCAAAACGTGATGTTCCTCATGAAAGGGCAAGCCCGGTGATGGCCAGTCAGCCCTTCGGATCCTGGCGCGGCATGACGCGGCAGGGGGCCGCGCCCCGCGTCCTCCATGTCACCCAGCCCGTGGACGGCGGCGTCGCACGCGTGGTCGCCGAACTGGTGCGTGCGCAGCGCGCGGCCGGTTTCCACGTCGTCGTCGCCTGCCCCGAGAGCGGCCTGCAGCAGACGCTGTGGGAGCTCGGCGCGGACGTACGGGACTGGCCCGCCACACGGTCTCCGGGCCCGTCGCTTCCCGGTGAGGTGCGCCGGCTCGCGCGCGTCCTCGAGGAAGTCGAGCCCGATGTCCTGCACGCCCACAGCGCCAAGGCAGGGCTCGCCTCCCGCCTGGCGGTACGGGGGCGGATCCCGACGGTGTTCCAGCCGCACGCCTGGTCGTTCGAGGCGGTCGGCGGGGTCACGGCGGCGATGGCCCTGGCATGGGAGCGGTGGGGGGCGCGGTGGGCCGCCCGTGTGGTGTGCGTCAGCGAGGCGGAGCGCGAGACAGGAGTACGCGCAGGGGTGCGCGCCCACTGGCAGGTGATCCCCAACGGGATCGACCCGGAGCGCTTCCGCCCCGCCCCCGTGACCGCCGTACGCGCCTCCCTCGCACCGCTCTCCGGCCTCGATCCGGTCGCTCCGCTGACGGTCTGCGTGGGGCGCCTGTGCCGGCAGAAGGGGCAGGACGTACTGCTCAAGGCATGGCCCTCGGTGCTGCGGCGGGTGCCCGGGGCCCGGCTGGCGCTGGTCGGGGACGGTCCGCAGGAGCGGCGGCTGCGGCGGCTCGCGCCCGAGGGCGTGCTGTTCCCCGGGGCCGTCGCCGACGCCGTCCCCTGGTACCAGGCCGCCGACCTGGTGGTGCTGCCGTCCCGCTGGGAGGGCATGGCGCTGGCCCCGCTCGAGGCCATGGCCTGCGGGCGTCCCGTGGTGGTCACGGATGTGGCCGGGGCACGCGAGAGTCTGCCGCCCGGCCACCGGGCGCACTGTCTGGTGCCGGCGGGCCGGCCCGGCCCGCTGGCCGACGCGCTCGTCCGGGCGCTGCTCGATCCACTGCTGCGCGAATCCCTCGGCCACCAGGGGCGCGACCACGTACTGACCGCGCACGACGTGCGGCACTCGGCCGAGGCGGTCGCGGCCCTCTACCGCGAACTCCTCGGCGCCGGGCGCACGGTGGCCCACCGCGCGGACCACACCGAGTGCAGGGAGTCCATCCGCTCGTGACCGCTGAACGTACCGTTCCCTCCCCCGGTGCCAGACCGCCGGAGCACGGATATCCCGCCCTCTCGGTCATGCCCCCGCGCGAGACCGCCACCGATTTCCGGTTCCCCGCCGGTCAACGGCCGGCGGCGCGCCGCGCCCCCGGGCTACCGCTGCTCGCCGT
>NZ_VJZE01000667.1 GCF_009377205.1 Streptomyces phyllanthi
CTCCCGCCCACCCTGGACAACCTGACGTCCGTCGTGACCCGGCCCGACAACCTCTTCTGGGTCTCCCTCACCAACAGCCTGATCGTCACCACCCTGTCCGTGGCCGTTCTCACCGTGCTCTCCGCGATGCTCGGCCACTACCTGGCCCGGACCTCCTCGCGCTGGGGCCGCGTGGCCACGCTCGTGCTGCTGTCGGGCCTGATGATCCCGCCGCAGGTGATCCTGCTGCCGGTCACCCAGGTGCTGCGCACCTTCGACCTGATGGCCACCGTGCACGGCCTCGTCCTGTTCAACGTCGGCTACTACGTGCCCTTCGGGGTGTTCGTCTTCGCCGGGTTCGTCAAGGGCGTCCCGGTTGAACTGGAGCAGGCCGCGGCGATCGACGGGGCGGGCTGGTTCCGCACGTTCTGGCAGGTCGTCTTCCCGCTGCTGAGACCCGCCACCGCCAGCTGCGTCATCTTCTTCGGCGTCTGGATCTGGAACGACTTCCTCAACCCGCTGATCATCCTCGGACCCGGCTCCGGCACGACCGTGACCACCGGTATCTACCGCGCCATCGGCCAGTACCAGGCCGACTTCGGCACCGTCTTCGGGCTCATGTTCCTCGCCACGCTGCCCGTCCTCGTGCTCTACCTCGCGCTGCAGAAGCAGTTCGTGAAGGGGCTGACCGGCGGGGCCACGAAGGGATGACCACGGACGACGGGATGACCACGGCCTACGGGATCACCATGGACGACGGGATGACCATGGGCCACCTTCCCTGCCGACCGGCCCCCTGCGCGCGGGTCCTGGCGGACGACGCGCGCGTCACGGTCGTCGGCCGGGCCGACACGGACGACCCGCACGCCCGTGCTCGGGCCCGCGCAAAGGCGCTGCGCGGCATCGTGACCGGAGACCCACCGCCGTACGTCCCGGACCGCCTGCGCCCCGGCACACTGGCCAACTGCACGGTTCCGGAAGCCCCCTCGGCCACTTCGCTCGCCGCCCTCGAACGCGGCCTGCCGGTGCCGTCCGAGGAACCCATGGCGGCGGACCTGGACCGGGCACGCCGCCTGGCCGCGGCCGCGGACCGCGCTCTCGCCCTGGCCGGAAAGCCACTCCCACAGATCGAACACCCGGCGTCCGGCACCGGGTTCCCAGGCCTCGCCGAGGCGCTCGACGACCTCCTCACCGCCCTGCACACCGGCGCGGCCCCGCGGGGCGACAGCCACGACGACCTGCGCGGTCCCGCCATGGTGGACGCGACGCCACGGTCCGCGACCACCTCACACCCGACCCCCGTGCCCCATCGAAGCCCCAGGAGCCCGAACCCGTGACCACCGGTGCGGTGACCACCGCCGAGCGCCCGCCCGCGGCGACGACCCCCCTCCTCGACGACGTCACCCTCGCGGTCCTCGCCGACGGCAGACCCGTACGCCCCCACGTACGGCAACGGTCCGACGGCGTGCTCACCCTGTCCGTGACCGCACCCGCGGGAGCGGCCCTGGAGATCCGCTTCGCGGTCCCCCTGCGGGACGCCGTCGGCTACTGGCATCCCACCTGTGGCTGGGCGCGCACCCTGCCGCCCGACTGGTCCGCCCCCGTGACCACCTCCCTCGTACGCGGCGCACCCGCCGGCTGCCTCTACGCCTCCGACGGTGCGACGCTGCTGGCCTTCGCCGCTCAGGACCCCGTCACCCCTGCCCGACTGGTCCACGGCGTCTCCGAGGCCGGCAAGCGGTTCGTCGTCCACCTCGAACTGATCGCGCCCACCGGCCCGTACACCCTGTTCCTCGCACCGCGCGCACCGAGCCCCGCCACCGCCCTGCGCCGCCTGCGCGCCCGGCTCACCGCCACCGCCGCGCGGCCGCCGCTCGGCCTGCCCCCGGCGGGTCGCGGTCCCGCCTACTCCACCTGGTACGCGCTCGGGCAGGACGTCACGGCCGACGCCGTCGCCCACGAGGCGCGGCTCGCGGCCCGGCTCGGCTGCGAACTGCTCATCCTCGACGACGGCTGGCAGCGCGGCGGACGCAGCCGCGGCTACGCCTGGGCGGGGGACTGGCAGACCGACACGGAGAAGTTCCCCGACCTGTCCGCGCACGTCGCCGAGGTGCGCGGACTCGGCATGGCGTACATCGCCTGGGTGGCCCCCCTGCTGGCCGGACCCGATTCGCCCCTGTGGCCCGATCTTGCCCCGCTCGCCGTGCTGCCCAGCCCCACCGCGCCCGGCGCCCACGTCCTCGACCCCCGCGACCCCCGGGTGCGCGCCCACGCGGTAGCCACCTGCGCGCGGCTCGTCGGCGACCACGGACTCGACGGCCTCAAACTCGACTTCCTCGACGACGCCATGGTCTACGCCGCCGACGGGCGTGGCGACGTCAGCGCCGCCATGGACCTGCTGCTCGGCGAGATCCGCGACGCCCTCACCCCGCTGTGCCGCACCACGCCCCTCATCGAGTTGCGCCAGCCCTACCTGGGGCACGGCATGGCCGCGTACGGGAATCTGCTGCGGGCCACCGACTGCCCGGCCGACGCCGTCGCCAACCGTGTCCGCACCGTGGACGCCGGGCTGCTGCGCTGCGGCGGCGCCGTCCACTCCGACATGCTGATGTGGGACCCGGACCACACTCCGCGGGCTGCCCTGCGCCAGCTCCTCGCCGTCCTTCACGCCACCCCGCAACTCTCCTGCAAACTGGGTGAGTTGAGTCAACCTCACTACAAGGCGCTGGAGTTCTGGCTCGCGCAGTGGGCCAGGCTGCGGCCGCTGCTCGTCGACGGGGAGCTCGAACCGGGACGGCCCGATGAGCTGTACCCCCTGGTGCGGGCCGCGACAGCGGAGAGCGAGGCCATCGTCGTGCACGCCGAGCGGACCGTGCCGCTGGACCTGGCCGGGCGCCGTACGGTCGACATCGTCAACGCCACGGCCGCCGACGCGCTCGTCCTCGACCTTGCCGACGGGGGGCCGCACGATGTGCGGTGCACGGCGTACGACGTGACCGGCGAGGTGGCGGGCGAGCACAGCCTCGACACCGCCGGCGGCGGCCCGGTGAAGCTGGCCGTGCCGCCCTCCGGGCTGCTGTCCCTGCAGGTGCGACGGCTATGACGGGGGCCCCTATGTCTTTGGTCGAGGTGGTCGGGTGGCAGTGTGGCTGTCATGAGTGATGACGTGCCTGTCCGAGAGCCGGCGGGCGAGGGCATGCGGCCGTGCGATCACAGTGACCCTTCCGCTCACGGCGGGTTCGCCTGGAGTGGCGGCTGTGCAGGACAACGACCGCGGGCGCGGCGCCCTCCGCCGAACTGGTCGGAGGTGCGATCGGTCCGGGAGCCGGCGGGTTTCAGGTGTTTGTGCGGGGGCGGGGCTCGATGTGCAGCAGCAACAGAGCGGTGTCGTCGGTGCGGTTACCGGGTGGCTGGGCTTGGTCGATCAGTGTGTCGGCGATGTCCTGGAGCTGGTGGCCGGCGTGGGAGAGGGCTTCGACGAGTGCGGTGAGGTTGTGGTCGTGGTGGGTTCCGGGGGCCTCGATGAGTCCGTCGGTGTAGAACGCGAGGACGGTGCCGGGAGTCAGAGTGACGTCGGTGGTGGGGTAGGCGGCTGTGGTGTCGGCCCCGAGCAGCGGTCCCGGCGGCACGGGGAGGATTTCGGTGCGCAGGTCGGGGTGGCGCATCAGGGG
>NZ_VJZE01000668.1 GCF_009377205.1 Streptomyces phyllanthi
CCCCAACCCCACCCAGCAGCTGGACTTCAAGCGCTTCTCGTCAAACGCGCTGAAGGAGTACCTGCGCGCGGAGCGGGACATCCTCCGGCGGATCACCCCCGACGTGCCGATCACCACCAACTTCATGGTGATGGGCGGCACCAAGGGCATGAACTACCCGGACTGGGCGGGCGAGATCGACTTCGTCTCCAACGACCACTACGTCCACCCCGGCCCCCAGGACCGCGACGAGCTGTCCTTCTCCGCCAACCTCACCAGCGGTATCGCCGGCGGACGGCCCTGGTTCCTGATGGAGCACTCCACCAGCGCGGTCAACTGGCAGCCCGTCAACGTGGCCAAGCGCCCCGGTGAACTGGCCCGCGACTCACTGCTGCACGTCGCGCACGGCGCCGACGCCGTCTGCTACTTCCAGTGGCGGCAGTCGGCCGCCGGCGCCGAGAAGTACCACTCGGCGATGGTCCCGCACGCCGGAGAGGACAGCGACCTGTTCCGCGCGGTCGTGGCCCTCGGCGACACCCTGAAGACCCTCGCCCCCGTCGCCGGGAGCGAGCGCGAGCCCGCCCCCGTGGGCATCGTCTTCGACTGGGATTCGTGGTGGGCGAGCGAGCAGGACTCCCACCCCACCTCCCTGCTCGACTACCGCCAGGAAGCGCTCGACTGGTACTCCGCGCTCCTCGCCCTCGGTATCCGCGCCGACGTCGTCACCACCCGCGCCGACCTGGACCGCCACCGGGTGCTGATCGCGCCCGTGCTCCACGTCGTCCCCGCCGACCTCGCCAAGGAGCTCACGCGGTACGCCGAGAACGGCGGCCACCTCGTCACCACGTACTTCTCCGGGATCGTCGACGAGAACGACCACATCTGGCTCGGCGGCTACCCGGGCGCCCTGCGCGACCTCCTCGGCATCCGCATCGAGGAGTTCGGCCCGCTGCTCGCCGGGGACACCGTCGAACTGGACGACTCCACCACCGGCACCCTGTGGACCGACCGGATCACCGTGACCGCCCCGGAGACGGAGGTCCTGTCCCACTACCGCACCGGAGGGCAGGCCGGGCGCCCCGCCGTCACCCGGCGGCCCACGGGCAGCGGATCGGCCGCCTACGTCTCCACGCGGCTCGGCGCTGAAGGGCTCGCCGCACTGCTGCCGAGGCTGCTCGGCCCCGCCGGTGTCGAGAGCGAACTGCCCGCCGAAGCACGCGGGTCGGTCGAGCAGACCGTGCGCAGTGGCCCCGGGGGCCGGTTCCGCTTCCTGGTCAACCGGACCGACCAGGCCGTGCCGCTGACCGGTCTCACCGGAGACGTCCTGCTCGGCGCCACCGACGCCGACGGCGCCCTCGTACTGCACCCCCGGGACGTCGCCGTACTGCGGCAGCCCGCCACCTGACCCCCCACACCGCTCCATTCCCCGAGCGGCTCCGCACCCGTTCGGGGGCCATCCCCTCCCGTCCCCACGGCGGGAGGGTCCACACCAGCGACCACACCTCAGTTGGGAGCGCACGATGGCACGCCGCACCCCCCGCAACAGACGGCTCCTCGGAGCCGCCGGCATCACCGCCCTGGCCACCGGGGCCGCCCTGGTCACCGCCCCACCGCTCCAGGCGCAGACGACGGCGGCCACCGCCTCCGTCACCGTCCAGCCCGACCCCTCGTACAAGCAGGAGAAGTTCGAGGGCTGGGGCACCAGCCTCGTCTGGTTCGCCAACGCCACCGGCGACTATCCGAAACAGATACGCGAGAAACTCGCGAAACTGCTCTTCGACGACGACGGCCTCGCCCTCAACATCGCCCGCTACAACATCGGCGGCGGCAACGCCCCCGACGTCAAGGACTACCTGCGCGCCGGCGGAGCGGTCGAGGGCTGGTGGAAGGCCCCCGCGGGCACCACCCGCGAGGACACCGACTGGTGGAGCGCCGACGACCCGGCCGACTGGAACAAGGACGCCGACCTCACCCAGCGCTGGTGGGTCGACCGCATCAAGGACGACATCGACCACTGGGAGACCTTCAGCAACTCCCCGCCGTGGTTCATGACGGTCAGCGGCTACGTCTCCGGCGGCTTCAACGCCACCGACGACCAGCTCAAGACCGAGTCCGTCGACGACTTCGCCGCCTACATGGCGGAGGCGACCCGACGGCTGGAGAGGGCCGAGGACATCAAGGTCGACACCGTCGACCCCTTCAACGAGCCCAACACCAACTACTGGAGCACCCGCCTGGGCCCCGACGGCGAGCCCGTCGGCGGCCGCCAGGAGGGCGCCCACATGAGCCCCGCGCTCCAGGACAAGGTCATCAAGGCCCTGGCCCCCGCCCTGAAGAAGGCGAGGACCAAGGCCGAGATCTCCGCGATGGACGAGACCAACCCCGGCACCTTCGCGACGAACTGGAACGGCTACTCGCAGGAGTCCCGCGACCTCGTCGACCAGATGAACGTCCACACCTACGGCACCGGCCAGCGCACCACCGTGCGCGACATCTCCAAGGCCGAGGACAAGCCGCTCTGGATGAGCGAGGTCGAGGGCGACTGGGGCGACGGCCAGAGCTTCACCGACATGCGGCCGGGCCTCGGCCTCGCCCAGCGCATCGTCGACGACCTGCGCGAACTCGAGCCGCGCGCCTGGGTGTTCTGGCAGCCCGTCGAGGACTACGACAACATGAAGCCGGGCGGGGAGTCCGCCAAGGGCGGCAACTGGGGCAGCATCCAGCTCCCGTTCAGCTGCACCTCGAAGGACACCCTGGAGACCTGCCCGATCTACACGAACACCAAGTTCGACACCGCCCGCAACTTCACCCACTTCATCAAGCCCGGCGACCGGCTGATCAAGGTGAACGACACCTCCAGCGCCGCCGCGGTGACGAGGAACGGCAAGGGCGCCTCCCTCGTCCACGTCAACAGCACCACCGAGTCCCGCGTGGTCACGATCGACCTGTCCAAGTTCCGTGAGGTCAGCCGGAACGCGACCGTCACCCCGGTCGTGACCGACGCGAACGGCAAGCTGGAGAAGCACGACCCGATCAAGGTCAGCGACCGCTCGGCCACCTTCACCGTGCCCGCCCAGTCGGTGACGTCCTTCGTCGTCAAGGGCGTGTCCGGCGTCGCCAAGGACGCCCCGCTGCTGCGCAAGGGCCACACCTACACCCTGACCGGCGTCCAGAGCGGCAAGGCCGTCACGGTCGCCGACAACGGCACCAACCTGGTCATCCGGTCCGGCTCCGCCGACCTTCCGGCAGGCCAGCAGTGGCAGCTGCGCTCGGTGCGCCAGGACTCCGGGGTCCTCGACCGGTACGTCTTCACCAACCCGGCCGAGGGCAAGCGGCTGGCCGTCCGTAACGGCGCCCCGGTGCTGGAGCCCGACGAGGACGAGCGCGACGAGGCCACCCAGTGGATCATGTCGACCACCGGTGACGGCACCTGGACCCTGGTCAACGCCGCCACGGGACGGCTCCTCGAAGTCGGCGGCCAGGCCACGAACGAAGGCGCCGCCGTCACCATGTGGACGCCCAACTCCGGCTCCAACCAGCGCTGGAAGGTGGTCGACGTGACGGAGCAGGTGGGCGACTCCACGGAGTAGCAGCCCCCTGGGCACAGCAGGTACTGACGCGCGCCGCTGTCCGCACCCCGTCCATCGGGTGCGGACAGCGG
>NZ_VJZE01000669.1 GCF_009377205.1 Streptomyces phyllanthi
GGTCCGTCGCCGGGACGCGCCGCCGGCGGCGGCGCTTGAGCAGGGCCCACGGACCCCGCGGCCCCGTGGGCATCGCCGCCGTGACCTCCGTGCCCGCCTCGGACGCGGCCTCCGCGGCCGCCCGGGCCACCGGCAGGAAGCCCTCGCGACGGGACACGTCCGGCCGCTCCTCCTCGGCCGGCCAGAGGCCCAGCGCGGCGCACACCGTCGGCAGCACCGCCATGGCCGCCGTCGCGTACCCCTCGGCGGAGGGGTGGTAGTTGTCGGGGCCGAACAGCTCGCGCGGGTTCGCCGCGAACTCCGGGCCCAGCAGATCGCCGAGCGACACGGTTCGCCCGCCCTGCTCGACCGTGCCGATCGTCTGGGCCGCGGCCAGCTGCCGCGACGCCCTGCGGGCCAGCCACCGCAACGGCTGCTGGACCGGCTCGATCGTGCCGAGGTCGGGACAGGTGCCCACGACCACCTCCGCGCCCGCCGTACGCAGGCGACGCACCGCCGACGAGAGATGGCGGACCGAGCGGGTCGGAGGCATCCGGTTGGTGACGTCGTTCGCGCCGATCATGATCACGCAGATGTCGGGGACGTGGTCCGCGTCCTTGAGGACCACCGAGACCTGGCGGTCCAGGTCGTCCGACTGGGCACCGGGCAGCGCCACGTTGCGCAGTCTCACCGGCCGCTCCGCCACCGCCGCGAGCCCCGAGGCCAGCAGCGCTCCCGGAGTCTGCCGCGCCCGGTGCACGCCCTGTCCGGCCGCCGTGGAGTCGCCGAGCATGACGAGGAGGAGCGGGGGTTCGTCAGGAGTCTCGTACGCGCGTCCGTACAGGCCCTCCGCGCTCGGCGGATGCGGACTGCTGCCGTTGCCCACCTGCCGCTTGGCCATCTGCACCTCGGCCAGCAGCAGCCCCATGGCCGCCGCCCCCAGTAGTCCGATGCCACCGCCGCCGTATGCCGCGCCCGCAGCGATGCGCCGGGCCACCCGTGCCCTCGACATGCTCGTCATAGCGTCGCCGCCACCTCCTCGTAGCCCTACATCAACTCCTTGCCCCGCACAGCCCGTCGGTCAATCTCAACCGAGCGTGAACGGCCGGGAGGGGGCTTAGGCTGGCTGCACCATCAAAACCACTCTTTTTGCAGCTCCGGAGACAACGGTGCACTTCCACGACTCGATGATCAGCCTCGTCGGCAACACCCCGCTGGTGAGGCTCAACAGCGTGACCACGGGCATCCAGGCCACCGTCCTGGCCAAGGTGGAGTACTTCAACCCCGGCGGTTCCGTGAAGGACCGCATCGCGCTGCGCATGATCGAGGCGGCGGAGAAGAGCGGCGAGCTGCAGCCGGGGGGCACGATCGTCGAGCCGACCAGCGGCAACACGGGCGTCGGGCTCGCCATCGTGGCCCAGCAGAAGGGGTACAAGTGCATCTTCGTGTGCCCCGACAAGGTGAGCACCGACAAGATCAACGTGTTGCGCGCCTACGGGGCCGAGGTCGTCGTCTGCCCGACCGCCGTGGATCCCGAGCACCCCGACTCGTACTACAACGTCTCCGACCGGCTGGTGCGTGAGACCCCGGGAGCGTGGAAGCCGGACCAGTACTCCAATCCCAACAACCCGGAGTCCCATTACCACTCCACCGGTCCCGAGCTGTGGGAGCAGACAGAGGGCCGGATCACGCACTTCGTCGCGGGTGTCGGGACCGGCGGGACCATCTCAGGTACCGGGCGGTACCTGAAGGACGCGAGCGACGGCCGGGTCCAGGTCGTGGGTGCCGACCCCGAGGGGTCCGTGTACTCCGGCGGCTCCGGGCGGCCGTACCTGGTGGAGGGCGTCGGCGAGGACTTCTGGCCGACCGCGTACGACCGGACCGTCGCCGACGAGATCGTCGCCGTGTCGGACAAGGACTCCTTCCAGATGACCCGGCGGCTGGCGAAGGAGGAGGGGCTGCTGGTGGGTGGCTCCTGCGGGATGGCCGTCGTGGCCGCGCTGAAGGTCGCCGAGCGGCTCGGGCCGGACGACGTGGTGGTCGTGCTGCTGCCCGACAGCGGGCGCGGGTACCTCAGCAAGATCTTCAACGACGAGTGGATGGCGGACTACGGGTTCCTGGAGGACGAGGGGCCGAGCGCGCGGGTCAATGACGTCCTGAACTACAAGGAGGGCGGCTCCATCCCCTCGCTCGTCCACATGCACCCGGACGAGACGGTCGGTGAGGCCATCGAGGTGCTGCGGGAGTACGGCGTCTCGCAGATGCCGATCGTGAAGCCGGGGGCCGGGCACCCGGACGTGATGGCCGCGGAGGTCGTGGGCTCCGTCGTCGAACGGGAGCTGCTCGACGCGCTGTTCACGAAGCGGGCCTCACTCGACGACCCGCTGGAGAAGCACATGTCCGCCCCGCTGCCGCAGGTCGGCTCCGGGGAGCCGGTGGCGGACCTGATGTCCGTACTGGGCTCCGCCGACGCGGCGATCGTCCTCGTGGAGGGCAAGCCGACCGGCGTCGTGAGCCGCCAGGACCTGCTCGCCTTCCTCGCCAAGGGAGCGTGAGGGGGCAAGGGGCATGAGGGGGTGGAGGCATGAGGGAGCCGAGGCATGAGGGAGCCGAGGCATGAGGGGCTGAGTCGTCGGTCCCTGTGCTGCCGCAGGCCGTGGGCGCTGCCCGTGCGGAACCGTAAGTCGTCCCGTCAGGAGGCCCTGGCGGGACGGAACTTCGTGTTGAGGTAGCGGAGTTTCCTGCGATCTGCCGGGGTGGTTCTGGAATGTCCGCGCCGCCTGAGTCCGTCCGCGTAGAACTTCGCGGAAGTGGTACGAGCGCGTCACGTCCGCGCAGCACTCGCTTAACACGGGTCCGGCACATTAGTGGCTGTCGGCAGGGCGGTGGGGATAACTCCCAGGCGTTAAGCGCTGGGGGAGGCTCCCCGCTCCGGTCGGCGACCGAACGGCGCCAAGGACCTCCGGAGCGGCTCCCGGACCTCCATGGACGCCAATGGACGCGCAAGCCCGGCCCTGACCCGGCCCGCGTCCCTCGCGGGGACCGCCGTCGTCCCGCCCTCCGTTCACGGGGGTGCGGCGGTCCCCGCCACACCCGCACCTCGTCACTCCTCCCAGTCCGGGTCGTCCGGCCTGTTCCTGCGGCGGCCTATACGCGAGCTGTTGCGCAGAGCCCACGCCGCGTTGACGCCGACGATGCCCACCCAGGAGACCAGGAGACCGGGCAGCCCCGCGACGCCGCCGCCGATGCCCGAGAGCGGTATCGCGAGGACCAGGGAGACGACCCCGAAGCCGAAGCGCTCGCCCCAGGAGTCGGTGGACTGCGGTGAGGGGGAGTCTCCGCGGGCCACGACGATCCGCTGTTCGGCGAGCCGGCGCCGTACCTGGCGGTCCACCGCGCTGTCGAGGCGCTCTTCGACCTTCTCCAGGAACGACTCGACCAGCGCCGACTCGTACTCGTCGCCCAGCTCTCTGCGTGCGTGGAGCGTGGCGGCGAGTTCCTTGTTCAGTTCCGCGTCACGGGGGCCATTACCGGTCATGGCATTCACGGTAGGCAGCCGCGGGTGCCCGGGCACTGGGGCTAACCCCCCTGTTGGACCTGGGCCGTACCCCCGACACCCTGTCTC